>CAZYTO010000129.1:0-8378 GCA_964650405.1 uncultured Thermoanaerobaculia bacterium | reverse complement strand
GATCGAGCTATGTGCCCGCCGGACGGCCGCGCGGCGACGGTCTCGAGATGTCGATCATCGCCATGCGCTCCTTCTCGTCATACCAGCAGTGGAAGCGCTTGATGCCGGGAACTTCGATGTCGTAGAAGCGGAAGAAGCTGGGAACGTGGAGAGAGGTCGACTTGTCCGACTGGCGGATCTTCGCGGCGCCTTCTTCTTTCTTGTCGAGCGCGCGGATGCCGATCACCTTGCGCTTCTTGTCGTAGTAGAGGTTGGCGCTGGACTTTCCGCGGAGCCGCAACATCGAGGCGACAGGCGTCGGCAGGCGGATGAGGCGTGACTGCACGATCGTCGCCGAGGCTGGAAAGCGCTCGAACTCGTGTTGAGGTTCCCACTTCTCGAAAGCCATGCTCCGACTCCTCTCCCATCACGCCGCGCTGGCAACCGTGATGCGAATCATGAAAACCCTTACGGATTTTGTCAACGATTAACCTCAACGGTTATCGCCTCCACGAAAAACACGCCACTCCCGTCCCTGATTCTGAGTTATTTGAGTAAGCGACGTATTCACACGCATTCATGCGCGGAGTTCGCCTACAGGGGATGATACGTAAGTGTTTGAAACAGAAGACACTTCAGCCATAAAGCACTTACGTGGCGCGCCTTCGCGATGCCTCGTCCGAGGCCGGGACCCGGCTCGTTAGGCGGAGGGGGCTGGCAAACAGGTTCGACCCGGCAGACGGCGGCGATTGGAATTGTTACAGCCTCGCCGGCAGCCGCTTCCGCCGATATCCCGCCTCTTCATACTTCAACCTTTTTGTTTACTGATACTTACGCCCGCCAGGTGTCGAGATCGGTGCTCGAAAAAGGGATGCCTTGCTGCCTCTGGCCCTTTCAGCCTTTCGACCTTCCAGCCTTTCGTCCCAGGGCATCCTCCCGGCTTGGGCGCACGGCCCGGCCGCCCTACAGGTGCGGCCCCTCGGACGGCAGCATCTTCACCGCCAGCCAGCGCCGTCCCACCCGGAATCCCCCTCCCAGCGGCGCTTGCCGGCAGCCTTCGACCCGCCGGATCCAGAGCGACATTTCGTCGCCGTTGAGCGCATTCCCCCACTTCGACGCGTCGCCTTCGAAGAAGAGCCCGTCCCCGCCTGGCCGCGCGTGAAACTCGAAGATCCCCATGTCCGTGGTGGTGTCCCCCACCAGCACGCCGTTCTTCATCTCGTGCCGGTGAATGGCCACCATGGCCACCTGCCCGTACCCGCTGACGTCGAAGTCGCGCAGCTCGACGTACCCCTCCAAACTCCAGGATGGATCTTCCTCGCTGGGAGGGAGCGTGAACTGGAGCAGCTTCGTCCAGCGTCCGCAGATGGGGCTGAGCGCCGGTGTCTGTTCCGCGTCCCCGTCCGCCGTGGTCAGCACTTCGTCGTCCGCTTCCCCTTTCACCATTGGGATGACGTCGAGATCGCGCACGCGCGACGGAAAGCTCATCATCTCCAGGCGGAGGGAGGACACGCGGATGCGCTCGTGTGTGCTGCGCATCCACATCTTCAGGGTGTGCATCCCGGGCCGCACGAAAGGCCGGGCCTCGAAGGCGATCATCGAATCCGGCCGCATGGCCGGCACGGCCACGCGGCCGCTCACCACGAGCGGCTCGCGGTCGAGCGTCCAGCCGATGTCGAATGACGCCGTGGCATCCGCCTCCTCCACGGTGAAGGACGATTGCAGGGCCAGATCGACCCGCTGGTCGTTGCTGAAGTGGATGTCCCCTCCCACGCTCGTCCACGTCTCCCCGAAACGCTCCTCCGGCGACGACTGCTCGCGGACGGCGGCGAAGGCGTTCGGCGCGCCCTGGGCGTTGATCCACTGCAGGTCGATCGACACGGCATTCGATTCCGGCCCGTCGAGGACGCGCAGCCAGAACGAATAGACATAGTTGCCCGCCGGCACGTCGCGCACGACGGCGGCGAAGCGATCGCTGCGCGGTGTGACGCCGAGGCGGCGCGTCTCGGTCATCACCACCTGGTCGTCGAGGCGGAGCTGGACCTGGTAGCGCGCGTCCGGCGACGCGGTATGCGCACTGAGGCGGAAAGATGCGCGCAACAGCAGGTGCACCGGCGCCGAGGCGGCGACGTTCCGTTCGTCCGAGGAGGCGCAGCCGGTCTGGATCTTCGTCCACCGTCCGTCGGCGTGATAGGGAACCGTCAAGGCCGACGGGATGGGCAGGGCGTCACTCCTCGAGGCCAGGTCCTCGGTGTATGGATAGCGCGTGCCGAGGAGCGGGCTGGCGCTGCCGACGACGGTGTAGTGGCCGTTGGCGATGCAATCGGCGGCCAGCGGAATGGCGGCAATCAGGGACAGCAGCACGGCCGAAGCTCTTCTCATCAATCGAGTGCTACGGAAGCCGCAATGCTCGCGTCGGCTTTGCCGGATCACGGGACCCGTTGCACGGAGTTGGCCAGGCGTCCTGGACGAGACGAATGATGATCTCGAGGAGCAGGATCGGCCATCCCCGAACAGGTACTACGTATGCGCCGGCGGGTGCCATAGATGGCGAGGTGGTTGCACGGACTACGAGCAAGGAGGACGTGCGATGCCCGAGAGAGAAACGATCCGGAAGGCCCGGGAGGACAAGCGCGAAGGAAAGGCGCCGTCGACCCAGGCCCGGCGAGTTCGTCCGCGAGGAGATCGAACACGTTCGCAGTGGGAAGCACGGCGCGCGGTCAGCCAAACAGGCCATCGCCATCGGGCTCTCCAAGGCCAGGCGGGCCGGAGTGAAGCTCCCGGCCCCGGCCAAGGGAACGACAAGCGCCAGGACGCGTGAATCGGCCAAACGTGCTCTCGCTCGCGGGCGGTCGAAGGCGAATGGAAAAACGTCGGCCAAACGCTCCCGTGCCATGGAGAGCGCATTGAAGCGCGAAGGGCGCGCCGCGGCATCCCATACGGCGCTGTCGCGTCAGGCCACCGCCGCGGCCAGGAAGCGAGGCGCCGCGTCGCGCCACCGGGCCGCGCTGAAGGCCGTGAAGACGAAAGGGCATGCGGGCTTGCATCGCGCAGCCGTCAAGGCCGCGGCGACGAGAGCCTCGCGGTGAGGCTCAGGGGCGGCGGGCGGACGAGTGACCTCCGCTCGTTGCCCGCGAGACAGTCGTGAACTCGAAGGCATTACACGTCAATGCCCCGTATCATTAGAGTGATGAAACGCCTCCTCGGTCTCACGATTACCGTCGCCGCACTGCTTCTGGCAGGCGTGCCGGCGTATGGCTCGGTGCCGACCGCGACGTTCCATGACATCTCCGTCATCGAAGGAACGGGCGGTACGACGAATGCCCAGTTCACGGTCGTTTCGTCGGCACCGCTCGGCTATGACGTCTATTACGACGTCACCATTACACCGGGAACGGCGAAGGCGGACGACGACTACACCGTTCCGGTCTCCACCAGCTTCATCCTGACCGCCGGAACCACGACGGCGACGTACAGCGTTCCCATCGTGACCGACGCCGTCCGCGAAGACGACGAGACGTTCTCCGTCACGATCGCGGACCACTATGGCAACGGACCACTGCTCGACAAAACCACGGCCATCTGCACGATCGTCAACGACGACGCGGGCTTCTTCCCGGATCACGCCCTGATGCCCGTCGGCGGTTCGTCGAAGGTACGCTTCGATTTCGGCACGACGCTGGCGAGCGGTGGGTACTTAACCTTCTCCACTACTGATGCGAATGTCATCCCAGCGCGGCCGGCACAGGCCGTTCCGCCGGGGTCGCGTTCCATCGACGTCTTCGTCGTTCCCTCCGGGGAGGGAAATGCGCTCCTGACCGGCTTCCTCTCCAACGGGGCGAGCGGGTCGATGGCCATCACCGCATACACGGACCGGACGATCGTCATCAACCCGTCGGCGCTGGGAATCCGAACGGGTTTGACGGTGCAGGTGTCGGTCGCCCTCGATCCGCCGGCGGGATCGCCGCAGACAGTCAGTCTCGCACCGGCCGACCCGGGCATCATCGAGGTCCCGGATACGATCACCGTCCCGGCGGGCGGCTCAGTCCGCGTCCCTGTCCACGGCATCGCCCTCGGCCAGACCTCGCTGGCGTTTACGATCGTCGGAAGGTCGGCCGGCATTCCGATCCGCGTGAGCCCGTTCGAGCTGGCCATCGACGCCATCACGCCAGCCACGGGCGGCTTCAGCGGCGGAACCCGAGTCGAGATCAGCGGCACCGGCTTCAGCGACTCGTGCCGCGTCACGTTCGACGGCATCGCCGCAACGCCCAACCCGTTCACCGGCGGCAAGCTCGTCGTCCTCACTCCGCCCCATGCACCGGGCAACGTCGACGTCCGCGTCGTCTGCAGAGTGCAGGAGACGACGCTGATCGATGGCTTCGGCTACGTCCGCGCGAAGCGAAGGATCGCGGGGAGATGATGGACTGAAGGGCGAAGGGCGAAAGGGGATGCGAGCAATTCGCAACTCACAATTCAGTTCTTCCTTCGCCCTTCATCCTTCGCCCTTCGCCCTTCAGGCCGGAACGGTTCCTCGATCTTCGGACCGCCGGCGATGTCGGCGAGGGCGCTGATCAGCACGCGCGTCCCCTTCATCAGGTCCTCGATGGGATTCGTTTCGTTCACGTCGTGACCGGGATAGGGCTTGTCGGGGAACCACATGCCGAAGGCGATGGAGCGCGGAAGGCGCTTGGCATACGTGCCGCCGCCGGAGATGGCCGGCTTCGGACTCTTCACGCCGGTCGCATTGGCATATGCGGCCAGCAGGCGCCGCACGAGCCTGCCGTTCGGATCGAAACCGAGCGGCTCGTCGCCCCAGAAGCTGCTGTCGGCCATGACTAACGCCGCACCGGTGGCCACGTTGAAGTTCCCGATCAGCGTCTCCATCTTGGCCTTGCGCTGCGGCCCGGTGAGTGGCGGAGTGCTGCGGATGTTGATCGTCAGCGTGTACGGTCCCCCTTCGCCGCGCTTGATCGTCGCGACGTTGACGGCGTAGCGGCCCCAGATGGGATCCGAGCCGATGAACCCAAGTCCGGTGCCGTAGATGTCGATGCCCGCCTGGCGGGCGAAGTTGAGCAGGTCATCCGCGCCGCCGCGCGGGAGCCTTCCCTGCAGTGCGACGGCGAGAGCCACGATGGCATTCCGACCGCCCTCGATGTTGACGCCGGCATGGGCGGAGTGACCGTAGGCCACGACACGGAGCACGGTGGGATCGGAGGCATCGGGATTCGTCACGAGCCGCGTCCCTTCCGGCAGCCGGACCGCCTTGAGGGCGTCCTGTAGCGACTGCCAATTCGCCGGCCCTTCCTTCCAGTGCAGTTTCGCTTCCGCGGAGTCGGGGACGATGCTGGTGGCCAGACCACCTTGCAGATCGACGACCTCGTAGGGCAGCGTGCTCGTCCCCCGCCCGGCAAGCGGCGAGGCCACGGCCAGGGCATTCCAGGCCTTCTCTCCTACGATGACGGGGAAGCCGGAGTCCAGCACGAGCGAGTAGTCGGGAGGCTGATGGCCGGTGAGGTACGAGGTGATGTCCTGGTTCGTCGACTCCTCATCGCTCCCGACCAGCAGGCGGATCGTGTGCGTCAGCGGCGTGCGGGTCTCCTTCAGTGCCTTCAGGGCCAGCAGGGCCTGCACGAGCGGTCCCTTGTCGTCGGCCACGCCCCGGCCGATGATCGCTCCGTCCTTCACCACCGCCGAGAACGGAGAGGACGCCCACTTGTCGGCTTCGACCGGCTGCACGTCCCCGTGCACGACCAGGCCGAGGATGGGCGCGTCAGCCTTCGCCGCCGGCAACTCGATCTCCGTGACCAGGCCGGCATCGCGCACCACGAAACCGAGATCCGTGGCCGTCTTTCGCAGCCACGCCTGCTGCCGCTGCCGCGCGTCGTCGTCCCCCTGTACGGTGGGAAAGGCGACGACCTCCTGCAGCAACGGCACGAGCCGTTTCGATTCGACCTTGTCGAAGTGCTTCACGGCGGCGAGGCTCGCCGCAAGAACTACCGCGTGAATCATGAAGTGCTCCTTTCGATCGCCAGCAGCGTCTCCTTGCGATCGAGCCCGCCGCCATAGCCGACGAGCCGTCCGCTGCTGCCGATGACGCGATGGCAGGGAATGATGACCGGAATGGGATTAGCGCCGTTGGCCGCGCCCACGGCACGCACGGCCCTCGGGCTGCCGATGCGCTCGGCGAGTTGCAAGTAGCTGATCGTCTCCCCGTACGGGATGCGCGTCAGCTCCTTCCAGACGCGAAGCTGGAACGGCGTGCCCCGCGGCTCGAGGGGAATGCCGAACTCGCGCCGCTTGCCGATGAAGTACTCGTCGAGCTCGTCGATCACCCGTTGCATGGACCGGTTCTCCGAACGCTCGTTCGGCCGGTGCTTCGGCGTGAACAACGGCCCGCTCAGGCCCGGATGCTCCGGCCGCAGGAGAAAGTCGATCCGCAGCAGCGCGCCGCGCTCGTCGTCGACTTCGATCGCCAGCGGCCCGATCGGAGAGTGGATGGTTTGTTCAGGCAATTGCGTCCTCGCCTTTCCCGCCGCCAGCAGACGGCAGCCGGGTTGAAAAATGATGTATGGAGAACGGGGAATGGGAAATGGCCGCTTCCTCCCCCGCTCGCATTCCGCTTTTCGATCTCACCGCCACTCGAGAGGTTGACTGGATGACGTGAGCAAGAACTGCAGTTCCTTTCAGCCTTTCCGCCTTCGCCTCGCCCTACCCGCTCGCCCAGAAATGAAACGTGGCCAGGCTGCGGTACGGCCGGAACGGCTGCATCAGCGCGTCGGTCTCCTTCGGGTCGGGACGGTGATCGAGGCCGTGAAAGTGCTCGAGCGCCGTGGCCAGCCCGCTGTCGCCGAGGGGGACGCAATCGGCCAGGCCGCAGCCGCGCATCATCACGTAGTTCGCGGACCAGACTCCGAACCCGCGGAGCGATTCGAGCCGGTCGCGAACCTGCCCGGCCGGCATCCACAGCATGGCCTCAGCATCGAACGAACCGCCGGCGACGGCACGGGCTACGTCGATGACGTATTCGGCCTTGCGCCGCGACCACTGCCGGCGCGTGAGGTCGTCGTAGTCCAGCTGTGCCACAGCCGCGGCGTCCGGATGCGCCACGAACCCGTCGGCGCGCTTCCCAGCGAGCTCCAGCACGACCCGCCGCAGCCGGTAGGCGAACGGCAGGTTCACCTGCTGGCCGGCAATCGTCCACACCAGCGCCTCGAACAGCGTCGAAGTGAGCGGCACCCGCAGACCGCGCCTGCCGGCGATGAGGCGCCGGACGGCGTCGTCGCGGGAGGCGCGGCGCTCGAACGGCGCCGGATCCGTGCCGAGGCCGAGCATGCGTACGGCCGCGGCATGCGCGGCACGCATCCCTTCGCGGCTGACGGCGGGGTCCACGCGGCAGTGCGCCTGCGTGCTCCCGAGCTCGATCCGCAGCACGGCCGGCGTGCCGTCGAGCAGCAGCGCCTTGGCGATCGACCGTCCGCGGACGCGCTCCGTGGGGCTCTCCGCGTCCCGTCCCAGCCAGCGGAGAGGGACGTCCGGGTGAAAGTCGCGGGGAAGTGTGAGGATGAACGACTTCGTGCGGCCGAGGCGGCCCCAGGCCGCGCGGGGCATGGCGTGGATGGCGAGACTGTCGGCGTCATCCCCGAGACCGGCATCGACACGGATGCGGCAGAGGAGAGCCGCGGCCGCGGTGTGATAGTGCTCATGGAAGAGCGCATCGAGGTCGCGGACACCGAGGCCCGCCTGGCGCGCCAGGGCGGCCGCGTCGGGATACGCGTCCGGATGGGAGCGCATCCGCGTCACCAGCGACTCCGCGACCGCGGCGCCATCGGTCGGGCCATTGGTCTGGCCGTCGGGCGGTCGGTCGGTCGGGCGGTCGGTCATGGAGGGGATTCTACGGGCTCGCATCGCGCCGATTCTTGCGCTTTCTTGCGGTCAAACCGGGTAACATCATCGTAACCACTGACATTACGGAGATCGTATGAAAACCTTCCTCAAGGCCGTCGGAGGACTGCTCCTCGTCGTGCTCGCGCTCGTGGCGGGCGCGCTCGTGTGGCTCTCGCTCAAGAAGCCGGCCTCCCGCCCCGCCAGCACAGAGAAGATCGAGGCCACTCCGGCCCGCCTGGCCCGCGGCGAGTACCTCGTGCAGCATGTCTCCGGCTGCCTGGGGTGCCATTCTGACTACGTGTTGAAATTCGGCGTTCCGGTCAAGCCGGGGTCCGAGGGCATCGGCGGCTACATCTTCGACAAGAAGATCGGCTTCCCAGGTGTGGTGGCAGCGCAGAACATCACCTCCGATCCCGACACGGGCCTCGGCAAATTGACGGACGGCGAGATCCTCCGCGCCCTGCGCGAGGGCGTCGACCGCAACGGCGACGCGCTCTTCCCCATGATGCCGTACC
>CAZYTO010000128.1:13162-15293 GCA_964650405.1 uncultured Thermoanaerobaculia bacterium | reverse complement strand
GCAGGACCCCGCCGACGCGCGGCCCGGGCGCCAGGACCTTCGAGAACGGGCCGAGGTACAGGACCCGGTTTTCGTCGTCGCGGGACTTCATGGCCGTCGTGTCGGCGCCGTTGACGTAGACGAGCTCCCCGTACGGATCGTCCTCGATGACGAGAAAGTCGTGCTTCCGCGCCACCTCCAGAACGCCGGCCCGGCGCTCCTGGGCCATGAGCCGGCCGGACGGGTTCTGGAAGTTCGGAATGGTGTAGAGCAGCTTGATGCGCCGCACCGCCGCCTTCACCCGCGCCGCGACCTCACGAAGGGACTCGACGACGATCCCGCCGTCATCCTGGGCCACGCCTTCCAGCTCCGCGCTCCGCGCGTAGAACGAGGCCGTGCCGCCGATGTACGTCGGCAGCTCGACGAGCACGACGTCGCCCGGATCGAGCAACGTGTGGGCGATGAGGTCGAGGGCCTGCTGCGATCCCGTGGTGACGATGACGTCGCCGGCCGCGCAGCTGATGCCGCGCCCGGCGCACAGGCCGGCGATGCATTCGCACAGGCGTGGCAGCCCCCGCGTCGGGCCGTACTGTAGCGAGATGTGCCGCCGCGACCGGACGACGTCCCCTGCGATCTCCGCGATCGCCTCGGCGGGAAACGTCTCCGGATTCGGCGAGCCGCCGGCGAAGGAGATGACGGTCGGGTCGTTCAGCAGCTTCGCGAACGCGCGGATGGCGGAAGGGCGCAGGTTGCGCGCGTCGCGGGAGAGAAAGTCGTCGAGCATTGTTAGTGGTTCGTGGTTGGAGAGAAGTGGTTAGGCACGACAGTCTAACCACTAACCACTCTTCTCGAACCACTCCCCCGCCTCTCTAACCACTAACCACTTCGTTCTTCTCTCCTCCGTTCTCTGCAAGCGCGGCGAAGGCGGCGAGCAGCCAGGCACCGGCGAGGGCGCTGACGAAGGTCTGGATGAGAGAGCCCATGAGCTGGAAGGGGCCGAAGATATCGTTGGTCGAGTAGACGTTGCCGATTCCGGAGGCGACGGCGATGGCACCGAAGCTGACGACGACCACGAACAATGGCACGACGATGTGGCCGGCCAGGTCGCTGCGGATGGCCCGCCGCGCCGCGGCCAGGGCCTCGCGCGCCGGAAGCTGGCTGCGCTCGCCGTCGATGAGGGCCCGGCCGACCCACAGCGTGGCCACGATGCCGACCGGGATGGCCATGAGGAAACTGAGGGCGAAGATGACGATCAGGAGCACGACCATCGTGGTGGTGTCGGCGGTGAGCCGGACGAGCAGCAGGGCGATGAGGAGCGGGACCGAGACGATCAGCGCCGCGATTCCCCATCCGATGTTGTAGATCCAGAAGACCCGCCAGAAGCCGCGCTTGGCCGCCGTCCAGAACGCTTCGCCGCGGAAGACGTTGAAGCGCTCCACGGCGTCGCTCGCGCCCGCCGCCGCCTCACCGTCGAGGTAGACGCGCACCGACCCCGCCACGATGAGCGAGTGGATGACGATCATCACCCCGGTCACCAGCAGGAGCACCACCAGCGTCCAGACGATCAGCGCCCATTGCTCGACGATGAACTGGGCGACGGCGGTCTGGGCATTCTCCGCGTCGTGGATGTTCAGCTTCCCCAGTCCCGCGGCCACGGCGGCCGGGATGATCGTGGCCAGGAGCGCCACCACGACGAGAAAGACGAAGACGACGCTCTCGGCCATGCGCACGGCCACCAACTGCCAGTTGACGAAGGCGTTCTTCAGCGCCCGGACGGCGAGCTCGATGGGATTGCGTATTCGCTGGTCGCTGTTCGCTGTTCGCTGGTCGTTGTTCATCGGTAGCTCAAGCGAGGCAACTCAGATATCCATCACGAACAACGAACAACGACCAACGAACAACTAGATGACATTCCTGGCCTGCTTGGCGGCGATGCGGTGGTCGGGCACGCCCTTGATCACCACCATCTCCGTCATCTCGTGCAGGCGGCTGCGCAGGCGCTCGCCCACGCGGTCCTGCAGCCGCTGCCCGTCGACAGGCGCGTCGTCGAAGTAGTTCGTGGTAAAGATCGTCGTGCGCTCGTCGTTGTAGCGGCTGTTGATGATGTAGTAGAGGATGTCCTGGACGAACGTGGTCGGCTTCTGGGACCCGA
>CAZYTO010000128.1:12707-13152 GCA_964650405.1 uncultured Thermoanaerobaculia bacterium | reverse complement strand
GGGGTAGGGTACGAGCAGGGGCCGACGGTGATACGACTGGTGGGCCGCCGCGGGGTCGTCGAACGAGGCCTGGATCTCCTGGATCAGCTCCTGGAAGTTCGTGAACAGGAGCCGTCCGGTCTTGCCGCCGTCGATGATCTCCACGAGTGCCGCCACGGCCAGGTGCGTCTTGCCCACCCCGCACGACCCCATCAGGAGCAGTCCGCGGCCGTGGCTGGTCAGCGGCCAGGCGTCGATGAACTCCTGCACCCGCCGTTTCGCCGCGGCGAGGATGGGCGAGTTTTTGTCGTAGAACGTGGACAGCGTGCAGTGGTCGAGGTAGCGCCTGGGGATGTTCGCCGCCGCGATGCGCTGCCGCTTCCGCAAGTCCCCTTGGCAGCCACACGGTTCCCACCGGAAATTTTCGCCGTGGACCGGCACCCAACCCGGACCGTTAACCCGGGGG
>CAZYTO010000128.1:0-12697 GCA_964650405.1 uncultured Thermoanaerobaculia bacterium | reverse complement strand
AAGAAGCGAGTTCCAATCCATACGCAAGTTCAGCTCCGGATCCTGCCACCCCGTGTGTTTCTTGTTGCTGGAGATCATCCGGCGATGACGAGGAAAACGTCGGAAGAACGTGCCCGGTGTGGCGCCCGCTTCCAGCACGATGTACGAGCGACCGGCCTTTTCCAGGAAGTACGCCATCTGAAGTCCGGCGGGACCGGCCCCGATCCCGAGCCGTTGAACCGGGGACAGGGGGCGGGGGTGGGGGCGGACGAGGACATCGAGGCAAGTATAAGCAGGACCGCGCTCCAAGGGCTGAAAGGCTGGAAGGTTGAAAGGCTGAAAGAACGGCACGCGTCGCCGGCGAGATCGTAATCACCCCTTTCAGCCTTCCAGCCTTTCCGCCTTCCAGCCTTGCCTCGGGCCGCCCTTCGATATACTTCGCCCGCCTCCTCTATGGGTTCCTCTCTGGTCGCTTATCTGACGGCGCGCGCCGACGCGGCGACGTTTCTCTTGCCGGGCGAGATCGAACGGACGATCGAGGAGTTGTTCCCGAAGAACGTCCTCCCCGAGCCGACCAAGATCTTCCCTGCCGACGAAACCCAGCCGCCCATGCTGGGCTTTCCCCTGCTGGAGACGAACGTCATCCGCGATCTCGACCTGAAGCTCGATCGCTGGCTGGCCGAAGAGGTGGTCTGGCAGGTGGCCCGCCATCCGGCCTCGAAGGAGAAGGCCCAACTGGCCCTGACGACGTATCTCACGCCGCTGCTGCGCGTCGCCGAGAACGCCCTTTTGGCCAACGTCCTCAACGACTACCACGGCGCGTTCTGGCTCGCCCATTCCTTCGACCTGGCGCGGCAGTTCTCGTCCGTCCCGCGGCGGGTGGGCATCGTCGATTCGGCCACCGGCAAGCAGCAGGGCGACGCGCTGAAGTACCGGATCTTCGCGCGGTGGGCGGCCGAGACGCGGGAGGCCATGTCGCAACTCGCCGCGCGCGCCGCCCAGACGCTGGACGGCGAAGAGCAGCGCGCCCTGCAGTTCTTCCGCCTCCTGCAGGACGACGTGCTCGTCCTCACCGAGGAGTACATCGGCCCGGATCTGCGCGAGCTGCGGTCGTTCCTGACCGGCTACCTGCGGCGCGACTTCCAGACCTTCCGGGACGGCTTCGAGCGGCTCCGCAGCGTGGCCACCGACCTGCTGTCGAAGGACCGCACCTTCCGCTCCGCCCTGCCGCTGTTCGGCGCCAACCCCGACCAGGGCATCGGACTGGCCCTCCTGCTCGATGCCCGCTTCCAGGCCTTTCTCTTCGACCACCCGGCCGTGCAGAACACGCTCACCCGGGAGGATCGCGAGCAGTTCCAGCTCATCACGCGCCGCCTGCGCGAGTTCGCCGTGTTCAACCAGCTCCGCCGGGCCATCCTGTGGATGACCGTGACGAACGACGGCCGCATCGTCTCCAGCGACAAGCGGACGGTGGTAGCCTACTCGCGGTCGACCCGTCCCATGGACTTCGGCACCGCCGGCGTCGTCGATCCGGTCGTGCACCGCTTCGGCCTGATCTACGACATCTCCAGCTTCTCCGAGACCCTCGGCAACATCCGCCGGGGCGGGCGGCGGGAGGAAGTCAGCTCCTACCGGCAGATGCTGCTCTTCCAGCGCAAGCTGGAGACCGTGGCCTCGCGCCACCGCCTGCAGTTCGAGAAGTTCCTCGGCGACGGCGCGTTCTACACCAACCGGCGCGCACTCCGTCTCGTGCGCGCGGCCATCGAGATCCAGCGCTTCTACTCGGAGATGAAGCGCAAGGGCTTCGCTTTCAACAAGGGCCTGCGCATCGCCCTCAACTTCGGTTACTACCGGCTCCTGCCCATGAAGGCCGGACCCGACGGCGAGCGCATCACGGAGTTCTACGGGCCGGGCATCGTCGAGCTGTCCCGCCTCACCACCGGCAAGGCCAACAAGGAGATCGAGGAGATCGGCTCCTTCCTCGTCGCCCACGGGTACGACTCGTCCAAGGTGCACCAGTTCTTCGCGCCGCTGGCGCGGGGTGTCGACGTAATCGACCACACCCAGCACGCGCGCGAGTTCTACGCCTACGTCAATGCCAACGGCCATCTCATCAATGAGAGCATCGTCGGCTCGCTGGCCCTGCTCCAGGAGCTGTCGTCCGAGCTGTCCAACGAAGGGCAGCGGCTCTTCCGCCTGAAGGCGCCGTGGGCGACCTACATCGGTTTCGAGCCGGCCCTCGGCGGCGTGGAGTACATCGGCGTGCGGCTGATCGGCATGGTCCAGCTCAAAGGCCTGGAGAACATCGAGGTCGGCGAAATCGCACCGTTTGCACCGGGTGAAGTCGAGGCGACGCCGATCGACCCCATCGAAGGCGAGACGCTGGTGACACTCCTCCGCCAGGAGTTCCACCAGCGCGACGACGTCATGCCGGTCGTTACCGCCGAGCGGGCCTTTTCCGAGACGACCACGGAGCACATGGTGCCGAGCGAGCTGGTCATCTGCGTGAAGCCGTCCCACGACGATGGACAGGACGACGAGGTGCTCATCGGCGAGTGGGACCCGCTCTCCGACGACGTGCACCGCCCACTGCTCATGCCCCGCGGCGACTTCGAGCGGCTCTTCTCCCTGAAAGGCACGCTCACGCCCGAGCTGCTCGACGACCGCAAGGAGACGGTGCGCGAGCTCTACACCCGCCTCTGCGACCGCGCTCCCGCCGATCCCCTCCCCCTCTCCGCCTACCGCCTCGGCGACGAGTACGACGCCTACGTGCTGGGGGAGGTGGTGGAGAAGCTGTGAACGCGACCACCCCAATCGAACCTAGCGAGAATCGAGGCTTTGCCGCAGTTCTTCAACGGGTAGATTCGCGCTTGGCACCGTCTCACGCTCCTTCTGATGCTGCTCGGCTGAGCTAGGTCCAGCATTGAATAGTATCCTCTGAACAGCATGCCAAACGTCGTCGATGCCATCCGAGAGAAGATGGCCAAGGTCACGGACTCCGTCGAAGCCCACGTCCAGGCAGATGTCATCGGTGTGTTCGGCCCCATCGTGACGGGGGTTGAGCATCGCGTCCGTGCGGCAATCGAAGCACTTACCAGCCGGCGGAACAGGGCAGTTGGGGTCCTGGTCACCGGATGCGGTTCGTTTGGTGTTACTGAACGAATCGTCAACGTCCTCAGGCACTGCTACGGTGAGGTCGTCTTTCTCATTCCTGATGTCGCTCTCGGCGGGAACGATTCTCGCGATGTCAGGAGATAGCATCATGATGGACAGCTTCTCCTGCCTCGGCCCGATCGACCCGCAGGTCGAGAGAGAAGGCAAGCTCGTACCAGCATTGTCATATCTGGAGCAGTTCAGTCGTATCGTCGCGAAGTCCGCACAGGGCGCTCTGACTACAGCGGAGCTTGCTCTATTCGCCAAACTCGATCTCGCCGAGTTGCACTCTTTCGAGCAGGCCAAGGAACTGACGATCGACCTACTCGTGAGCTGGTTGGCAAACTACAAGTTCAAGGACTGGACCACTACCCAGACTCGCCAGGTTCAGGTTACGCAGCAAATGCGTGAAGCCCGGGCTCGTGAGATCGCGGAGGAGCTCAACAATCATCAGCGATGGCGGTCGCATGGACGTGGCATACCAATGCGAACCCTTCGGGACGAGCTCAAGCTGAAAATTGACGACTTCGGTGGGAACGTGGATCTCGCCGCAGCGGTTCGCGATTACTATGAATTCATGCTCGCGTGCATGAATCGGGAGGGGTTGTCCAGCTTTGTCACGTCGCGCGCCTACGTTTAGGAGAGCTCATGATCGACAGCAAGGAAGAGTTCCTGAAACGTCTCGCTACAAACAACCCCGTTGACGTGAGGCAACTCGCGCAACTCGCGGCTCAACTCGACGAAATCGCAAGAGCCGGGGTCATTCAACCGAGAGGGTATTCGCTGGACCGGCCACTTGGCCGCCCTGTTGCGACTGGAAGACCTGAAACGCTGGCGAACACCCTGAAAGCTACGTAGTCGGAAGAATTCTTCACCGTACGAGGATCGTCCGCGGCGCTCAATTTCTTGCCGCTCCATTTCGGTCAGCAAGGTCACCACGAATCAGCGATGAAGACGCGCGGCAGCTCAGCGTAAACTGCGTCCGTGCGGATCGACTACGACAAGCGGGAGATCGTCTGTTCGGTCGGCGACCTCGTCTATGAGTCGACCTACCGCCGCATCGGCGTGGAGCGCGGCGACGGCTTCCGGCGGATGTGGATCGGCCAGGACATCCACACCCAGCGCGCCGAACAGCGCGCGGCGGAGGATCCCCACTACCGCGCCGAGGTGCACGTCATGCACCGCACGTCGATGGGCGGGTGGGCGGTCACGGTCACAGGCCGCATCGACGGCCTCTCCGTCGACCGGGCCGCGGCGCGCGTCGTCATTGAGGAAGTGAAGTCCATCCACTTCGACCTCGAGCTGGAGGCCCTGCAGCGCTCCGACAAGCTGCAACGCCACCTCTTCCAACTCCTCCTCTACTCGCTCTTCCTGGCCGGCAATCCCGACTACGCCGGGTTCGTCTTCGTGCCCCAGCTCGTGCTCATCGACCTCATCTCGGGCGAAACGAAAGTCATCGACACCGACTTCGATGTGGCCCGCGTCTCCCATGCCCTCGACGACGCCCTGGCCAAGCTCGTGGACGGCATCGAGACGGCCCATGCGTTGCGCGTGGCCAAGCGGGCCTTCGCCGACACGCTCACCTTTCCGTACGACGAAATGCGGCCGTACCAGGGAGAGATCGTCAGCGCCGTGGCCCGGGCCGTCTACCAGCAGGAAGCGCTGCTCGTCTCGGCCCCGACCGGCATCGGCAAGACCATCGCCGCCCTCTACCCGGCCGTGAAGCAGTCGCTGAAGCTCGGCAAGAAGCTCTTCGTCCTCACCTCCAAGACCCTCCAGCAGGATGCCGCCATCAAGGCCCTGGAGCTGCTCAACGACGGCGCCTTCCGCGTGCTGCGCATCCGCGCCAAGCAGAAGATGTGCGCGCACACGGAGATGATCTGCCACGAGGACTTCTGTCCGTTCGCAGCCCGCTACAGCCAGAAGATGGAGCAGAGCGGCCTCCTCTCCCACATCGTGACGTCGATGACCTACTTCGATCCCGACGTCACGTTCCAGATGGCCCGAACCACCGAGGTGTGCCCGTTCGAGGTGTCGCTGGAGCTGATCGAACAGGCCGACGTCATCGTCTGCGACTACAACTACATCTTCGACCCGTACGTCGGTCTGAAGGCGTACCAGGGGGAGAGCGACTACGGCGACTGCGTGCTCGTGGTGGATGAAGCGCACAACCTCGTCGACCGCGGGCGCGGCTATTACTCGCCGGAGATCCACGAGAAGTCGTTCGACGACATCCGCCAGATGCTGCAGACCCGCAACGTCTGGCTGGACGGGTGGGAAGAGCTGCTGGAGATGCTGCGCATCCACTTCCGCGAGCTGGCCGAGGCGATCGACGAGGGGCATGGCGACACCGAATCGGCGACCGACGCCGAGAAGCGCGATCACCCCTACCCCACCGTCGCCCTGTGCTCCCCCGACCGGGAGCTGTTCCTCGAACAGCGCGCGGAGTGGGAGCGGATCGTCATGAGCTACATCGGTTGGAAGATCGACAACCACATCGTCGAAGAGGACGATCCGCTGGTCGACTTCTACTTCCGGCTGGTGAAGTTCGCCAACGTCCTCAGCGAGAAGGGCGACGAGTTCTCCCACCTCATCGAGAGGACGCCCGAAGGTCTGAAGCTGAAGATCTTCTGCAAGGACCCCTCGCGCTTCCTCGGTCGCATCTTCGAGTCGGCCCACGCCACCATCGCCCTCTCGGCGACGCTCGAGCCGTTCGAGTTCTACCGCCGCACCCTCGGCTTCCCGGCGGACCGCGTGACGGAGCTCTCGCTGCCCTCGCCCTTCCCTCGCGAGAACCGGAAGATCGTCGTCATCCCCGAGGTCGATACGACATGGAAGCGCCGGGCCGGCCACTACGACCGCATCGCCGGAACCGTGGCCGAGATCGCCGAGGCCTCGGACGGAAACTTCCTGGCCCTCTTTCCCAGCTACGCCTTCCTGCGCGAAGTGGCCGACCGCCTGCCCCAGTTGCGCAAGCACGTGACCATCCAGCGCACGGACATGACCGACTACGAGCGCAACGCCGTGCTCGACATCC
Source organism: uncultured Thermoanaerobaculia bacterium (assembly GCA_964650405.1). GTDB lineage: Bacteria > Acidobacteriota > Thermoanaerobaculia > Gp7-AA8 > Gp7-AA8 > CAZYTO01. The sequence continues at coordinate 6,528 of CAZYTO010000128.1, read as the reverse complement.
TGCGCATGAAACCGCGCGATGGAAACCTCATCCTGGCCGTCTCCGGCGGCATGTACGCCGAGGGCGTGGACTACCAGGGCGACATGCTGTCGGGGGTCATGGTCATCGGCCCGGCCCTGCCCCAGGTGAGCTTCGAGCAGGAGCTGCTCAAGCAGTATTACGACGAGCAGTACGGGGCCGGGTTCGAGTTCGCGTACCTCATTCCGGGCATGACCCGCGTGGTCCAGTCGGCCGGGCGGGTGATCCGCAGCGAGCGCGACGTCGGGATCATCGCCCTCCTCTGCAGGCGCTTCACGCAGGAGAGCTACACTCGTTACTTCCCCGCGGACTGGTACGAGTCGTCGCCGCGCGAGCTGGTCTCACGCAAGCCGGCCAGCGAGATCCGCGAGTTCTTCGAGGCGAAAGCCACTCCGCAATTGAGGTTGATTCGATGAAAAGAGTTGGTTTGGGGTTGCGAGGTTGCGAGGTTGCGAGGTTGTCTCCCGCTCGCCGCTCGCCAGGTCTCCCGCTCGCTGCCCCCGTTGCCGGGTTGCTGGCGTGGGTTGCCGGGATACTCCTCGTCACCGGGTGCGCGTCCACGCCCAAGAAGGTCTATCCACCGGCCCCGGCCTTCGATACCTGGACGTCGGTTCCGGCCTTCGTCGTCGACGCCGTGTGCGGAAAGCTGCAGAGCGAGGGATTGGGCGGCACGGTGGACATCGTCGTCACCACCGAGCCGATCATCACCCGCGAGTCACTGTTCGGCCTGGCCGCGGCGGCGGAATCGAAGACGCGGGAGAATCCGACCCAGGTCATGGCTTTGGCCGAAGCGGGAAAGGTGAAGCTGCCGCTCACCATCGAAGCGGCCGGCTGTGAGCTCCGCAAGATCGCCAGCGCCGGCGAAGCGCGCGGCGATGAGATGATGCTGCAGCTCTCCCCGCCGTTCCTCAATCCGTACGAGCGCAAGTCGGTCGGCCTCTTTGCCCGCCTCTCCCTCGGCGGCCATTCGTCGCAGTGGTACTGGGTGCCGTTCGGCCAGCACGAGGGCAAGTGGTTCGCCGGCACGCCGCTGGCGCTGGCCGTGCCGACTCACGACTGAAAGAACGGAGGTCCTCATGGAACCGGTGATCGTCCGCTCCCACGGATCGTTTCGCAATGAGATCAGCGTCGGCCCGCATCACCTCGTCGCCGACGAACCGCCGTCCGCGGGAGGCAACGGCGAAGGCCCCACACCCTACGACCTCCTCTCCGCCGCACTCGGCGTCTGCACGTCGATGACGCTGCACTACTACGCGAAGCGCGAGAAGATCCCTCTGGAAGGGGTCGAGGTCACGCTCCTCAACGACCGCATGTACGCGAAGGACTGCGCCGACTGCCTGACGACCACCGGCTACATCCACCGTTTCGACGTCAGCATCCGCCTCAGCGGGCCGCTCACGCCGGAGCAGCGGGAGACCCTGGCCGGCATCGCCCGCCGCTGTCCGGTCTACAAGACACTCACCTCGGAGATCCGCATCGAGGAGACGCTGGTGGGGTGAGGGCCGGTCGTGAGTGCTGAGTGCTGAGACGGCATGAGGCATGAGTAATGAGGCATGAGTGGCTTTGGGATCTGCCTCGCTCATCGCCCATCGATACCGAAGCGAGCGATTTTGTTCACACCCTCTGAGTGCTGACGAGTGCTGAGTACAGCTCCCCGGAAGTGGGTGTCCATAGCGGTTCCGTGTGGTGGCCACCGCCCCGGTGGCCCTGGACCACGGACGCTTTCAGATCCAGCGAGATGCAGCGCGAACCACCGAGGCGGTGGCCACCACACGGAACCGCCCGAATGCCTTGGCCCGTGACGGTCGAGAAAACCACCCCGGCAGGGGGGCTTAAGACGTACGAGCCTGCTCGGACCCCACGCCGACTCCAGTTGTTTCCGGAAACATACGTTTGGCGTTGATTTCAGCATTCTTTCGGGAAGGGAAAGAGGCGTGACTACCGGTGGTAACGCCTAACTACCGGTGGTCACGCCTGACTACCGGTGGTCACGGCTGACTACCGGTAGTCACGGCAAAACCACCGGTAGTCACGACCAACCACCAGTAGTCACGACCAAACTACGGGTAGTCACGGCAAAACCACCGGTGGTCACGGCAAAACCACCGGTAGTCACGGCCAAACCACCGGTAGTCACGACCAAACCACCAGTAGTCACGACCAAACTACGGGTAGTCACGGCAAAACCACCGGTAGTCACGGCCAAACCACCGGTGGTCACGCCCGAACTACTGGTAGCCGCGGCCAGACTACAGGCGGTCATACCTGAAGCGCGGAGGTCACGGCCCGGACTGCCGGGTATCTGCGGAAACAACCCAATGACGAGCCCGTGCGCCGCAGCCTCCTCGCCTCAAGCTCGCCCGCCGCTGGCACGCTTTTCGATATAAACGTGGCGGTGAGTGCTGGTGTCCCATGCCTGAGAATCAAATCGCCGAGCCCCGAGTCCTGGTCGCCGATGACGATCCGTCGATCCGCCAGCTCGTCTGTACGATCGTAAAGCGCGAAGGCTTTTCCGTGGATTGTGCCGCTGACGGCGTGGAGGCCGTGGAGTACCTCGAACGGCACGATTACACGGTCATCCTCCTCGATCTGATGATGCCGCGCCTGGACGGCTTCGGTGTCATCCAGTGGCTGAAAACGCACCAGCCGGAGGACAAACCGGTCGTGCTGGTCATCACCGCCTACGCCGACCAGAGGTTCAAGGACGTCGACCCGGACCTCGTCGCCGGCGTCATCCGTAAGCCGTTCGAGATCGCCGACCTCGGCACCCTGGTGCGGCTCTGCGTCTCCGGTTTCGACAGTGAGGTCGCAGCCCAACACCTCTATCTGAAGACCGGCGACCCCGCCATCCGCGAGCTCATGCGCCAACGCCTCTGGGCACGCCCGGACCGGCCGGAGACGAATTGAAGGGCGAAGATTGGAAGGGCGAAGGGCGAAAGCATGAGGGAAACGTGAAAGCTGGAATCGAGAATGGCGAATGTTGAATGGCGATGTTGATCACGCGGGATTGAGGCTCGCTCCCGCGCAGTTCCCTTTGCCCTTCAATCCTTCGCCCTTCGCCCTCTTACGCGGCCCACCGCTCCCGCCAGTACTGGAGGATGATCACCGCCCAGAGCGCCTTGGCGTGGTTGGCGCGGCCGCTGCGGTGCTCATCCAGCAGGCGGCGGACGTAGCGCTCGTTGACGAGACCCTCGGTGCGTAAACGGTCTGTGTCCAGGAGGCGGTCGACCTCGCTGCGCAGGCCGTGATTGATCCAATTCGCCACCGGAACGGAGAGACCGCGCTTGCGGCGGTAGATCACGTCTTTCGGCAGCCAGCGCTCGGCGGCCTTCTTGAGGACCCACTTCGTCTCCAGCCGGCGCACGCGCAGCCCGGTCGGCAGCGACAGTGCGAACTTCGTCACGTCGCGGTCCAGGAACGGCGCGCGCGCTTCGACGGAGGACAGCATCGTGGCCCGGTCGACCTTCACCAGCAGGTTGTCCCGCAGGTACGACCGGTAGTCGAGCAGCATCGCTCCGGCCAGCGGATCGGCATGCGGGCCGGCATCCGGCAGCTCCGGCATCTCCGCCGCGGCGCGATGGATCTGGTCGGACAGCCCCGTGCCGAACCAGCGGAGGTGGCGCTCCACCCAGGGCCGCTCGGCATCGGCGACGAAGCGCTTGAGCAGAAACTCGAGCGTGACTTTCCGGCTCGACGACTTCATCCCCAGCACGGCGCGGCGCACGAGACGCCGCAGAAACCCGGGCATGGCGTCGTACTTCGGCGCGATCTTGTGCCCGAGGTAGGTCGGATAGCCGCCGAACAACTCGTCGGCCCCCTCGCCGCTGAGGATGACCTTCACATGCTGTCGCGCCGTGCGGGCCAGGAGGAATGTCGGCAGGATGGCAGGATCGGCGATGGGCTCGGCCACGCCGCCGACCACGCGCTGCAGTGCCTCGTGCAGCGTCTCTTCATCCGTCCGCACCGGCACGTGCGTGGTGCGGATGCGCCGCGCCAGCACGGCCGCGTCGCCGCTCTCGTCATACGACTCCTCGGCGAACTGCGCGCTGAACGTGTGTACCTTGTCGACGCCGATGAACTTCGCGGCCAGCGTGGCCAGGATCGACGAGTCGAGGCCGCCGCTGATGAAGACGCCCACCGGCACGTCGCTCATCACCTGCTTCTCGACGGCCCGCTCCATGAGCCGCTGCAGCTCGCTCACCGCCTCGCGCGGCGAGCGCGGCTCGATGGCGAACGAGGCCGGGTCCCAGTAACGCACGAGCTCCTCGCCGCGCTCGCTGAAGCGGACGTACGTACCGGCCGGAACGCGACGGACATCGCGAAACATCGTCCGCGGCTCCGGCACGTAGCCGAGCTCGAGATACTCGGCCAGCGCGATCGGGTCGAGCTCGCGCGAGACGTGCGGGTGGCGGAGGATGCATTGCAGCTCCGAGGCGAAGAGCACCTCGCCGCCGGCCCGGGCGTAGAAGAGCGGCTTCTCGCCGGCCCGGTCACGGGCCAGCAGCAGCGTGCGAGTGCGGTGGTCCCAGATGCAGAGCCCGAACATGCCGTCGAGCTCCGGCACGATCTTCGGACCGCGGGCCAGGTAGAGCGGCAGGATCGTCTCGACGTCACTGTGGGAGCGGTAGGGATACTCGGGGAACTCGGCCCGGATCTTCGACGCGTTGTAGATCTCGCCGTTGCACTCCAGCCAGACCTGCGAGCCGGGTGCGGCGAAAGGCTGATCGGCGCGCTCGTGAAGGTCGATGATGCGCAGCCGCTCGGTGCCGATCACTGCGTCTGGATTGGCCAGCGTGGCCCGTCCGTCCGGGCCGCGGTGCCGCAGCGCCTCTCCCATGAAGTCGAGGACCTCTGGATAGCGCAGGGCCGCACCGCCCGCCGAGACCATGCCGTAGATGCCGCACATCAGCGGCGCATTGTATACGCCACGAAATGAGCACCCTCGGCGATGAGCTTTCCGCCGCTCGCTTCGACGCGCCCGCGGTTGACCCGGTCGTCATTGCGCACGATCCAGACCCGCGGCGTCTCGTGGTCCGCGAGAGCGCGCGGCAGCTCGGCCATCGTGCGGATGGGCGAGCCGGGAATCCCCGCGAACTGCGCGTAGTGGCGGATCAGGTAGTTGCTCGTCGTCTCTTCCGCGTCCGGCGTGTAGATCGTGACCGGCCGCCGCAGGTAGAAGGCCATCGAGCCGGTGAAGGCCTCCACGCCGGCCACCTCGGTGTCGCCGGTCACATACGGTGCGAGCTGCGCCGCCAGGGCCTTCGTCGACCGCCGCTCCGCCAGGGCGTTCATCATCGGATTCGCCGCGAGCGGGATGGCCAGGACCGGCAGCGAGAGGGCGATGAACACGAGGTCGCGTCGCTTCACGGCCAGCGCGGCAACGCCGGCGACGATGCAGGCGATCCCGAGCGCCAGGGCCGTCGAGCGCGCCGCCAAGACGTACTCGCCCCGCAGGTGCGCGAACTGGAGCGCCCCGAGCAGCGCGATGCCGAATACCAGCACAGTGATCGCGGCAGCCTTGATGCCCCACCCGTCCGCACGGCCGTCAGGCCGCGACGTCCGGCCGGCACGCACCGCGAGCAGCGCGATGGCCGGCATGAGCGGCAGGACGTACTGGGGCCGTTTCGACTGTGACAGCGAGAAGAAGAGGAGGGGGATGAGCACCCAGAGGACGAGGTAGAGAGTCGTTGGTCGTTGGTCGTTGGTCGCTGCTCGTTGGTCGTTGGTCGTTGGTCGTTGGTCGTTGGTCGATGATCGCTGATTGCTGGTCGCGGTTCGCGGTTCGCGGTTCGTTGAACGTCGCTTCGTCACTTCGCTGATTGCGACGATCGACCATGGCAGCGCTCCGCCGAGGACGAAAGGGAGGAAGTACCAGGGCGGACCGGTGCGCTTGAGTGCTTTCGTGGCCAGTCGCTGCGCGGTCTCGGTGACGAGGACGTAGCGGAGAAAGTCCGGCACGACCTTCGTCACGCCCCACACCCACGGTGCAATGACCAGGACGAAAGCCACCAGGCCGCCCCACGACCAGAGCGCGCCGAAGCGGCGGCGCTTGATGGCATACGGAATGGCCACGAGCAGCGGCAGGGCGATCGCCACCGGGCCCTTCGTGATCACGCCGAGGCCGATGGCCAGCCAGGCGACGGTGGAAGGGCGGAGGGAAAAGCGTGAAGGGCGAAGGGACACCACTCCTTCGCCCTTCGCCCCTTCGCCCTTCGCCCTTGTTCCCTCGATGGCGACGTAAAAAGCGATGAGGGCAGGCGTAATAAAAAATGACACGGCGCTGTCGAAGATGACCATGTGTGCGAAACCCACGGTGAGAGGCATCGACAGCAGGACGAACGCACTCAGCCACGCTTCGTCGGGACCCCAGAGGCGGCGCGCGAACCAGGCCAGGAGTGCGGCGGTCAGCAGTGTGAAGACGAGCGCCGGCAGCCGCGCCGCCGTCTCCGTCGGCCCCGGTCCCTCCCTCGCCGCCCCCTCGGCCGCCGAATACGAGACCCGCCTTACCAC
>CAZYTO010000127.1:0-15494 GCA_964650405.1 uncultured Thermoanaerobaculia bacterium | reverse complement strand
CCGGGCTCCGGATCATTGTTCCGGGCGACTGGAACGTTGCGCCGGGCTCCGGATCGTTGTTTCAGGCGCCCGGAACGTTGCGCCGGGCTCCGGATCACTGTTCCAGGCTCCGGATCATTGCGCCGGGTTCCGGATCATTGTTCCGGCGTCCGGAACGTTGCGCCGGGCTCCGGATCATTGTTCCGGGCTCCGGATCATTGCGCCGGACCGATGTACCAATGTGCACTTTCGGAAGCCCTGGCCCTGAATCGGGGTTACTCATGCCTCGTTACTCATGCATGCCGGTACGCGGACCGCGGTCCGCGTACAATCCCGCGCCATGAAACGAGCGCTCCTTCTTCTCCTCACGCTCTCGCTCACGCTCGCCGCGCACGCCCGGCCCATCACGGAAAAGGACCTGTTTCGCTTCCACTGGATCGGCGATCCGCAGATCTCGCCCGGCGGCTCGCTTGCGGCTTTCGTGCGCGTGAACGTCGATGCGAAGAAAGAAGGGTACGAGACCGCCATCTGGGTCGTGCCGGTGCGTGGCGGCGCGGCGCGCAGGCTGACGAACGGTCCGCGCGATACCGCTCCGCGCTGGTCGCCGGATGGGAAGACGCTGGCGTTCCTCCGCGCGCTGGAGAAGGACGGCAAGCCGCAGCCGGCGCAGATCTTTCTCCTGCCCATGAACGGGAGCGAGCCGCGGGCCCTCACCTCGATGCCCCGCGCCGTCGATTCGCTGGCCTGGGCTCCGGACGGGAAGACGATTGCGTTCACGGCGACGACCAAGCCCGACGACTTCGACAAGGACAAGGAGAAAAAGAAGAAGGACGGTGACGAGCGCGAGAGCGACGTGCGCGTCATCAATCAGGCCGCGTATCGCCTCAACGGCGCCGGGTACAGCGACACGACGCGGACAACCCACGTCTGGACCGTCGAGGTGCGCGGCGACGCGTCCGAAGAGGCCCCGAAGCCGAAGCAGCTCACCACCGGCGACTTCAGCGAGAGCGACCTGGCCTGGAGCCCGGACGGCACGCGTATCTACTTCACCTCTACACGCGTCTTCGAGCCGTACTACGACGTACGCGAGGGTGCCCTCTACTTCGTGCCGTCCGGCGGCGGTGAGATCACCAGGCTCTTCGACGCCGACGTGGCCGTGCAGTCGTACGCACCGAGCCCCGACGGGAGGTGGATCGCCTTCTCCGGCCAGCCAGCCCATCCCGTCCAGTCCTTCACCGAGACGGATCTCTACGTCGTTTCGGCGACAGCGGGATCGTCGCCGAAGAATCTGACCAACAAGAAGGCGGGCGACGTGCTCAGCGGAGCGGGCGGCGACAACTCGGCGCCCCGTGCCAACCGCGGCGCGCGCCCGACCTGGGCGGCCGACAGCCTCTCGGTGGTCGTGACGATCCTGCGGGACGGCACGGCCAATCTGGCCCGCATCGACGCCTCGACCGGTGCCGTGACGCCCTGGACGACGGGAAAGCACTCCATGCAGTCCTACGCCGCCAACGGCGGCGCCACCGTCGCCCTGGTCTCCACCCCGACCATCGTCGGCGATCTCTATGCCGTGGCCGATGACGGCGCCCTGACCCGGCTGACCAACGTCAACGAGAAGCTGTGGAGCGAGCTGACCCTCACCGAGCCGGAGGAGCTGCGGTACTCGAGCTTCGACGGGAAGAAGATCGAAGCCTGGGTACAGTTGCCGCCCGACTTCGATCCAAAGAAGAAGTACCCGCTCATCCTCAACATCCACGGCGGCCCGCACGCGGCGTACGGTTACGTCTTCGACCACGAGTTCCAGTGGATGGCGGCCAAGGGCTATGTCGTGCTCTATCCGAACCCCCGCGGCTCGACCAGCTACGGCGAGGAGTTCGCGAACGTCATCCAGTTCCATTATCCCGGCGACGACTTCAAGGACCTCATGGCCGGAGTCGACGCGCTGGTGGCCAAGGGGTACATCGACGAGAAGAAGCTCGGCGTGACCGGCGGCAGCGGCGGCGGCCTCCTGACGAACTGGGTGGTCACGCAGACTACCCGCTTTGCCGCGGCCGTGGCCCAGCGCGACATCGCCGACTGGTCGACGTTCTGGTACGTGGCCGACTTCACCCTCTTCCAGCCGACGTGGTTCCGCAAAGCCCCCTTCGAAGATCCGGAAGACTTCCGGGCCCGTTCGCCGATCACCTACATCGACCGCGTGAAGACGCCGATGATGTTCATCGAGGGCGAAGCCGACTGGCGAACCCCGCCCATGGCCGGCGGCGAGATGATGTTCCGGGCCCTCAAGTACCGGCACATCCCGGCGGTGATGGTGCGCTTCCCGGGCGAATCGCACGAGCTCTCCCGCAGCGGTCAGCCCTGGCATCGCATCGAGCGCCTCGAGCACATCGTGGGCTGGTTCGACCATTACCTTATGGGCGTGCCCAAACCGGAGTACTTCGAGCGGCTTCGCCCGTAGGGGTCGGCCGGCTTTGCACCTAGAGTCGGGTTGGAGCCTGATCACAAAGGCTGGAAGGCTGAAAGGCTGAAAGGGCCAGAGGCAGCGCGGGGTTTCCTTCCAGCCTTCCAGCCTTTCAGCCTTGCTCGAGACCGATATTCAAGTGCAAAGCTGGGTCGGTCCCCAACTGTCGCAGCCCCGTAACGCCGGGGCTGGGGCGTCGCCGTACACTCGCGGGGATGGGTCACATCGTCTTCCTCACGCTGTACCTCGGGCTCGTGTCGGGGCGGCAGCCGGTGGAGTTGCGTGTGGAGCCGGCCGTGGCGTTGATGCGCATGACGCTCGACGGCCGGCCGGTGGCGACGCTGACGTCGCCGCCGTGGCGGGCCACGGTAGATTTCGGCAGCGGGCTCGTTCCCGAGGAGCTGGTTGCGGTCGGGTACGACAAGGATGGGAACGAAGTGGCGCGGGCCACCCAGGCGATCAACATTCCCCGGCCGATCGCCGAGGCCGACATTTCCGTGGAGGGGACGACGGTGGACGTCCACTGGCGGCATCGGATGAACGAGAAGCCGAGGCATGCGTCGCTCCGTCTCGACGACAAGAGCCTCCCGATGAACGAATACCGGGCCAGTCTGCCGAAGGTCGACATGGCCACGCCACACGTGCTCGCCGCCATGGTGGAGTTTCCGACGGGCAATGCGCGCGCCGAGCGCGTCATCGGCGGCACGCTTGCGGACACCACCGGCACCGAACTGACGCCGACGGCGGTGCGGCTGGCCGGCAGCGCCGCGCCGTCGTTCGAGGACTGTTTCACGGTGGCCGGCGACGCGCTTCAGGCCCGGGCAGTGGAGAAGCCGGGGGCGCTGCTCATCGTCGTCCGCAACCCCAACCCGCGTCTCGCGCTCCTGGCCATGGGCCAGGATCCGTCGGTGCGCGCGGCCGTCGCCGACCGCTCGTCGCACGGAATGGCGCCGGTGGATGCCGGAACGAGCGTCCGGCTCCTCTGGCCGCTGGTGGCGGATTACACAGGCACCGATTTACCGACCTCGCAGCTCTTCTCCTACAGCGGCGATTTCGATGCGCAGAGTGGCGGGATGTTGAGTCACCTCGTCCTGGTGGGCCACGGCGGGCGCGACGCGACGGACGTCCTGCGCTTTGCCGACGCCGCGGCCGTAGCGGGAGTTCAGGCCGCGGACGGCGGGCGGCGGCGGGCCGTCATCGTCGTGCTGGACGGTACGGCCGATCACAGCCGGTATCCGCCCGCAGTGGCGCGCCGCTACCTGGCCAGCATCGGAGTGCCACTCTTCGTCTGGTCGGCGATCGGGCGGCAGCCGGACCTCGAGAAAGCGTGGGGACCGATCGTCGACATTTCCCGTTCCGACAAGCTGATCAAGGCCACCGCCGCCGTGCGCCAGGAACTGGAAACGCAGCGCATCGCGTGGCTGGTGGCCGATCCGATCCGCGCGCTGCACGCCAGCGTCAAACCGTCGTGCGGCCTGAAGATGCTGGCGAACAACGGGGAACGGTAAGCGGCGAGCGGGAAGAGACCACTCCCGCGTCTTCCTCGGCGCGCCGCTCGCCGTCTCCTGCTCGCCCCCTGCGCTCTAGAATGAACCGTCGGTGCGAGTCATGACTGCCCACATCGTCTTTATCACCCTCTACCTTGGCCTCGTTACCGGCCGGCAACCGATCGTGGTCGAGGCCGACCCGGGTGTCGTGGCGATCCGATTCGAGCTCGATGGCCGCATGGTGGCGTTGCTCACGGCGCCGCCGTGGCGGACGACCATCGATTTCGGAGCGACGCTGCAGCCGCAGGAGCTCGTCGCCATCGGCCTCGACGGGGCCGGGGCCGAGCTGGGGCGAGCGACACAGAGCATCAATCTTCCGCGTCCGGTGGCGGAGGCCTCCATCGTCCTCGAGCATGACGCCGGCGGTGCGCCGTTCGCCGCCAGCGTGAAATGGCGCCACCTCACCAACGAGGAGCCGCGAACAGTGACGCTCAAGCTCGACGACAAGTCCCTCACCCTCGCGGGGAACCGGGCCATATTTCCGAAGCTCGACCTGGCCGTGCCGCACCTGCTCTCCGCCGAGGTGCAATTTCAGGACGGTCTGTCCCGGCCGGAGATGGTTTTCGGCGGCACATTGCCCGAGAGCGCGGGCGCGGAGCTCACCGCGACGCTCGTCCGCGAGAGTGGAAACGTACGGGAAACGCTGGACGGCTGCTTCCTCGTCAACGGCAAGCCGGTGCGCGCCCAGGCAATCGAGAAGACTCCTGGCTTCGTCATCGTCGTGCGGGATCCGAGTCCGACCGACGGGATGCTGGCACTCGTTCCGACCACTGCCAGGACCACCCTCCTCGATCGGAACGTCATGAAGCGCACAGCCACTCTGGACGCCGACACGCGGATCCGACTGCTGTGGCCTGTCGGCGATCAGGTCGTGGCGGCGGACCGGCCGACCTCTGTTCTGTTCCCGTTCAGCGGCGATTTCGGTGAGCGCGACGGCGGGCTGCTCTGGCACCTCATCTCGTCCCACGAACCGAAGCGGAATTACTCCTACCCCAAACGGCAGTTTGCCGATGCCGCGGCAGTTGCAGGCGTCCAGGCCATGGCCGGTGCCCGACGGCGGGCCGTCGTTCTGGTCCTCGGCCATAACCGGGACGAGAGCCGCTACAGCGCCGGCAACGTCCGCCACTACTTGGCCAGCATCGGTGTCCCGTTCTATGTCTGGTCGCTCGCAGGCGACCAGCCCCAGATCACGGAGGCGTGGGGATACGGCGTAGTCGACGTTTCGAACCCCGAAAAACTGCGCAGCGCCGCCACCGCGCTGAAAAAGGAGCTCGAGGGGCAGCGCGTCGTCTGGCTCGACACCGATCTGATCCATGCTTTGCGCGCCACGGTGAATCCGTCGTGCGGGCTCGCGACCGTGGCCCGGTAGGTGTCAGAAGGCAGATCAGAGGTAAGGATCTCTGCCTTCCGCCCTCCGCCTTACGCCATCGGCTCCTGCCGCATGGGCGTCTCGAGCTGCACGAGGTGGGCGAAGAGGCGCTCGTCGAGGGCAGGGTCGATGGCCCTTGCGGCGCCGGCGGCGCGGTCGAGCGCGGCGAAGACGCACAGGAGCGCTCCGTACACCGCCTCGGCGCGAGACCGGTCGAAGTGGTGGAACGGTGCGCGGCGGCCGAACGTCTCGGCGTCGATGCCGCGCAGGTTGGCCACGGCATGCTCCAGCGACCAGCGCAGGTGTGCGGCGATCTCGTTCGGGGCGTGGTTGTTGCGGCCATGGCGCGCTGCCTCGGCGAGCTTGTCGATGCTGCGGCAGAGGGTGCGCAGCGGACCTTCCAGATCGGCGTGCCGCGCATCGTCGGACGGCAGCGCGCGGAGCACGTCCAGCAGCAATTCCACGCGGCGGCGGGCGTCGCCGTCGACCTTCCGCACCATCCAGTCGGCGGCCGGAATGTGCCGCATATGTTCGTTCTGGGCCTGCGTTTCCAGCGGCAATGCGGCGGCGGGCAGAGGGGTGGAAACGACCGGAGCGTCACCGCCGGCGTCGCCCGTGGTCTCAGTTGCGAGCATGCTGTTCATCTGTTAGGGTCACGCACCATGAGTTCCGATCCGACGCAATTCGAGGAGCCGATCCTCCGGCTCCGGCGCCAGATCGAGGAGGCCACCGCTGCGGATGCGGATGCCGCGCAGATCGATGAGCTCCAGGCGAAGCTTACCAAAGTCGCGCAGGAAATTTACGCACGGTTGACGCCGTGGCAGAAAACGCTCGTCGCACGGCATCCGCAGCGCCCCTACACCCTCGATTTCATCGCCTCCCTCTTCGAAGAGTGGAGTGAAGTTCACGGCGACCGCAAATTCTCCGACGATCCGGCCATCGTGGCCGGGTTCGCCCGGTTCCACGGGCAGGCCTGCGCCGTGATCGGCCACCAGAAGGGCCGCAATACGAAAGAGAAGATCTACCGCAACTTCGGGCAACCGCGCCCGGAGGGGTTCCGCAAGGCGTTGCGGATCATGAAGCTGGCCGAAAAGTTCGGCCTGCCGATCTTCACTTTCGTCGACACGCAGGGAGCCTATCCGGGCGTCGGCGCCGAGGAGCGGGGGCAGGCGGAAGCGATCGCCGTGAACCTGCGGGAGATGGCGGCGCTGCGCGTGCCGGTGATCGTGACGGTGATCGGGGAGGGGGGGAGCGGCGGCGCGCTGGCTCTCGGCGTGGGCGACCGCGTCCTGATGCTGGAACACGCCGTCTACTCGGTCATCTCTCCCGAAGGCTGCGCAGCCATCCTCTGGAAGAGCTCGTCCAACGCCGCCGAGGCGGCGGCGGCGATGAAGATCACCGCGCAGGACCTCAAGCGCTTCGGCATCATCGACGAGATCATCCCCGAGCCGCCGGGCGGCGCCCACGCCGATCCCGCCCGCGCCGCCGAGATCCTCGGCCCCCACCTGGAGAAGGCCCTCAAAGAGCTGATGAAGCTCAAGGCCGACCAGTTTCCGGAAGAGCGGTTCAGGAAGTTCCGGAAGATGGGTGTGTTCGAGAAGGGCGCGTAGCCTCCGCGCGGTCTGTCCTCCGGCGATGTCACTTTCGCGACTTTCCGGTGAGAAACGATACGTTTGCGTGGCGTCAAGTTTTCCACGATAGGTAGAGTGGCGGCGCCTTCGTCGTACCATTCCCTGTGCCTCTTGCCCTCCGGGAACCGACCACTGATGCCGGACAACCGGCGATCCATGACGCCTGGCGCATCGCCCCGCCGCCCGAAGCCGCGCCGCACATCCCCGTGGCGAATGACGTCATCCGCGGCCTGCTCGTCCGGCGCGGGGTGACGAACGAGGATGAATACCGGCGTTTCGTGGCGCCGGAGCTGGGCGATCTGCACGATCCGGCCGGGATCCACGGAATGCGCTCGGCGTGTGAGCGGATCGAGCGGGCTGTGACCGGCAATGAAACGATCCTGATCTATGGCGACTACGACGTCGACGGTGTGACGTCGATCGTCCTGCTGCAGACGGTCCTCCGCTCCCTCGGTGCCGATGCCGCGCACGTCGTTCCGCACCGGCTGGTGGACGGCTACGGCCTGAAGACCGAGGTGCTCGACCGGGTGTTGACGTCCCGCGACGTGCGGCTGGTCATCACGGTGGACTGCGGCATCACCAGCATCGACCCCGTGCGCCGGGCCATCGATCGCGGCATCGACGTCATCATCACCGACCACCACCTCCCGCCCGGCGTGCTTCCGAGTGCCGCGGCGGTGCTGAATCCGAAGCAGCCGGGATGTACCTATCCCTTCAAGGAGCTGGCCGGCGTGGGGGTGGCCTTCAAGCTCTGCTGCGAGCTCATTCGGCGGAACAACAAGAAGACCCAGCTCGAGTCGCTGCTCAAGATCGCCGCCATCGGAACGGTGGCGGACGTGGCGCCGCTGACCGGCGAGAACCGGACCATCGCCTGGCTCGGTCTCAACGGCCTGAAAAACCCCCGCAACCCCGGGCTGCGAGCCCTGATCCGGCGCCTGGGCATGCTGGGCCGGCCTCTACGATCTGTAGATGTCGGCTTCAAGATCGGCCCGCGGATCAACGCCGCCGGCCGCCTCTCCTCGGCCGAAACGGCCATCGAGCTCTTCGCCGCCCCGAGCGAGGAAGAGGCCTGGCCCCTCTGCGCGGAGCTCGACCGCATGAACGCCGAGCGCCAAGCCATCGGAGAAGAGGTGCTGCGGCAGGCGGAAGAGCAGGTCACGGGGTTGCAAGGTTGCGAGGTTTCGGAAGACGAGGTTGCGGGGTGGCGAGGTTCCGAGGTAGTAGAAGACGAGGTTGCGAGGTTGCGAGGTTCCGAGGTTTCGGATCAGGTCCGGCACCGCGCAACCTCGCAACCTCGTAACCCCGCAACCTCCTCCGCAACCTCGCCACCTCGCAACACGATCCCCAACCGTATCCTCATCGCTGCCGGCGAGGGTTGGCACAAGGGCGTGGTCGGTCTCGTGGCGGGGCGGCTCGCGAACCGGTTCCACCGCCCAGCGCTGGTGATGTCGATCGACGGGGAGCGCTGCGTGGGGTCGGGGAGGAGCATCCCCACGGTCAACCTGCACGCGCAGCTCGAGGCGGCGGCGGATCTGTTCACGCACTTCGGCGGTCACGAGTTCGCGTGCGGGTTCTCGCTGGAGCGCCGGCATCTCGACGCGCTGCGCGAACGGCTGGAGGGGCAGTTCGCGAGGCTCGACGAAGCGCTCTTCCTGCACGAGGCGGAGGCGGAAGGGGAGCTGACCCTCGGCATGATCGACGGCGATTTCGTCGCCGCGCACGAACAGCTCCAGCCGTTCGGGGCCGGCAACCCGCAGCCGTACTTCATCATCCGCAATGCCGAGGTGAAGAACACGCGCACCTTCGCCACCGACTGCACCGAGCTCGCTCTCGAGGACGGCACGGGGAAAGCCACCGCCATCATCTGGCCGTCAGCGAAGACGCTTGCGCGGCGACTCGAGCGCGGCACCCGCGCGGATCTCCTCGTGCAGATCGAGCCTGACGCCTGGTCGGGTTACCGGCTCACCGTGGCCGACGCGCGAGACGCAAGTGGCGAGTAGGCGAGCGGGAGACGAGGAGCGGGGGACGTTTCGAACCAATGGCAGAAGCCCTTCTTTGGCGCTGGCATGCTGATCGTGCTCTTCGTCGCGCGGCGAAGAGCACATCTCTTCCGGCCGTGGGCATGGGCGCTGTCCTTCCTCGCCGGCGCGGCGGGCGGCACGCTCCTGTTTCTCCGGATCTACCTGCCGGCCTATCAGGAACACCACGGCTTTCCCATCGGCGAGCTGGTGCTCCAGCAGCAGGAGCCGTGGAAGCGTGGTGCATGGCCCTTGAGGCTGGATGCCCTCCATCCCTATGAAACGGCCAGGCCGTTCCTCTTGGCCGGCATCCTCCTGCTCGCGGCGCTGGTGCTGCCGCGCGCGGTGCCGCGGCTCCAGCGGGTCGCCCTGTTGTGGATCGCGGTTCTCTCGGCCGTGGTCTTCATCGTTCCGCTGCAACTCGGCACGTTCTCGATCTGGAAGACGGTGACCCCGCCGATCCCCGGGTTCGCCGCTATCCGCGATCCGCGGCGGATCGTCTACGCCTACGAGTTGTTCATCGTCCTGGCCGCGGGCCTTGCGCTCTCGCGCGGGACGCGCGCGTATCGCAGCGTCGTGGCGGCGGCGCTCGTCGTCCTCATGGCGGCGACGTGGAATGGCGAGACGTTCTACTTCCGCCGGCCGGTGGCGATCTTCGACCAGTGGGTGCGTGCGCCCATCGATGTCGATCCTTCCTGCCGCTCGTTCTTCATCAAGCGCGCTTCCGATCCCTTCCGCATGACCTGGCCAGACGCTTGGCCGCTCTACGGCGTCACCTCCACGTGGGTGGCCCTCGACAACTCGCTGCCTGCCCTCAACGGCTACAGCGGACGCTATCCGACGGAGTGGCACCTCTTTCACCCCTACAACAGCGACTACGACGAGGAGGTCGACCGCTGGATCCGGATGCACGGCCTGCAGCACGTCTGCGTCTTCGATGTCGACCTGCGAACGATGCGTCCGTATTCGCCGCGGAGGTAGGGGGGCTCGGCAGCGATCGGGCGAGCGGGGGAAGGCGAGCGGCGGAGACGTGAGTATCGGGTACCAGGTATCAGTCCCCGTATTCCGAGGATCAGAACCAGGTAACAGGTAACAGGTCCCGGGTACCAGGTTCCGAGGATCAGACGGGTAGGCGCAGCCCCGGTACCCGGTACCGGTACCCGTTACCCGCCGGTACCAGGTAAGAGGTCCCGGGTACCAGGTTCCGAGGATCAGACGGGTGGGCCCAGCCCCGGTAAACCGTTACCCGTTACCCGGTACCCGTTACCCGGTCCCCCCGCCTCCCGCCCGCCACCCCGCGGAACGAAACCCGCAAGTCTCCTGTTACGCTTCGCGGCCGCCGTACATGCAACGCACCGTTCGCATCCTCAACTACACCCTCCCGATCCTGTTCATCGGCTTCATCGCCATCATTGCCATGAACTGGAGGCGGGGCCAGCCGACGAAGAGGGAGGCCACGCCGCCGCCGACGTCGACGGTACGCGTCCTCGACCGCCCTAACGCCGTGTCGCACATCTTCGAAGACACGCAGACCGTCGACGGCCGGCTGGCCATGCACATCAAGGCCACCATCGTCGTTTCGTTCGTATCGGGCTGGAACTCGCTCGACAACGTCACCCTGACCATCTACCGGCCGAACAAGCAGATCTACACGCTCACCTCGCCGAGCGCCGTGTTCAACAGCGGGACGAAGGAGACCGACGTCAAGGGCGGCGTGCACCTGGTCTCGAACGACGGCGTGGACATCCGCACGGCGGAGATGCACTTCGACGGCAACCGCCTCACCAACCACGTCCCCGTGCAGTTCAAGGTCGACCGGTGGACGGGGACAGCCGGCGCGCTCGACGTCGACGTGCAGGCGGAGATGGTGCACCTGGCCCAGAAGATCGACGCCACCATGGCCCCGGAGACGCCGGCCGACGAGCCCATGCACGTGCTGGCCGACGACGGCGTCTATCACCGCCGCGAAGGGAACGTCGACTTCAACAGCAACGTGGTCATGACGCACGACCGCGACCGTTTCAACTCGGCCGAGCTCCACGGCCAGTTCGGGCCGGACCGCCGCACCCTCATCGCCCTCGAAGGGCATGGCACCGTGCTCATGGAGCTCGGCGCCAATTCGACGCTCCTTCCCGGCAGCGGACAGAGCTCCGAGGGGCGGAAGGAGCTGACCTGCGATCACTTCTGGAGCGAGCTCGGGCCGGCGTCCACCATCATCGCGTTCAACGCCGTGGGCGAAGGGGCGAACATGGCCCACGCCCTGCTGCAGAACGAAGTACGCCGCGACATCACCGCCAAGACGTTCCGGGTCGGCCTGCAGGACAAGGTCGTGACCGACATCAAGGCCGACCAGCAGGTGCTGATGAAGGAGACGGGGGGCGAGGAGCCGCGGGAGATCACCGGAGACAATGTGCTGGTGAACTTCGAGGGGGCCACGCACCGCCCGGGCATGGCCGTGATCAACGGCAACTTCCACTACAAGGACCCCAAGAACGACGCCCGGGCCGTCCGCGCCAACTACGACATCACCAACGACCACGTCGTGCTCACCGCGCAGCCGGGCTTCGACCCGACGGTGGTCACGGACGGCAGCAGCCTGCGCGCGAAGCTCATCGAATTCTCGCCGCACGCCGGCACGGCCAAGGCCTCGGGCGAAGTCATCACCCAGCTCGTCTCGAAGCCGGGCAGCGGCGGGGCGTCGGCGAACGCCACGACGGTCTTCCCGGCCGGCAAGCCGGTGTTCGTCAATTCCGACGTGGTTACGATGCAGCAGGCCACGAAGACGGCCCTCTTCACCGGCAACGTGAAGGCCTGGCAGGACACGAACACGCTGCTCGCGCACGAGATGCAGGTGCAGGGCGCGGGCGACCAGATCACGGCCAAGGGCGCGGTGCGGACGATGCTCTACAACACCAGCGCCACGGAAGTGCGCAAGACGCCGCTGCTGGCGCGCGGCGACACGCTCCTCGCCCACAAGACCGAGCGACGCATCGAGCTGCACGGCAACGTCGTCATCGACGACGAGTCGCGCCACATGACCGGCGACAACGCCGTCTTCAACTTCGACGCGGGCAAGAAGATCGACCGCGTCGACGCCGAGGGGAAGGTGGTGCTCGTCGACCCGCCCAACAGCCGCAAGGCCACGGGAGACAAGGCTCAGTACCTCGTGGACAAGCGCCTGGTCTACGTGTGGGGTGCGCCGGCCGTCATCACCGCCCCGAACGGCACGACCAGCGGCCAGGAGTTCGTCCTCGATCTCATCCACAACCGCGTCGACCTGCTCAGCCCCAACCCCAATCAGGGCGCGACGGGGACGTACAAAGAGAAACCCTGAGCCCGAAGGCAGAGGTAAAACCATTGTGTTAACGGCTCTCGCGACCGTCGAGGGTTGTGCCTTCTGACTTATGATTCGCCGCGATGGGCGAGGAAAGCACGGTGGTGCCGTTCACGACGGAACGGAAGGGCGACGGGGCGGAGGAGCCGCTGCGGCTGGCGGCGGACGACCTGGTCAAGGTGTACAAGGGGCGGCGGGTGGTGCGGGGCGTGTCGGTCGAGATCCGGCAGGGAGAGATCGTCGGATTGCTGGGGCCGAACGGCGCGGGCAAGACGACGACGTTCTACATGATCGTGGGCCTGGTCCGTCCGGACAACGGGCGGGTGACCCTGGGTGACGAGGACATCACCACGCTGCCGATGTACCTGCGGGCCAAGCAGGGCATCAGCTACCTGCCGCAGGAGGCCTCGGTCTTCCGCAAGCTGACGGTGGAAGAGAACCTGCTGGCGGTGTTCGAGACGATGAACCTTCCGCTGGCGGAGCGGGAGCGGCGCACGCGCCAGTTGCTGGAGGAATTCGGGATCACGCACATTGCGAAGAACCGCGCGTTCTCGCTGTCGGGAGGGGAGCGGCGGCGCGTGGAAATCGCCCGCAGCCTGGCCATCAACCCGGCATTCATCTTGCTAGATGAACCCTTTGCAGGAATCGATCCAATCGCAGTGTTCGAGATTCAGCGAATCGTCTCGCAACTGCGCGCACGCGGGATCGGGATCCTCATCACGGACCACAACGTCCGCGAGACTTTGAAGATCACGGATCGCGCTTATATCATCAAAGAAGGTGAGATTTTCCGGCAGGGAATCCCTGAAAGTCTCTCGGCAGATGCAGAGGTCCGGCGCATTTATCTGGGCGAATCGTTCAACCTAAACTGACCGAGCGAAGCTGTGTTCCCTGCCGGTCTCCGGACCATGGCACTAGAACAGAAACTCCATCTCAAACTTGCCCAGAAGCTGATCATGACGCCTTCGCTGCAGCAGGCGATCAAGCTGCTGCAGTTGTCGAAACTCGAGCTCCAGGAAGTCCTCAACCAGGAGCTGCTGGAGAACCCGCTCCTCGACGAGCTCACCGAGGAGACCAAGCAGGAGGAAGCGGAAGCGGACGTCCAGGAGACCAAGACCGAGACCGAGGAGGAGGCCAAGGCCGCCGAGCCGCCGAAGGAAGCGACCACCGAAAAGGAGAAGGACTCCTTCGACGAGATCGACTACGACGCCTACTTCCAGGACTACATCGAGTACGGCTACAACCCGCGCATGACGGAGGAGCACGAGGAGTTCCCCCTCGAGAACACGCTCAGCCGCCCCCCCAACCTCACCGACCACCTTACCTGGCAGCTCAACATGAGCGACGCCTCGCCCCTGACGAAGGCGATCGGCGCGTTCATCATCGGCAACATCGACGAGGACGGCTACCTCCGGGCCACGATCGAGGAGGTCATGGCTGCCGGACCGTACGAGCTCGAGGAGGCGGAGCGGGCCGTGCAGGCCGTGCAGTCGCTCGATCCCATCGGCGTCGGCGCGCGCGACCTGCGCGAGTGCCTGATGCTCCAGCTCGACTTCCTGGAGATCGACGTACCGTACGTCGAGGCGGTCGTCCGCGATCACTGGGACGACTTCATGCAGCGCCACTTCGTCCAGATCGCCAAGGCCCTGGGCATCGACCTCAAGACCCTGGAGGGCGTGGTGGAGGTCATCAAGCACCTCGACCCGAAGCCCGGACGCAAGTACTCGAACGAGCGGGCCATCTACGTGGAGCCCGACGTCTACGTGCAGAAGGTGGGGGACGAGTACGTGATCGTGCTCAACGAGGACGGGATGCCGAAGCTGCGGATCAACGGCAGCTACCGGGCCATGCTGAGCTCGATGGACTCGAAGTCGGACGGGGAGACGGTCAACTACATCAAGGACAAGATCCGCTCGGCGGTCTGGCTGATCAAGTCGCTCGACCAGCGCCAGCGGACCATCTACAAGGTCGCGGACTCCATCGTCAAGCACCAGCGGGAGTTCCTGGAGCGGGGCATCGACTACCTGCGCCCCCTGGTCCTGCGCGACGTGGCCGACGACATCCAGATGCACGAATCGACCGTATCCCGTGTGGTGTCCAACAAATACATGCACACGCCACGCGGGCTCTTCCTCATGAAGTACTTCTTCCACAGCGGCATCGATTCCGATACCGGTGAGGACATTTCCAGTCTTACGGTCAAAAAGAAGATTCAGGGCTATATTGATGGTGAGGATCCGCGGAAGCCGCTATCCGATTCCAAGATCATGAAGATCCTCAACGACGAGGGAATCAACATCGCCCGGCGCACCGTCGCCAAGTACCGCGACGAGCTGAACATCCCTTCGTCGACCGACCGCAAGCAGATTTTCTGACGATCAAATGGGAGGTGCCTGTATGTCTACCGGCATCATTGGACGTAACTTCGAAGTAACCCCGGACATCCGCGATCTCGTCGACAAGAAGCTGTCCCGGATCATCGACAAGCTCTTTGCCGACGTCATCGACACGCGGGTGATGCTGCAGGTGGAGAAGTACCGGAACATCTGCGAGATCATCATCGTGGGCAAGGAGCACGACGTGAAGAGCGTGCAGGAGTCGGGGGAGTCGATGCAGGAAGCGATCAACCTCGCCCTCGACCACGTGAAGCGCCAGGCCCAGAAGAACCGCAAGACCATCCGCGACCACCACCGCAAGGACGGCAACCGCAACAAGTCCGAAGGCGTGACGGAGTGGGCGGTGAACGTGCTCGAGCCGGGCCGCCTCCGCGTGGAAGGCGACCACAACCGGCCCCGCATCATCAAGACCAACAGTCTTCCCATCCGTCCCATGTCCATCGAAGAGGCGGCCCTGCGCCTCGACGACTCCAAGAACGAGTTCATCGTCTTCCGCGACCTGGACACGGACCGGGTCTCGGTGATCTACAAGCGGAGGGACAGCAACCTCGGGCTCATCGCGCCGGAGTTCTAGACACCGAAGTGCCGGGTGCTGAGTGCTGAGTGCCGAGTGCCGAGGGGCATGAGGCATGAGTGACGGGGCATGAGTGTGCCTCGTCACGGCCTCGCACCAAGATTCGGGGGGTGCGCGGTGACGGAAGGCTGAAAGATTGAAAGGCTGAAAGGGCCAGAGGCAGCACGGGTTTGCCCTTTCAGCCT
>CAZYTO010000126.1:0-15510 GCA_964650405.1 uncultured Thermoanaerobaculia bacterium | reverse complement strand
GCGAACGACTCGGGAGTGGAGCACTGGTCTTCGGTGGAGGCGCTGTGGGCGCCGTGGTACCAGGACAAGCCGGTCATCCAGGCCCGGGTCATCGCGCGCGACGGCTCGGTTCACGAGCTTGACGCCCGCGCCCTCTCCGAGACGCCCGCCCCCGAGGAGTCGCTCGACATCTTCAGCGACAACCGGGTGCTCCACGCGCCCCTGCCCGGTGTCGGCGTCGGCTCGGTGGTCGAGCAGGTGATCACCTATAAGGACAACAACCCCATGATCGCCTCGGGGCGCACCGGCCGCTTCTTCTTCGGCCGCAGCGTACCGGTGCACCGCGCCCGCCTCGTGCTCGACACGCCCGCGGGCCTCAACCTCCGTCTCGTCAATCGCACCTCCCGCAGCTCGACGCCGTGAAACAGGAAGCCGGCGGCCGGCAGGTCACGACGTTCGAGACAGGACCGCTCAAGGCCATCGACTACGTCGAGTGGAACCTCCCCTACGACCAGTCGGCGCGGCCCTACATCGCCTTCTCCACCGGCAAGTCCTGGCAGGACGTGGCCCAGCGCTACTCGGAGATCGTCGACAAGCAGATCGCCGGCTCCTCCCCGGCGCTCTCGCCGCTCGTGAAGGCGGCCATCGGCACATCGAGCAAGCGCGACGAAGTCGTGGCGAAGATCCTGGCCGCCATTCAGAAGGACATCCGCTACGCGGGCGTGGAGCTCGGGGAAGGCTCGGTGATCCCGCGGCGCCCCGAAGAGGTTCTCGGGCACAAGTACGGCGACTGCAAGGACAAGGCTACGCTGCTGACGGCCATGCTCCGCGAAGCCGGCCTGCCCGCGCATGTCGTGCTGCTGCGCGCCGGCGACGACCTCGACGTGAGCGACGACCTGCCCGGCTTCGGTGAGTTCAATCACGCCATCGTGGTTGTCGACGGCGAGAGGCCTCTCTGGATCGATCCAACTGATGAATTCGCGCGCGCGGGCGAGCTGCCGGTGATGGATCAGGGACGGCACGGCCTCATCGCCGCGCCGAAGACGACTGCCCTCGTCGCGGCTCCCGTCTCCGACGCCCCGGTCAACCACATCGTCGAGACGCGCACGTTCAACATGGTCGAGGAAGGCAAGGCGGCCGTCACGGAAGTGACCGAAGCCTCGGGCGCGGCCGATTCCTTCGCCCGCCGCTTCTACGCCCAGAGCGACCGCAAGCGGTATCGCGACGCGATGGAGAACTACGTCAAGGGCCACTACATGGCCAAGAAGCTCAACGACGTGTCGACGACGGATCTACACGACCTGAGTAAGCCGTTCGATCTCACCCTGGACATCGCCGAGGCCGGCCGCGGCCCCACCCAGGACGGCGAAGCCGTCGTGGCCATCTTCCCCGTGGCGCTCGTGGAGAGCCTCCCCTGGCCGTTGCGCGACGCCACGGACGACGAAGACGATCCGCAGGCCACGTCGACGCACCCGAAGCACCGCAAGCGCGAGCACGACTTCGTCTTCCAGATGCCGTACGAGAAGGAGTGGCACTACCGGATCGTGCCGCCGGCCGGGTTCACGGCCCGCCCGCTCCCGGCCAATGAGACGGCGAAGGTCGGCACCGGGACGCTGACGAGGGAGTACAAGCAGCAGCCGGACGGCGTCGTGCTCGTCACGATGAAGTACGACAGCGGCAAGCGCCGCCTCACCGGCGCGGAATTCGAAGCGACGCGGAAGGCGGTGAAGGAGCTGGGCGACGGCAAGCCGGTGCTCATCGGCTTCGACGCCGTCGGCGAGGCGAAGCTCAACGCCGGAGACATCGGCGGGGCGCTGGCCGAGTTCCGCAAGCTCACGGTCGCCCACCCGAAGGAAGCGCGCCATCACGCCGACGTGGCCCGCTCGCTGCTCGCCGGCGGCATGGGCGACGCGGCCCGCGAGGAGATGAAGAAGGGCATCGAGATCGAGCCCCAGTACCCGCGCGGCTGGTACATCGACGGGCTGGTACTCGAGCACGATCTCTTCGGCCGCCGCTTCCACAAGGGCTTCGACCGGGAGGGTGCCATCGCCGCGCTGAAGAAGGCCAGGGAGCTGGCGCCGAAGGACGAGCAGATCGGCGCCCGCGTGGAGCTGGCCAAGCTCTACGAGGTGGGTGACGACGGCTCGATCTTCGGGCGCGGCGCCCGGACGGACCTGGCCATCGCCGAGTATCAGGGCATCGCCGAGGACCTCAAGGACGAGCGCTTTCAGGGAGACCTCCTGCTGGCGCTGGCCAACGCAGGGCGTTTCGCGGACATGCGCGACCTGGCTAAGAAGGTGAAGGACGCGGATCAGCGCGACCTTGGCACCGTCGTCGCCGCTGCAGCGCTGGAAGGAACGCCGGGGGCCATGCGGGCCCTGAATGCGCTCGATCAGAATCAGCGGCGCAAGATCATGGAAGCGGCCGGAGGCACGCTGGCCACTCTGCGGCTGTACACGCACGCCGCCGACCTGCTGGAGCAGGCGGCCCAGACCTCGCCGAAGGCCACCGAGCTGCGCGGGCAGGTCGACCTGCTGCGCAAGGCCAGGAAGATCGACGCTGCAGCCATCCCCGATGACGACCCGAAGGGCACCGTGCAGAAAATGTTCGCCGAGGTCTTCCTCAACGCGGACCTTCATGCCGTAGGCAAGTACTTCGCGTCGGACGTGCAGTCGCTCCTGAACTACGACAACGACGAGGACGCCCCGACGGCCTCGCTGAGCGCGCTGCGCGTGCAGCTCAATCACGACAACACCCCGCTGGCGTTCGTCATCGACATGACCTTCGCCGGGCTGCAGTTCGTCCCCGAGGGCGACGACGCCACCGGGTACCGCATCAAGATGCGCAACCAGAGCGCCGAGGGCAGCGACGCCATCTACGTCGTCAAGGAAGGCAACAAGTACCGCGTCAGCGGTTACAACCGCCTCCCTGAGCTCGTCGGCTTCCGGGCGCTCAAGTTCGCCCAGGCCGGTGATACGGAGAAGGCGCGCCGCTGGCTGAACTGGGCGCGCGAGGATGTTTCCTCCGGCAACGGCGACGATCCTCTGTCAGGCTCTCCCTTCGCGAAACTGTGGGCGAAGGGGAAGCAGAGCGCGACGGTCGACGAGGAGAAGGTTGCCGCGGCGGCGCTGATGCTTCGCGCACCGTTCCTCACCACCTCGCTGCCGATCCTCACCGGCTCGCGCGCCACGTTGACCGGCGAACGGCAGAATGCCGTCGACTCCGCGCTGGCACTGGCCTACGCCGGCTCGAAGCAGTGGACGGAGCTGGAACCGGTCGCCCGCCGCCTCCGCACCGTGTATCCCGACTCCGTCGAGGCCTTCGGCTTCCTGGCCACGGCGCTCTACGAGCAGGACAAGCGCACGGACGCCGACCAGCTCGCCGGCGACCGCCTCACCAAGCTGCCGAACGATCCGGACGCCCTGCGCATGCTCGCCCAGAGCGCGCTCCGCTCCGGCGACTACTCGAAGTGCGAGTCGTGGTACCGGAAGCTGATCGACGGCACGACCGCGAATGCCGGCGATTACAACAACGCCGCCTGGAACGCGCTGTTCATCGGCGCCACCAAAAGCCTGGAGACGGCCCTGGAGGATGCGCGCCGCGCCACCGCGCTTCCCAACAGCGGCGCTGCCGCGCTGCACACCCTGGCCACCCTCTACGCGGAGACGGGCAAGACGCTCGAGGCGCGCGATGCGCTGCTGCGGTCCATGGACGACGCCGGCCGCGACGACCCGGCGCCGCACGACTGGTACGTACTCGGACGCATCGCCGAGGACTACGGCGCGACCGACGCGGCCGCTGCTGCCTACCACCGCGTGGAGAAGCCTAAGGACACACTCAACGGCAGCACGTACGTCCTCGCCCAGAAGCGGCTCAAGAACCTGAAGTGACCGGCCTGGCAGAGCCGGAAGGGTAGGTGTTGGAAGGCTGAAGGGATAGGCAGGAGGGATCAGCCTCCAGTCTTTCAGTCTTTGTTACTTGCCGGCCGCGCGCGGATGCGCGAGGCCGCCGCCTTCGATGCGCAGGGCGCCCGTGAGCGCGGCGAGGTCGTGGCCGGCGTGGACGAGGATCACGGCGCTCCCCGCCGTTACGCCGGGGTCGATCCGGAACGTGGCCTCGGCGTAGCTCGGACCGTACGTGAAGTCGCCGGTGCGGTGGAACGACGGGTTCAGCACCTCGAACGTCGTGCCGCTGCCGAGACCCGCGCCGCCGACGGCGATCTGGGTGGTCATGCCTGCGTGAACGGAGACAGGTGAAGCGCTGAGCTTCAGGTCGGGAGAGCCGGCCGCGGCGAGGCCGATGGTCTGCGGATTGAGCGTAACGGCACCCTGAGTCGTGACCGTCAGATTGCCGTAGATCCTGCCGCTCTCGACGTGCAACGGCTGGCCGTCCGCGGCGAACTGGGTCGGAAACGGCGTCCCCTTGGCGCTGCGCCAGATGCCGGTCAGGTTGTTGATGGCCACGGGCCCGTCCAGCGGCTCGGCGTAGACGCGGTAGTCCCCTGCCGGCACGCCCTTGAGCAGGAAGTCGCCGTTCTGGTCGCTGAGACCGGTGGCCACGGGCGCACCGTCCGCGTTCACGGCCACGACCTGCGCGGCAAAGATGGCCCCATCCACGCCGCTGATGTGACCCTGGAGCGTGGCGCCCGTCTCGCTCCGCGGATAGATCGTGGCAATGGCGATCCGGTCATCGCTGTCCAGCGGCGTGGTCACGTTCGGGGCGATCCACGGGTACATCGTGGCGCTCAACACGGCCGAGTGATCGAGTCCCAGAGCGTGGCCCAGCTCGTGCGCGACGAGCTCCTGCAGGTTGTAATTGCTCGTCGGGAGCGAGGCATCGATCTGGATGTCGGCGTCGATGAGGTTCCCGGCGTCGTCATGGACCGGCGTGGTGAAGGCGAGGCACTTCTGGTCGGCGAAGAGACCGTCCGCCACGGTGATGGTGTTGCGGCGATCGATCCCGGCGTGGAGACCGCTCTCGACGGCCAGCGGCGCGAAGGTGACGATGCTGTCCGGCACGGAGCTCCACTCCCCCTCGGCATTCTCGACGAGCTGTTTCGCCGTCGGAATCGACCCGGCCAGGCGGCTGTCGATAGCGAACTTGAGGGGGAATGCGCTGACCGGCCAGGCGACGGTGACCGTCCGGCCGCCTCCCATGTCATAGGTGAGCCGCGTGGCGGCAGAGGCCGGCAGGGCGACGGCGAGAAACCCGAGGAGCAGCAACCGGAGGCGGGGGCGCATGGTAGACGGCTCTACTGCAACCGAGGTGCCGGGTTATCGTCCAATCGCGACGTGCCCGGAGAGTCCGTTAAATATATAGCGTCAGGCCGTCGTCGCCACGAAGTCGATCTCGACCAGGGCGTTCTTCGGGAGTGCGGAGACGGCCACCGTGGTCCGGCTCGGCTTGTGGTCGCCCATGTACTCGGTATAGATCCCGTTGAGGGTCTGGAAGTTGGCCATGTCGGTGAGATAGACGGTGGCCTTGACCACGTTGGTGAAGGTCATGTTCGCGGCGCCGAGGACGGCCTTGAGGTTCTCGAACACGCGGCGGGCCTGGGCGGCGAAGTCGGGGCCGGCCAGCTCGCCCGTGGCCGGATCGAGCGCGACCTGGCCGGAGGTGTAGAGCCAGTCGCCCACGCGGATGGCCTGCGAATACGGGCCGATGGCCTTCGGAGCGCCGTCAGTGGCAATGACTTGCATCGATGGGTCTTCCTTTCGGGCGCGCAGTATATGTCGGCGAGCGGGAAGCGGCGAGCAGCGAGCAGGAGGAGCGCGAGGATAGGCGGTCCTTTCTCCCGCTCGGCCGCTCGCCGCGACCCGCTCGCCGTATAATCCCCGCGAAAATGAGCACCTACCTCGGCAATGAATCGCTGTCGCCTGCCGTGAAGGAGCGTGTGCTGTCGACGTTCCAGCAGACGCTGGCGTTGTACAAGCAGGGCCGCACGGAAGAGGTCGTCGCCGGATGCGGTCTCATCCTGCGCATGGATCCGCAGTTCGATCCGGCCCGCAAGCTGCTTGAGAAGAGCCGCAACCCGCAGCTCCCGATCGATGTCGACAAGCTCGGACCCGCGGCGCCGATCCCCGGCGCGTCGGACCTGATGACCGAGGCCCGGCGGGCCATGGCCTCGCGCGACTTCCAGCGCGCCATCAACCTCACCACAGAGATCCTCACCAACGACCTGATGAACGACGAGGCGCGCATCCTCAACGAGCAGGCCCGCGAGAAGATGGAAGCGGGGCCGTTCGTCGAGCAGTTCGCACGCAAATGCGAGCAGCACCTCGGCAACAAGAACCTCGCCGCGGCGCGGACGGACCTGGAGAAGGCCCGCGCCCTCGATCCCGATCACCCAGCGCTCAAGCGCATCGAGCAGATGATCGCCGGCGGCGGGCCGGCAGCCGCACCGGCCTCTTCGTTCAGTTTCGACGCCCCCTCGCCGTCGTTCGTCGTCGATACGCCCAAGGCCGCGCCGTCCGGACGGAGTACCGCGCAGGCCGCCGACTTCGGCTTCACGTTCGAAGAGGAGAGGCCGGCAGCGCAGGCGCCGAGCGGCGGCTTTTCGTTCGACGCGCCCGCTCCACCCAAACCGGCCGCACCGCCGGCGAACGAGGCACCGTTCGGCGGCTTCTCGTTCGACTCCCCCTCCGCGCCGCCCCGCAGCGGCGGCGGTGACGCGCTGTCGAACTTCTCCTTCGAGTCGCCGAAGCCGGCCGCACCGCCGGCACAGGCACCGGGCAGCGGCTTTTCGTTCGACGCGCCTGCTGCTCCCGCCTCCAGCTTCTCCTTCGACTCCCCGTCGTCGTTCGGCGCGCCGTCGGCACCGTCCTCCGCCCCGGTTGCCGGCGGCCCTCGTACGTTCGATTTCGCCACCGCGCCCTCGGAGATGAGCGCCGAAGACCAGCACAAGATCGATCAGTACCTGGCCGAGGGGGATCGGGCCGCGGAGAGCAGCGACTACCTGAAGGCCATCGACCTCTGGTCGCGCATCTTCCTCATCGACGTCACCAACGAGCAGGCCTCGGAACGGATCGAGCGCGCCAAGGTCAAGCGGCGCGAGATCGAGTCGCGCGTGGAGACGATCGTCGCCGCCGGAACGGCCGCGCTCGAGCGCAACGACACGGACACCGCACGCTCGAAGTTCCTCGAAGCGCTCCGCGTCGATCCGGGGAACATGGCCGCCCAGGAAGGCCTCGATCGGATCAACAGCACGGCCACGGAAGGGGGCGCCTCCGCCTTCGAATCGCCGTTCGTCCCGCCGTCGTCCAAAGGCGATCTCTTCGACGAGGACCTGGGCGGCGGCTACGACGACATCCTGAGGCCGCCGGATCCTTCCGCCGTGCCGGCACCTGTACCAGCGCCGGCCAAGGGGAAGACGACGGCCAAGACGAAGGCCGCGCCGGCGGCATCGGCGCAGAGGCGCTCCCCGATGACGCTGGTGGCGACCATCCTCGCCGTCGTCGTCCTGGCCGGCGGGGGATATTTCGCCTACTCGAAGTTCTTCGCCAAGCCGGCCATCGACCCGGCCGCGACGCAGGCCATGTTCAAACAGGCCGAGCAACTGGCCAAGAAGGGGAAGTTCGACCAGGCCATCGGCATGCTGCAGGACATCAAGCTCGAAGACCCGATGCACGACAAGGCCGTGGTCATGATCTCCGACCTGCAGCACCGCAAGCAGCAGGCCTCGGAGATGATCGACGGCAGGCCGGCCGCGGTCTACTACCAGGAGAACATCGCCAACGGCAAGACGGCCTACGACAGCCACGACTACGAAGGCGCGAAGAAGACGTGGGACCTCGCCACACGGGTGAAACCGCTCCCCGTGGAAATGCAGACGCTCTACGCGCAGGCCGCGCAGCAGGCGCAGAAGCTCGAGGGCGCGAAGGCGCTGTTCAAGGAAGCGAAGTACCAGGACGCGATCCTGAATCTCGAACCGCTCCTCCAGCAGGATCCGCAGAACCAGAACATCCGCCAGATGATCAGCGACGCGCACTTCAACCTCGGTGCCGCCGCGCTGGGCGAAGAACGCCTCCCGGACGCGATCACGCAGTTCGAGGAAGTGCTCAAGGCCAATCCGAACGACGAGCTGGCCAAACGGAGCCGCGACCTCGCCGCCCGCTACAATGCCCAGCCCAAAGGAACGCCGAAGGATCTGCTCTACAAGATCTACGTGAAGTACCTGCCGGTGCGGAAGGTGTCGTAGGCGAGCTCGCGGCGTGACCGTGGCCTGGGCGCTGGAGTGACCATGACCGTGTGCTAATCTGACGGTCGTGACGGGAGGGCGTGATGCCGCGATTTGACGAGATCGAGCTGGAGCCGGTGTCATTCGGGACGCCGCCGGTTGCGGTGCCTGTGCCCGTGATCGACGACTCCCGCTCCGGACCGGGACGTGCCCCCCTCCTCCGCCGTACCTTCGCGCTGCTCGTCGATCTCTCCCTCTTCGCCGCGCTGACCGCTGCCCTGCTGCCGCTGCTGCCGTCACCTCTTCCCGCGCTGGCACTGGCGGCGCTGGTGGGATTCGTAGTCATGATCTCGTTCTACTACTTTGTCGGCACCTGGATGCTGTGGGGACGGACCATCGGCGGCGCCATCTTCGACGTGCGCATCGTCAGCAGTCGTGCCGCCGCCGTCTCCCTGCGCGACGCCGCCGTGCGCTGGCTCGCCCTCTACCTGTCGCTGGCCACCGGCGGTCTGGGCTTCCTGCTCGGACTGCTCCCCTCCCGCCGCTCGCTCGCCGACCGGCTTTCCCGCACCGTCGCCATGCGCGCGGATTAGTGGAGGACACTACTCGCCCATGACCGCGCGGGGATCGCGGGCGCTCGCTTTCCCGGCCTCGACCCAGGCGATACGCGTAATCAGCGAGCCGAGTAACGTCGAGACGGCGGCGGCCTGGCGGGCGCGTTTCCAGCGCAGGCCGGCGAGGCGCAGTACGGTGGGCAACGGTCCGGAAAAGAAGCCGCTGAGCCGCATGGTGATGCCGGTGGTGCCGTGGCGCAGCGGTTCGGAGGCGACGCCGGGAGCCCGTTCGAGACGGAGCCCGGTCCAGGTCTCGAACGCCGCGGCGGCGAGGCCGAGAGCGTTGAGCGCGCCGTCGTCATCGTGGCCGAGGAGTTGAAGGACGGAGACGGCCGACCCGAGCGCGGAGGCGCCGAAGTGCATCGGCAGGAGCGAGACGTGCTCCGACCAAACGGGAATGGCCGTCGCGCCGATCAGCACGCCCGTGTACGTGGCCATGACCAGCCCCGTCGCCGCCGCGAGGGCCGCGCTGGCATTGCCGATCACCGTTACCGGCAGGTCCGTCCTCCGCCTCAGCTCCTCGGCGAAGGCCGCGGCGGCGCTGGCCGTGCCGAAGGCGGCCAGGGTCCACGCGCCGACGGACATGGGGCTCTAGACCTTGAACACGCGCAGCATGTTGAGAAAACGCTCGGGGCGCCCCAAGTCGGAGATGAGGAGCGGCGTGGAGAGAGCCGCTCCGGCCGCGGCCACCCAGCGCGCGTCACGCACCAGGTCCTCGCGGTCGCCGGCGAGCTGCGCGGCGGCAGCGAGCACCGCCGATGCTCCGGCAGCGCCTCCGACGAAGAAGTAGGCCGGGATCTCCCACGTCCACACCGGCTCCTTCAACAGCGGCTGGCCGTAATAGTCGCGCGCCTGATGCGGTGCCGGCGCATCCGGCATTGAAGGGATGGGCGAGCCGGGCGGACGAACGCCGGAGGCGTCGACGCGGCCCGCGCGTCGCGCTTCCTCGCGGAGCTCATCGAGACGGGATTCTTTCATTCCGTGCCTTCCGGAGACGCGGTTGGATCGGGCGAGCGGGGGGCGGCGCGCGGCGCGCGGCTGCGACGCTTGCCAGCGCCTTGGCGTCGATTTCTGCTCTTCCCGTCGAACAGGGCGAAGGCCACGAGCGACGCTACCGCGATCGCGCCTGCCGCTCTTGCCGCGGACGTCCATGCCGCACCGAGGAGCGACGTAGGCGCCTCGGGCTTCGGCGGCAGGTTGTACGAGCGGGCGTCGCCGCGCACGAGGAAGAAGGCATGCGTGCCGCCTACGCTCGTGTCGAGGGGATCGTAGAGATTCGCATCGGCCATCCCGGCGGCGTGGAGCTGGGCCACGCGGCCGCGGGCGCGGTCGCGAAGCTCGTCGAGAGGTCCGAACTGGATGGACTCGGTCGGGCACGCCTTGGCGCAGGCCGGGACGAGGCCTGCCTTCTGCCGGTCGTAGCAGAACGTGCACTTGAAGACCCGGCCGTCGTCGGGGCGGCGCTCGACGACGCCGAAGGGGCAGGACACGACGCAGTAGCCGCAGCCATTGCAGATGTCGGGTTGCACGTAGACGCTGCCGAACTCCGTACGCACGATCGAGCCCGTCGGGCACGCCTCGAGGCAGCCGGCCGTCTCGCAATGCTTGCAGACGTCGGACGAGAACGACCACGTTCGCCCCTCCGGCGCATTGCCGCCGCGGCCGGCCACGACCGGCTCCTCGACGAACTTCACATGCCGCCACGTCGAATGGCCGAGGGAGAGCGTGTTGTCGTAGGAGAAACCGCTCCAGCGGATGCCGTCCTCCGGGACGTCGTTCCACTCCTTGCACGCCACTTCGCAGGCCTTGCAGCCGATGCAGAGCGTGGAGTCGGTGAAGAACCCCGTGACGGTCATGAAGGCGATCCCGGCCGAACGTCCGCCCGGCGCACGTTGCAGGTCAGCGCCTTCGCTTCCATGATCCGCACGTTCGGCTCCTCCGACATGGCCACGAGGTCGTTGACCACGTCGCCGGCGGCGAGGCCGCGCCGGCCCCAGTGATAGGGCACGCCAACCTGGTGGACGCGGTGTCCCTGGACGTCGAGGGACGGCATGCGCGACGTCACGAGCGCCCGGGCCCGGATCGTGCCGCGCGCGGTCGAGACTTCGATCCAGTCGCCGTTATGGACGCAAACCTCGGCGGCCAGCTCCGGCGAGAGCTCGGCGAAGAGCTCCGGCTGCAGCTCGGCCAGATGCGGGAGCGTCCGCGACATCGCCCCCGAGGTGTGGTGCTCGGTGAGGCGGTACGTCGTCAGTACATACGGGAAGCGCGCGTCGGGTGACGCGGCGTACGCATTGTCGGGACGCTCCATCGTCTTCGAAGCCGGGTTCTTCTGCTGGGCATAGAGCGAGTTGGAGAGGTTCGACTCCAGCGGCTCGTAGTGCGCCGGCAGCGGCCCGTCCATCAGGCCCGACGGCACCCAGATCCAGCCCACGCCGTCGGGATGCATGATGAACGGCGCATCGCCGGGCAGCGCTTCGTCGCCGCCCTTCTCCGGATCTCCCTTGAAGTCCGGACGCTTCCCCTTCGCGAAGTCGGCCACGTCGTCCCCCGCCCACTCCCCTTTCGCCTCGTCCCACCACACGAGCTTCTTCCGCTCGCTCCACGGAGTGCCGTCGGGCGCGGCCGAGGCGCGGTTGTAGAGGATGCGGCGATCCATCGGCCAGGCGTAGCCCCAGCCGTGGCTGTAGCGTCCTTTCGGCTCGCGCTTGAGCGCCTTGTTCTCTCCGTCGTAAACACCGGAGTAGATCCAGCAGCCGCAAGCCGTCGAACCGTCGCTCTTCAGTTCGCCGAAGTGCCTGATCGGTGCACGCAGAGCCGCGTGCGACGCTCCTTCGCCCTTCGCCCGTCGCCCTTTCTCGATCCGCCACCCATGGATTTCGCGCAACACCGCATCCGCGTCGTCATCCGGGTACTCCCACGTCAGCGCGCGCAGCCCGGCGTCGCGCTTCTCCGCCGTGGCGCGTTTCTTCAGGAGCCGGCCGAGCTCGATCATGAACTGCAGCTCGCTCTGCGCCTCACCCGGCGGATCGACGGCCTTCTCGCGCCACTGCAGCAGGCGCTGAGTGTTGGTGAACGTTCCCGCCTTCTCCGCGTGCGACGCCGCCGGGAGGAAGAAGACCTCGGTCTCGACGTCCTCCGGCTCGAAGTCGTCCTTCCAGAACATGGCCGTCTCGGTTTCCACCATGTCGCGGACGACGAGCCACTTCAGCTTCGCCAGCGCCTCGCGCTCCAGCCGCGCGTTCGGCGCGCCGACGGCCGGGTTCTGGCCCATGACGAAGAGGCCCTCCAGCTTGCCGTCGGCCATGTCGAGCCAGTACGCCATGTGGGAGTGATCGCCGGAGAGCCGCGGCAGCCAGCCGAAGCCGAAGTCGTTCTTCTTCGTCGCTCCTTCGCCGTAGTAGGCCTTCAGCAGCGAGACGATGTACTTGTCGACGTTGTGCCACCACCCCTTCGGCGAACGGTGTGCGTCGATGTAGGACTTCAGGTCGTTGGAATCGGGCGACTCGTACGTCGGCATGGGCAGGTAGCCGGGCAGGATGTCGTACAGCGTGGGGATGTCGGTCGAGCCCTGGATGGAGGCGTGGCCGCGGAGGGCCATGATGCCGCCGCCCGGCCGCCCGATATTGCCCAGCAGCAGTTGCAGGATGGCGGCGGCGCGGATGATCTGCACGCCGGTGGAGTGCTGCGTCCAGCCGACGGCGTAGCAGATGGCCGCCGTCCGCTCGCGCCCTGAGGCACTGGTGAAGACGCCGGCCACCTCCAGGAAGCGCTCCTTCGGGATGCCGCACTCCTGCTCCACCAGCTCCGGTGTGTAGCGCGCGAAGTGACGCTTCACGACCTGGAACACGCAGCGCGGGTGTTGCAGCGTGGGATCGCTCTGCGGGTGATCGAGGTCCTGCGCTTCGCCTCCGCGGTCTTTGGCCCGGCCGCCGCGGCTCTCTTCCTGTCCGGGCCCAGGGTTCTTCTTCTTCGCGCCGGCATAGAGCCACGTCTCCGGGTCGTACTCCTTCCCGTTCCATCCGCTGAAGAGCCCTCCCAGGTCGTCGGTGTCCTGAAAGTCGTCGCGCAGGAGGGTGGGCGCGTTCGTGTAGTGGACGACGTAGTCGTGGAACCAGCGGTCGTTCTCGATGGTGTAGCGGATGAGGGCTCCGAGGAAGACGATATCGCTGCCGGCGCGGAGCGGCAGCCAGTAGTCGGCCATGGCCGAGGTGCGCGTGAAGCGCGGATCGACGTGGATGATCTTCGCGCCGTTCTTCTCGCGCGCCTCGATGACCCACTGGAAACCGACGGGATGGTTCTCGGCCATCGACGATCCCATGATGAGGATGGCGTCGGCATTGGCCAGGTCCTGCTGGGCCGTGGTGGCGCCGCCGCGTCCGAACGACGTCCCCAGACCGGGGACGGTGGAGCTATGTCATATCCGGGCCTGGTTGCTGATGCAGACCATGCCCAGGCCGGCGGTGAAGAGTTTCTTGATCAGGTAGTTCTCTTCGTCGTCGAGCGTGGCGCCGCCGAGGTGGGCCAGGCCGGTCGTGTGCATGGTCGTCTCGTCGAACGTGCGCGCGCGGGTCGACCAGACGCGCTCGGCGATCCTCTCCAGCGCCGTCTCCAGCGGGATCTCCGTCCACTCCTTCGCCCGCGGGGCGCGGTACTTCACCTTCGTGGCCCGGCCGGCATGGGTGACGAGCTCGAAGCTGTTCGAACCCTTGGGGCACAGGTGGCCGCGGGAGATGGGCGATTCGGGATCGCCCTCGATGCTCACGATCCTGCCATCCCGGTGATGGATGAGCTGCCCGCAGCCGACCGCACAGTACGGACAGATCGAGCGGGCGACGGTCGTACCCTCGTGCTTCGGCCGGAGAGCCTTCGTGCGGTCGCTCATGGCCTCGGCACCGGTACCGTCGCCTCCTTCGCGGAGTTGACGAAGGAACGGCCACTTCAGCAGGAGCTCGGCAAGCATTGCGACAGTCTATTCGAAGGGCGAAGGATGAAGGGCGAGGGGGCGACGGAGAGGCAGCTCTCGAGACCGCCTGCTCCTCCTTCGCCCTTCATCCTTCGCCCTTCCTGGATCGCCCCTTCCTCTACAATCGCTCGGTGCCGCCGACCACTCTCGTAACCGTGCAGCGCGTGAACGCTCAGGCATCCGAAGAGGTGGACGACTGTCTGGCCGTGGAGGAGCCGCTGGAGATCCGCTGCGGCGACCGCCCCCTGGCCGTGACCATGCGCACGCCGGGCGACGACTACGACCTGGCCCTCGGCTTCCTGATCACCGAGGGGATCGTGCGGGATGCGGGCGACGTCGAGGGGATCCGTCACTGGGGCTCGCCGAACGTCGTTCGCGTGGCACTACGGGACGGGGTGAGCCTCGACTGGGCTCGCCTGCAACGCCACTTCTACGCGTCGTCCTCGTGCGGCATCTGCGGCAAGGCTTCGATCGACGCCCTCCGTGTGCAAACCGCGCCGCTCGATGACCACGTGCGGGTCACCGCCGGCGTTGTCGCGTCGCTCCCCGAGGTGCTGCGCGCGAAGCAGGCCACCTTCCACGCCACCGGCGCCATCCACGCCACGGGCGCCTTCCTCGCCGGCGGCACGCTGCTCAACGTCCGCGAGGACGTCGGCCGGCACAACGCCGTGGACAAGTCGATCGGCGCCCTCCGCCGTGATGGTCAACATGCGGACCTTCTCGCTGTCAGCGGCCGGGCCGGCTTCGAGGTGGTCCAGAAGGCGGTCGTGGCCCGCATCCCCATCGTCGTGGCCGTCGGCGCGCCGTCGTCTCTCGCCGTCGACCTGGCGCGGGAGATGAACCTCACCCTCGTCGGCTTCGTGCGCGAGGGACGGTTCAACGTGTACGCAAGTGAGGGACGGCTGGGCTGACCGGTCGTTGTTCGTTGGTCGTTGTTCATGGTTTGTTGTCCGTTGTTCGTGGTTAGGAACCTTGAACCAGGCATAACGTAAGACCAGAAGCGAATCCCCACGAACAACGACCAACGAACAACGGACAACGAAAATGAATCTGAGACGCGGCGAGTTCTTCGGCCGCGAGGTCGCCACGAGCCAGGCCGGCGACTTCGCGCTCTCTCTTACGCGGTACGAGGCCGGTACGTCGATCCCGTGGCATGCCCACGACGCGACGTACGTCACGTTCGTGATGAACGGCGGGTACCGGGAGCGGCTGTCCGGCGTGACCCGCGACTGCGCGGTCCGAACGGTACTCGTTCATCCTGCGGGCGAGCGGCACGCGGATGACTTCACCGGCCCGGCGGTCTGCCTCAACGTCCAGCCGGGCGCGGCCTGGCTCCGCACCGTGGCCGGCCGCGGCGCCACGGTCGACGCACCGGCCATGCTGGCCTCACCCGGAGCGTCGCAGATCGCCCTGCGCCTCGGGCGTGAGCTGAACCGGCGCGATCCCTTCTCGCCCATGGTCATCGAGGGGCTCATGCTGGAGCTGTTTGCGGAGACTGCGCGGCAGAGCGACGAACGGCAGATCCCGGCCTGGCTGCGCGCCGTTCGCCAGACGGTCGTCTCGCGATTCCGGGAACGACTCTCCACGACGGCGCTGGCCGCTGCCGCGGGCGTCCATCCGACGCATCTGGCGCGCGCGTTTCGCCGGCACTACGGCTGCACCATCGGCGAGCTCCAGCGCCAGTTGCGCGTCGAGTACGCGATGCCAATAATGTCCGCCGGCCACACTCCGTGCATACTCGCGGCGGACGCCGGTTTCCCCGACCAGAGCCCCCC
>CAZYTO010000125.1:0-15638 GCA_964650405.1 uncultured Thermoanaerobaculia bacterium | reverse complement strand
CCTCTGCTTACAGCTTACTCCCCGTGACCAAACTTACCGAATGGAGTACTAAGTTTCCGGGCGCCGTGGCAAGACAACCGCAACGAATGCGAAATCCGCTGGCGTGAATGGGGAAATAGCCGCTGTTTTGGCAGATTCCGTGACACGCGTGAGAAAGGACCTCGCAAGTTTGCGAAGTTTCGAGCAAATCGCGTGAGATTCAGAGCCGTCTTGCCTTTTTTTCCGCACGGTTTCGAGAAAACTTCGCGTCGATGCGAAAAAAAGTCCGCCGCACAGAAATTGTACCGGTGCCAAAAAAATCGCACGACTTGCCCGAAACTTCGTAACCGTTGCCCCAAATCTCGTACGAGTGCCAGAAAAACTCGTGACGGTGCCAGAAAATCTCGTGCCCGTGCGAGAAAAAGTGGTGCGGGTGTCAAAAAGTGTCACCGGCGGCGTTCTTCTTGGCATTCACGCCACCCGGCGGTGGCATGCAGCGCCTACCTGGATGGCCTGTGACGGACCGGCGCGCCACGACCCGCAAGCTCCGGCCGGAGCGGCGTGGGAAACACGCAACCTGCTCTCACCAGTGCGTGTGGCGTCCGGC
The DNA here is from genome assembly GCA_964650405.1 of uncultured Thermoanaerobaculia bacterium. Classification (GTDB taxonomy): domain Bacteria; phylum Acidobacteriota; class Thermoanaerobaculia; order Gp7-AA8; family Gp7-AA8; genus CAZYTO01. The sequence goes on along the minus strand of CAZYTO010000125.1, from coordinate 15,052 downwards.
GTGGCGGAGAAAGAAAAGCCAGACCGTCTCCGGCTATTCTTGCGTCGTGGTCATGGAATCGCGACCCGGCACAACCATCGTTCCCCACGTGTCGGTGGTCATGGGCGTCTACAACGCCGGACCGGCTCTCCGCGACACGCTCGACTCGATTCTGGCGCAGGTGGTTACCGGCTTCGAGCTCATCGCCGTGGACGATGGATCGACGGACGGCAGCGGCGACCTCCTCGACGCTTACGCCGCCGGCGACTCCCGGGTGCGAGTCATTCATCAAGCGAACCAGGGCCTTACGCGAGCGCTCATGAACGGCTGCGACGCCGCGAAGGGAACCTACATCGCTCGTCACGATGCCGGCGATCTTTCCAAACCCTATCGGCTGGCCCGCCAGCAGCAACTCCTGGACGCCGATCCGCGGCTCTCGCTGGTTTCGTGTGCTACCGATTTCATCGGACCGGAGGGGGAGTACCTCTTCACGTCGTACGCGCCGGCCGTCGCCGACTCTCCCGTGTCGATCGTCGACGCAGCCGTCAGGTCAGCCGGTGTCTCGATCGGCCCCACGCACCACGGCGCGGCCATGTTTCGCCGGGATGCATACCAGGCGGTGGGCGGATACCGGCCACAGTTCTACTTTGGACAAGACTGGGATCTCTGGTATCGCCTCGGTGAGCGCGGCCTGTTCCAGAGCCTTGACGAGCCGATGTACGCGGCACGCGTGACACCTGACAGTATCAGCGGGGCCGGAAGAGAGGCCCAGCAGAAGCTGGCAGCCCTTTCCCTGGCTGCCCTCGATGCGCGATCCCGCAACGAATCCGAGGATGACCTGCTCGCGCAGGCGGGGAGGATCCGCAACTGCCGGCCGCTCGGGAACCGCGAACGCGCGGCAGGGCTTTATTTCATCGGGGAAGCGCTCCGTCGAAACGGCGATCCGCGCGCCCGCCGGTATCTTCGCGACGCGCGGCGGGCTTGGCCCTTTCACGTTCGTGCCTGGGTCCGTTCCGCCCAGATAGCGCTTGGGGGACGGGAGGGCTCGCGCTGAGATTCATCTTTCACTTCCCGTTTCCGCTCGCCGCGGGTCAAACGATCGACGACATCCTGCTGGGGAAGGTCGCCTCGTCCGGTACCGTGGCGTCCGTGCGGCTGGCGACCGTGCTTGCGGCCATGGGTAATGACTGCACTATCGTCCAGACGCCGCGGGAATCGGAAACCAGTCGTGTGATCGCGGGGGTAAGAGTCATAGGCGGTCCGGACACCCGGACACTCAACGGCGCAGCCGGAGAGAGCGCCGGACCGATTCTCGTGACTCCACCCCTCAGCGCGATGTCCGTCCTTCGTTCGCTTGGAGGTGCCGGGAGAAGTCACGTCGTCTTTTGGCTGCACAACAACCTCTCCATCGATCTACTCGACGAGGCCTTCGCCTTGGGCCTCGACCGGGTCGTCTGTGTCTCATCACCGGCCGCCGCTGTATACGACGGCTATCCATGGTGGCAACGCGTCGAGGCTGTGCCCTACGCGCTTCGTGAAGACATCCCGGGGGAGGTCAACGAGCCGGTTAGGACGCGTGTGGCATTCATCGGTGCGACCACGGAAGCGAAAGGCTTTCATCGCGTCCTGGAGGCATGGCCCCTGGTCCTCGACGTCGTTCCCGAGGCCGCGCTCGACGTATTCGGTTCCATAAGCCTTCACCAGCCGGACGCACAAACCGGCTCGACCGCGGCATTGACGCCTGAATTCGAGGCCCGGTATTGGCAAGCCTTCGTCCGGCGTACCGGTGAAAAACTCAGCGGAAGCGTGCGGTTTCGCGGCTCGATCGAGCGCGCGGACTTGTTCAGGCATCTGCGCCGGACAAGAGCGGTCATCGTCAATCCCAATCTCACCGGAAGCACCGAGACATTCTGTCTATCGGCCGTCGAGGCCCAGGCCTGCGGTGTCCCTGTCGTCGGCGCGGCGGCGCAGGGGCTGCAGGAGACGATTGCTGACGGCGCATCCGGCATACTTCTGCGCTCGCAATCGCCGCAGGAGCTGGCGAACGCGATTCTGCGTCTCATCCGCGAGGATTCGCTCTGGAGCAGGCTGTCCGCCGGCGCACGGACTCACGCAGCGCGATACCGCGATCCCGCCGTGGAAGCCGAACGCTGGATGGGCGTTGCCGAACGGGCAGTGTCCGGCGCCCCTGCGGCCAGGCGCCGTTCCTTTTCGGGAGTTCTGAAAGGAGCGACCGGATTCGGCCGTGCGAAGCTCGCACTGAAACGCCGGCTCCGCCCTCATCAGGACCTGGTGGCCATCAAATGACCACGTCACGGACTCGGGAACCCTTTGTGATCTTTCTCTGTGGCCGGGACGAGCTCGACAAAGAGCGCCGCGGATACGCCAGTGCGTTTGAGCGCATCGGAAGACTGCAATTCATTGCGCCGTCTGATGACTGGCAGGCGGCGCTCGGTGGTCGTTCACCAACTGTCGTCATCAATCCGGACGGCAAGCCTTGGCTGCCCGTGGGGATCGAGCGCGCTCCCTTCCCGACCGCGGTCTTCCACATCGATACGTTTGCAGGCACGCCGCGGCGGATTCAATCGGCCCGGATGTACGATCACGTTTTTGTGTTTCATCCGGGATTCGAGGACGTATTCCGCGCTGCCGGGATTCCGGGAGTGCGTCTGTTGCCTCACGCCGCGGAGCGCGATCTCTTTCAATACCCCGAGGGGAAACGCCGCTACGAGGTCGGATGGGTAGGCCGCGTTGGCCACTCGTTTCATTCGTCACGCGATCGCATTCTGGCCGGGCTCTCCTCCCGTTTCACGATGAACGACCTGGGGCGTTACTACAGTCCCGAGGAAATGGCCGCCGTCTATCAGGCCTCGAAAGTCGTCGTCAACGTGAGCCGGGACGACTATCCGCAGGATGCAAATATGCGCTGTTTCGAAGCCATGGCCGGTGGCGCACTTCTCGTCACCCGCGTTCCCAGTGAGCTTGCGTCGATCGGTTTCCTCGAGAACGTCCATTTCGCTGGCTATCGGGACGACCAAGAGGTCTCGGATGTCGTTGCCCATTGGCTACAGCGTGAAAACGAGCGCGCGGCAATCGCACAGCGGGCCCGCGAGCTGGTCCTGCGCGAGCATACATACGACGCCCGCGTCCTCACGATTCTCGCTGCCGTTGGCAAGGGTGCCGATGCTCAGGCGCGCACCTGGTCTCGAGGACGAGCCGAGGCACTCCGTTTCCAATATCACGTCGAGCAGGCCGACACGGCTCACGCACTGCAGACCTTCGCACACCTGACAGTCGAGTCTCCGCTCCTTGCCCTGCGCTACTCCCTCCGTCTTCTCAGGCTCGGCGGCAAGCTGGTCCGAAGAGCTTTGCGCAGATGAGAAACGTGATGCGCATGTCTACACAAGGTGGATGCTGCATTGTTTTCCCGTCAAGCTCACTCTTGCCCTCCGCGGCCCTCTCACGCAGTCAATGACTTACAGCGTTATCGCACGAAACGTCACTTCATCGGCTGTGTGACGTCACACTTTCGTGCCGCAGTCATGCGATAATCACCTCTGTCGTTCCAGGATCGCTGAAGACCCATCCCGCTCGAAAACGTTGCGCATTGCCTCGCTCATGCGAATAGAGGAGTCTCGATGACCCGCACCGCCTTGCGTCTGCTCGCCTGCCTGCTGTTCCTGTTGACCGCGGAGATCACGCGCGCCGATTGCGTCGCACAGGCGGCGGGCGGTCTTGACGGATCACGACACGTTGGTCACGCTTTCCTTACGTGGAGCGGGATCGTGCCCGCCGCAGATCGGCCAGACCACCAACCTGTCCATTCAGGTTGACAACGAAAACTGGAGCCACGAGGCCGGTTGCCGGTCCTGGGAGTGTCTCTACCAGTACTCGTTCGGTGTGGCCTGCTATCCCATCGGGAGCCACGTGTTCGGTCTTGCCGTGCAGTGCGAAAAGCCGAGTACTTCCGTTCCGAATGGCTGTGACCAGGACAACGGCGTTGTTTACACGAACTTCCAGATCAATCGTTTTGCCCAGCCGAGTGGGACGACCGTCCTGTCACAGTACATCAGTCCGGCGGGGCAGGCCTTCGTCGACCTCACATCGAAGATCGCCTGGAACAACCAGTATCCGCAGTTCGTCCAGGTCCACTACTTCCAGCTCCCGGAGCGGAACTTCGCCGGTGACGACGCTAACATTCCAGGAATTCAGGAGGACGGCACGAAGACCGTCAGCGTCGGAACGTACCCCGAGACCAGGCTCATTCGGGTGACAGCCGTCGCCTGCGACAAGTGGGGCAGCGAGGTCATCGCCATCAAGGACCACGAGTGCTGCGACTGTAAGGGGTCCCCGGCCACCTGCGTGGGAAGCCCGATCCGCGTCTCGACCGGCAACATGCGGTACTCCGATCGCGACCCGCTGCCCCTCCTTCCCGGCGGGCTGGCCCGCGTCTACGACAGCTCGGAGTCGGCCAACGGTTTCTTCGGGCGCGGCTGGTACTCCATCCTCGACGCCTGGCTGCGCCGGGTCGATGACGGCAACGGCCAGTCCACCATCGTCGTCGGCACTCCCGACAATCACCGCTACGTTTTCAGCGGCGCCGGCGCCCAGTTCCGCCAGCTCTGGCCGAAGAGCTCCACGCCGGCGTCGTTCATGGCCGTGGGAAGCGCGTATGTGCTGCGCGAATACGGCTCCGATACGCAGCTCTGGTTCGGCTCCACCGGATTCCTCGCCAGGACGCACAGCATTTCGTCGGGGCGGGAGTTCACGTTCCAATACGCCAACAACCTTCCCGTCAGCGTTACCGACTCCTGGGGCAACGGTTCCTGGACGATCAATCCCGACGTCAACACGGGCCTCATCACCTCCATCGCCACCGGTGACGGCAGCGGCACGGCGTGGAACTACGTCTACGACAGCAGCAGGAAGCTGACCAGCGTCAACGTGAACGGCGCGACCTGGCGCACCTACGTCTATTCGGGCAATCAGATGGCCGAGGCCCACGATGCGGCAGGCAACCTGATCGAAGCGCACTCGTATGCCCCGACCGGTGAGGCGACCACCTCCGTCGGCGGTACGGATGAAGTGGCTGCCATCGATTACAACGGCGCGGGGCGGGTACCGGGAGAGACGGTCACGACGGTCACCAGCACGGCAGGCGCCGTGACCCGCTACTACACCCGCTACCTGGCAGGCCGCGCCCGGACGGTGCAGGTGGAGGGAGCGTGCTTCTCCTGCGGGACGAAGGACGCCGTCTATGCCTATGACGCCGGGGGGAATCTCGTTCTCGAACAGAACGCGCGGGGATATCTCACCAGCCGTACCTTCGACGATCAGGGACGGGAGACCAGTGTCAGCGGTCCCTGGCGTCCTGCCTCGTGCGATCCCGCCACCGATCCGGATCGCTGCCGGCTGACGCCGGACACGATCGGCAGCACACTCCTGCAGAGCACGGGCGAGACCATCACCAAGACGAGCGCCTACAGCGACTCGAACTGGCCCGATCGCCCGACCCAGACCACCGTCACCAGTGTGACCGGCGCAAGCCACGTCCGGACCGAGACGCTGACGTACGATGCCGTTACCGGCCAGATGCTCACCGATACCGTGACCGGCTGGGGCTCCGATCCGAATACGCCGGAATCACACACGACGACGATCGCGCTCTATGACGGAACGGAAGGCGCGGCCTTCGATCCGGGCGGGGCCTTCGATCCGTCGTGGCTCGGCGTGGCCCAGCCGAGTGGTATGCGCAAGTCGGTCGACGGACCGAGGACCGACGTGAGCGACGTGACGGCGCTTGTCTACTACCCGTTCGCCGGGAGTGTGCCGGAACCGTGGCGCGGCCATCTGGCGGCCACGAGGAACGCCGCTGGCCACATCACCCGGTTCGAGAACTACGACGGTTTCGGCAACCCGGCGCGCGTCGTCGATGCCAACGGCGTGGCCACCGAGGCGACCTACGACGTCCTCGGACGCGTTCTGACGACGACCCTGAAGGGTGCCTCCGGCTGCAACACGGCCGCCGACCCGCTCTGCGCGACCGACCTGACGTCCACCCGTATCTACACGCCCCTTGCCGGTCCATTGACCAGTGACCAGCGCCCGAACGGAAGCGTCACGGCCTATGAGTACGACAGCCGCGGGCGGCTCGCGGCGCTCTCCCGCGGCCCGGCGGCCAATGACCTCCGGGAGCGGATCGAGACAAGCTACGACCCGGCCAGCGGCCAGAAGTCCCAGGAACGGACGTATGCCCGCGAGAATGGCACGTGGGCCGAGAAGCGCCGCGAGTCCTACACCTACGATTCCTTCGCACGCCTGACGAACACGACGCATGCCGACAACGCTACCGTGGCCTATACCTACGATCCCGCGTCCGCCATCGCCTCGGTCAAGGACGAGAACCATACATCGCCGAACACGTCGTATGCCTACGACACCGCACAACGTCTCACGGGGGTGACGCAGACGCTGGCCACGGCGGCCGGCGGTCAGGTCACCACTCACTATGCCTACGACATTCAGGGCAATCTGGCGTCGGTCGCCGACCCGAACGGCAACGTCACGACCTACGTCTACGACGATTTCGGCCGGATGCTCTCCCAGACCAGTCCGGTCACCGGTACGACTACGTACTCCTATGACGCCGCCGGCAACCTCGTGTCGACGACTGATGCGAACGGAGCCACGACCACACGTACTTACGACGCCCTGAATCGCGTTCTGACGGCTGCGTCGTCACGGTCCGGTGCCTCGACCGAGAGCATCGCCTACACCTATGACGCGCAGGGCGGAGGCACCTTCGGCATCGGCCGCCTCGGGGCGATGTCCGATCCGAGCGGTTCCGCGGCGTACACCTACGAGCGGCGTGGACTCCTGGCTGCGGAGCAGAAGACCATCGGCACGGCCTCGTTCACCTCCACGTACGGCTACGACGCGGACGGGAATCGGGCCACGATCGGCTATCCCTCCGGCAGGTCGGTCGCCTACGCCTTCGACTTCGCCGATCGCCCGTATGGCGCGTCGTCCGGCTCGACGGTCTTCGTCGGCTCCGCCTCGTACCTGCCGTTCGGGCCGATGACGCAGTTGGTCTACGGCAACGGCACGACGAAGACCATGCAATACGACGCACGCTATCGGCCGCTCGAGAACAAGCTCGCGAGCGCGGCTGGTTCCCTGGCGGACTACACCTACCAGGAAGACGCGGTCGGGAACATCACCCAGATCCACGACGCCGTCGATCCGGGCTACAACCGCGACTTCGGCTACGACGACCTCAATCGCCTCGTCACCGCCAACAGCGGAGCGTCGCTGTGGGGCTCGGGGTCGTACCAATACGACGCCATGGGGAACATGACCGCCCTCTCCCTCGGCTCGGGCCGCTCCTCGGCGTTCTCCTATTCCGGATCGCTGCCGAAGCTCACCGGAGTCGTGGAAAACGGCGTGAATCGGGCTCTCGCCTACGACGCCGCCGGCAACGAGAACACCGTCGGCTCATTGGGGTTCAGCTACTCGGCTCGCAATCAGCTCCTGTCGGCGGACGCACTCGAATACGCGTACGACGGCCGCGGCGTGCGTGTTTCGACCTCCTATCCCGGCTACGCACTGTCGTCCGTTTCCATCGCCCCTTCCACGCTCTACACGAATCAATCGGCCACCGGCACCGTCACCCTCGGAGCTCCCGCGCCGGCGGGCGGTGCGGTGGTGGCGCTCAGCTCATCGAATCCGGCCATCACGATTCCGGCTACCGTCACCGTCCCTGCCGGCGGGGTCACAGCGGCCTTCTCGGTGGGCCAGGCGGCCGGCGCAGGAGCCGCCAGCGTCACCATCACAGCCAGGCTGGTGTTCGAGCGGACGGCAACGGTCTCCACCGCTTCCGGGCCGCCGATTGCTTCCGTGGCCGTGACGCCGTCATCCGTCACGGGCGGCACGTCTAGCCAGGCAACAGTGACGCTCACCGGCGTTGCGCCTCCCGGCGGCGCGCCCGTTTCCCTCTCTTCGACGGTGCCCGCGGCTGCAAGCGTGCCATCGAGCGTGACCGTTCCCGCTGGAAGCGCCTCGACAACCGTGCCGATCACGACAACGCCGGTTACCACGACGACCTCCGCGACCATCAATGCCTCCTACAACGGCACCGCCACCGCTCCGTTCACCGTCGCCGCCCCGCAGTTGACGGCGTTTGCCCTATCGCCCTCCTCGGTCTCCGGGGGCCACAGTGCGACGGGAACGCTCACGCTCGACGGCCCCGCCGCTGTGAACACCGACGTCGCTCTCACAAATGGCAACACCGCCGCAGCCACCGTTCCGCCCGCCGTGACGGTCGCCGCGGGGAGCATCTCGCAGACATTCAACGTGGCCACGGCGACGTCCGTCTCCTCGACGACCACCGCGCCGCTCTCGGCAACCGCTGCAGGCATCGTGAAGAACGCTACGCTGACCGTCACTCCTTGTGTTCCGGATACGTCGCCGCAGCCGTCGATGCCGGGAGGCGACACGGTGTGGATCGATGACGTGCTGCCAGCGGGTGCGTCGCTCTCGAGCATGCAATGGGACACAACCCAGTCGGCTAGCGGAACGAAGTCGCTTGGGCGGGTGTACGTCGGAAACGCGAGCTACGCGTCCGGCATCCTCGGTCTCAACCAGGCGGTAGCGATCGGCGAGAACGCTGTCGTATATTTGAAGATCAACGAGTGCGCTCCGCCGGCCGATCTGCGCATCACCTGGGAGACACCAATCAAGAATGCCCAGGCTTACTGGGGGCCGTCGGCCAGCGGAGCCGGCCCCTACGCTACTTATCTCGGTACGTTGCCGGGAACCGCTGCGTGGACCCGACTGGAGATTCCCCTCCGTCAGCTCGGCATTGAACAGACGACCGTTACCCGCATGGACATCACCTACAACAACGGTCAACTCTGGCTCGATCACATCGGGAAGAGCGGTGTGGCTTGCGTTCCGGCCACGTCACCGCAGCCGTCGATGCCGAGCGGCGACACGGTATGGATCGACGATGCGCTACCTGCTGGCGCTTCACTCTCGAGCATGCAGTGGGATACCACCCAGGCGGCAAGCGGGACGAAGTCGGTCGGACGGGCATACCTTGGAAACGCGAATTACGCGTCCGGCATCCTCGGTCTCAACCAGGCGGTAGCGATCGGCGAGAACGCCGTCGTGTATGTGAAGCTCAATGAGTGCGCTCCGCCGGCCGATCTGCGCATCACATGGGAGACACCGATCAAGAACGCCCAGGCATACTGGGGGCCATCGGCAAGCGCAGCCGGACCTTATGCATTCTATGCGGGAACATTACCAGTGGCGTCCGGCGGATGGACGCGACTGGAGATCCCTCTAAGCCGCCTCGGTATCGAGCAAACGACAGTCACGCGCATCGACATCGCCTATACCAACGGTCAGATCTGGTTCGACCACATCGGAAAGAGCGGTACGGGTTGCACGCCGGCAACTGCGCTTCAACCTGTGATGCCTTCCGGCGATACCGTCTGGATCGACGATACATTGCCTGCCGGTGCGTCACTTTCATCCATGCAATGGGACTCCTCGCAGTCGGCGAGCGGAACGAAATCGATCGGACGGGCATACCTCGGAAACGCGAATTACGCGTCCGGCATCCTCGGTCTCAACCAGGCGGTAGCGATCGGCGAGAACGCCGTCGTGTATGTGAAGCTCAATGAGTGCGCTCCGCCGGCCGATCTGCGCATCACATGGGAGACACCGATCAAGAACGCCCAGGCATACTGGGGGCCATCGGCAAGCGCAGCCGGACCTTATGCATTCTATGCGGGAACATTACCAGTGGCGTCCGGCGGATGGACGCGACTGGAGATCCCTCTAAGCCGCCTCGGTATCGAGCAAACGACAGTCACGCGCATCGACATCGCCTATACCAACGGTCAGATCTGGTTCGACCACATCGGAAAGAGCGGTACGGGTTGCACGCCGGCAACTGCGCTTCAACCTGTGATGCCTTCCGGCGATACCGTCTGGATCGACGATACATTGCCTGCCGGTGCGTCACTTTCGTCCATGCAATGGGACTCCTCGCAGTCGGCGAGCGGAACGAAATCGATCGGAAGAAATTACCTTGGCAATGCAAGTTACGCCAGTTCCATCCTCGGCCTCAGTCAAACCCTTGCCACCGGAGAAAACGCCGTCTTCTATGTCAAGCTCAATGAGTGTGCGGTCCCGAATGACTTGCGGGTGATCTGGGATACCCCGATCAGGAATGGTCAAGCATATTGGGGCCCATCCGCGTCCGGCGCAGGCCCGTACGCGATCTATGAAGGCCCACTGCCGGCCCAAACAGGGGCCTGGGTTCGTCTGGAGGTACCATTCCATGACCTTGGAGTCGAGCAAACGACTCTAACGCGAATCGATATCACTTATACGAACGGCCAGTTGTGGCTTGACCGAATCGGGAAAACGACGCTGCCCGCGCAGGCCACGCTGACCGGTTTCTCGATGAATCCTCCCTCGCCCTCCCCTGCCGGCACCGCCATCACCTGGACCGCCTCCGCATACGGCACCGTACTGCCCCTCCAGTACCGCTTCGAGCGTGAGGACAACGGCACCTGGTCCGTCGTCCAGGCGTACTCATCGTCGAATGCCTACACCTGGACGCCTGGAGCGGGCGACGTCGGGGACCACGCCGTGCGCGTCTCCGTCCGCAATTCCGGCTCGGGGGCCGACCTGGAGGATGGCCGTACGCTGACCATCACCATCACCGGAGGCTCGGGAAGCCTCAGGACGCGCGCGAAGTTCCTCTGGGCTCGCCTCGATCCGCGCCGTTGGAGGAGCCGTCCCGAGCCGGCGCCGCCAGTCTCGCTCAGCGTCCGGCCAGTGGTAGCCACCGCCGGCGGTGACCTCGTGCGATACTCTCTCTACACGCCGGAGCTGTCGCTGATGGCCGAGACCGCCGAGAGCACGTCCTCCACCCCGCCCATCGCCTACGAATACATCTGGTTCGCCGGCCAGCCCGTCGCCCAGGTCGACGTGGCCACGAACACCACCCACTGGACCTTCACCGATCACCTCGGCACACCCATCGTCCGGACGGACGCCTCGGCGACGGTCGACTGGCGCGCCGAGTACGAGCCCTACGGCACGGTGTACACATACCGCGCCGGCGCCTCGACCCACCAGCCCCTCCGCTTCCCCGGCCAGGAGTACGACCCCGCCGCCACTGACCGCGAATACAACATCTTTCGCTGGTACCGGGAAGGGTGGGGGCGATATACGCAGGGGGATCCGATCGGGATCGTAGCCGACGTTAACCTCTATGGCTATGTGACAGATCGTCCAATCGTACTACTCGACAGCCTTGGACAGCAGGCGCAGCAAGACACGGGATTGACGAATGACCATGCGTTTCAGGCCTGTTGTGATAAAGCAGTTGCCGATAAAGTATTTGATACAAATTCAACACCAAGTGGCGGTTTGGTCATGTGCTGTAACGGCCATAAGGTTGCATGCGCTCGGCAGCGGAGCGGGGCGTTCGCAGGCAATAAGTCGCTTGAACTCGCTTATGCATTAGCGCTTCAATGCGTACTCGCCCACGAGGAACAACATATTATCGATTTGCCGCTTTGTCGGTGTGGAAGTGACTATCCTGCACAGTTTGCAAAGAAGGGTGAGCGAAAGGCGAGCGAATGCTCAGAGGCGAACGTCGAGATCGATTGCCTTCAGAAAGCCAAACAGCAATGCAATGGCGACCCAACGTGCATCAATGCACTTCAGACTATTTCAAATAAGGGTCCTCAGGGCCTCCGTCAACAATTTAATTGCAAATGAACTTGGCGAAACAGAAGTTCATCCCAGTGCTAACCCTGGTTGCGCTGCTGGGCTGCGCTTCGCCGCGCGTCATCCCACCGACGCCGAAATGCGCGCCGGAGTTGACGGATGTGAAGATACTGGCAGCAGCGCAAAGGTGGCTAACCGTCGTCCTGCCAGGCGCCAGAATTGCAGAGTTGAGCCCACTCATTCGCCGCGACGACAATAGCTGCGACTATTTTGTGATCCTGCACCGGTCAGGCTTGGCGGCGATAGAAGATGTAGTCATTGCGATCGATCGTGATGGCCATGTTCTCAACATCCCGGAATGCTGCCAGCTCAATGATTGCCCACAGTTTTGTAAGCGAAATTGAATCTAGTTCTAGTCGCAGGACGTGAGGATGAAGCGATCTCTCCAGCCCTTACTGACAGTTATCTCCATCTCCCTAAGCATCGGAGCGTTAATCGAGGTTGGCCTGCTCGAGCGCCGTTTGAAGCATGTTGTGTTCACGGACGCGCTCGTGGTGCCATCCCGACTCGGAATGTTTAGGTCCACGGCAGGGATCGCAACATCCAACGATGATGAACATGTTGCCTTGTGGCTGGGGCGAATCGATAGCAACGCAGAGAGCCGGCTCACCTCGTACAAGGATGGGAGGCAATCTTTAGACTTTTACGATCGGCGTGGAAAACTGAGGTTGAGCGTTGGCTTGAATTCATCTGGCGACGCTCAGGTTCAAGTTTTCGACAAAGACGGCAGGCAGGTATCTGCCAACACTCTAAGATCGCAATGAATCCCCGCATTGTGCACCCAGTGCAGGCGCCTGATGAGGTCTTCGAAGCTTGACGTAGCCGAGGCCGTCAGGGATCTGGCGTTGCTGCGGAACGGAGCACCGGTGAGGTGATACCGTGCCACGACGATGCCAGTAGACCGTAGCAGACGGAGGTCAAGCGCCTCCGAGGCATGACGCTTGGCGAAGCTGCTACCCTCGCCCGAAATGCCCCACCGTACCGAGGACGACTGGGAGGAGCTGGCGCGCCGGGAGCCGCATTTTGCGGTGCTCACGGACGAGCGCTTTCTTGCGGAACGGCTGACCGGCGAGGTGCTGGAGCAGTTCTTTGCCTCGGGTGCGGAGGACGTCGCGCGGCTCCTGCGGCTGGCCGAGGAGTATGCGGGGCAGGCGTTGGAGCCGGAGAGGGCCCTCGATTTCGGATGCGGCGTGGGGCGGCTGACGCTGGCCCTGGCGCGACGCGTCACGCGCGTGATCGGAGTCGACGCGGCGCCGACGATGCTGGCCGTTGCGGAACGGTATCGGGTTGCGACCGGCCTGGAAAACGTCACGTTCGCGGCCTCTCTCGACGCGATCGGCGGGGAGAGCGTCGACTTCGCCTGTTCGCTCATCGTCTTCCAGCACATCCCGGTGGCGGCGGGTGAACGGATTCTGCGGCAGTTGCTGGCGACATTGCGGCCCGGCGGCGTGGCGGCGCTCCATTTCACCTTCCACCGGCCCGGCGGCTGGCTCCGTCGGGCGGCGCGCAGGCTCCGCGGGGCGTTGCCGCTGCTGCACCGGACGCTACAGGCGGTCCGGCGGGACGCCCTGCGCCTGCCGTACATGCAGATGAACACTTACGATCGCGGGCATCTCGAGCGGATCGTGCGTGAGGCCGGGTGCCGCGAGCCGGCGTGGATCGCCTTCGATCAGCAGGAGATCGAAGGGGCGATCCTCATCACGGAGAAGTGGCTGAGTGACCCCGGCTAGAACTCCGGGCGGTTCGTCGGGAGGATATAGAGGGCCCGCATGTTGATGGTCTCGCGGACCGGGTCAGGGCCCGTTATCGCCGAGAACGCGATCGATGCCAGCTCGCCGGACTCTCGATTTCGAAAGCGAAGCCCCTTTCGCGGCTCCCAGAACGGTTTCTCGAACAGTGCCGCCCGTTCGGACGGCTCCGTCGTGAGCGGCACGATTCGGTACTCCTCCCAGAACATCTCGACACTCTGAACGTGGTGCAGTTCCGCGACGTGCCGTCCGCCGTCCTCCACGAACCAGCCGGAGGACCGCCCGTAGTTCGTGCGATACAGCGAGACGGTCCGCCGGGCATGCCGGAACGCGTAGAAGGACTCGCGGGGCGGGGAGAAGAACAGCAACTCGGCAAAGTAGCCGGCCAGGCCGGCGAGCTCACGAACGTGGGCCATCGAGTCCGGCCCTTCCGGGAACGCCTGTTACGACAGGAGGGACGTGCCCGCGAGGTGGCGAGACAGGAGGCACGCAGTGTGAGTACGCTTCGGGCGTGAATTCAGTCATTTCTCGCACCTCGTTGTCCGTGACCGATACCTCCAGTGCCACGGCTTCCGCCGCACGTCGTCATCGCCGGGTAACGGATTTTCGCACGGCGCGATCGCTCGCGCTCCTCGTCCTCATGGCCGCCGCGCCGCTGATCGCCCAGAGCCCGGCCGCGGACTGGCGCACCGTCACAACGCCGCATTTCCGCGTGTACTACACCCAGGATGCCGCAGCGTGGGCACGACGGGCGGCCTCGCGGCTGGAGGCGGTGCGCGAGGTGGTGGTGAAGGAGGTCGGGTTCGCGCCGGAAACGGTGACGGACGTAGTGGTGATGAATCCCGTCGCCGATGCGAACGGGGTCACCCTTCCCCTGCTCGATGCGCCGCGGATCGTCTATTACACGGAGCCGCCGGAGCCGGAGAGCACGATCGGCGAGTACAGCGACTGGATCGACCTGCTGACGGTCCATGAGACGACGCACCTGGTGCACCTCTTGCGGCCGTCGCGGAATGCCGGGCAAAAGCTGCTCGCGCGGTTGCTGCCGCTGAATCCCATCACGCGCGATGCCCCGCGCTGGGTGCTGGAAGGCTATGCAACGGTGATGGAGGGCCGCATCACCGGTTCGGGCCGGCCGCATGGCGCGCTGCGTGCGGCCATTCTCCGCAAGTGGGCGATCGAGGGGCGCCTTCCAACCTACGGGCAGCTCGACTCCGGCCGCGAGTTCCTCGGCATGTCGATGGCCTACCTGGCCGGGTCGGCGTACCTCGAATGGCTGGAGCGGCGCAACGGTCCCGATTCCTTGCGCCACCTCTGGGCGCGAATGACGGCCCGACAGCGGCGCAGCTTCGAGGCGGCGTTCAGCGGCGTCTTCGGCGAGCCGCCGTCGCGCCTCTACGGCCGGTTCACCGCCGAGCTGACGGCGAGTGCGATGGCCATCGCGAAGGCAGGGCCATTCTCCGAAGGTGAGCTGTGGCAGGAGACGGCATACGACAGCGGCGACCCGGCCG
>CAZYTO010000124.1:0-15658 GCA_964650405.1 uncultured Thermoanaerobaculia bacterium | reverse complement strand
AGGGCGCCGGCGCCTACTGATTTCCCTCTTGGCCCGCGATCCGCCGTGATGCGCTCACGGCGGATCGCGCAGTTCACTCTGAGCGCGGGCGGTGGGCGGTCGGGAGCGAAGAGTCGAAGCGTGGATACCGGGAAGTTGAGGTTCGCGCTTGGAGAGTAAACTCACCGATCCATGACCGGCTCCCTCCGCGCTGCCGTCCTTGCCGGTGCCATCTCGCTGGATCCGCAGCCGGTCGATCCCTTTGCTCTGCGCGTAGCCGCCATCCGGCGCGTCATTCACCACGACGGCAGCGGTCTCGATCTCGATGCGACGTACTTCCGTTACCGCATCGACCGGGATGGCGAGGTCCACGTCGTACGGGCGATTCCGGGCGTCCGCATCTCCCGCGAGAAATGCAGCCTGCGCCGATCGCGTTCTGTGGCGCGTTCGTAGTCAATCAACGGTCGGGGGTGCCGCGCTTAGACTCCTCGCTCACACCCGGACCGCCACCCTCGCTCGGAGTAAACTGCCTGATCAGCCTCAACCGCGTATCCAAGCAATACGGCAAGCAGATCGTCTTCGTCGACGCCTCGTTCCAGCTCAATCCGGGCGAGCGCGCCGGCCTGGTCGGGCCCAACGGCGCCGGCAAGACCACCCTCTTCCGCATGATCGTCGGCGAAGAGTCGCCCGAGGATGGCGACGTCTCCGTTCCGAAAAAGATCACCATCGGCTACTTCCGGCAGGACATCGAAGAGATGTCCGGCCGCGGCGTGCTCGATGAAGCGATCGCCGGCAGCGGCCGCCTCGGCGACCTGCACCATGAGCTCGAATCACTCCAGAACGCCATGGGCGATCCTACCCAGGCGGAGAAGATGGACGCAATCCTCGAGCGCTTCGGTCACGTGCAGGAGGAGTACTCCCACCTCGGCGGCTACGAGCTCGAAGCGCGCGCCCGCGAGGTGCTGCACGGCCTCGGCTTCGAGGACGACCGCATCGACGGCGATGTAGGCGCCCTCTCCGGCGGCTGGAAGATGCGCGTGGCCATGGCCAAGGTCCTCCTCGGCCGTCCCGACGTCCTGCTCATGGACGAGCCCACCAACCACCTCGACATCGAGTCCATCATCTGGCTCGAAGACTTCCTCAAGAGCTATCAGGGCTCCCTCCTCATGACCTCGCACGACCGCGAGTTCATGAATCGCGTCGTCACCAAGATCGTCGACATCGACGAGGGCGACCTCGTCACCTACTCCGGCAACTACGACTTCTATGAGCGCGAGCGCGCCCTGCGCGAGGCAAACCGCGAGGCCGCCTACGAGCGGCAGCAGGCCAAGCTGGCCAAGGAGCAGCGCTTCATCGAGCGCTTTACCGCCCACGCCGCGAAAGCCGCCCAGGTCCAGAGCCGCATCAAGGCCCTCGACAAGATCGAGAAGCTCGAGCCGCCGAAGCAGCGCAAGGTGATGAAGTTCGACTTCCGCACCCCGCCCCGCTCCGGCGACGACGTGGCCATGCTCACCGGCGTCTCGAAAGCCTTCGGCCGCCGCACCGTCTACGACGGTTTCGACTTCATGGTCCGCCGCGGCGAGCGCTGGTGCGTCATGGGCAAGAACGGTGCAGGCAAATCGACCCTTCTCAAGATGGTCGCCGGCTCCCTGCCGCCGGACGCCGGTACCGTGCGCCTCGGTGCGTCGCTGAAGATGGGCTACTTCGCCCAGCAGTCCTTCGACCTCCTCGAGCCCGAGCTCACCGTCTGGGAGCAGATGCAGAAGGACTTCCCCCTTGAGGGCATCGGCGTCCTGCGCAACCTCCTCGGCGCCTTCCAGTTCAGCGGCGATGACGTGGAAAAGCGCGTGCGCTCCCTCTCCGGCGGCGAGCGCTCACGCCTCCTCCTGGCCCGCATGCTCCTCAACCCGCCCAACTTCCTCGTCCTCGACGAGCCGACCAACCACCTGGACCTCGGCACCAAGGAGATGCTCGTCGAAGCCCTGAAAGACTTCGAAGGGACGATGCTCTTCGTCTCCCACGACCGCACCTTCCTCCGCGGCCTGTCCACCCGCGTCCTCGAGCTCGACGGCACCGAGCCTCGCCTCTACGGCGGCTCCTACAACGAGTACGTCGCCAGTACCGGTCACGAAGCGCCCGGCGTCCACGCGTAGGGCTTGTCACCCGCTCGCCCTCACCCAATAAACCTCATATTCGTGTAAAGCGCCACCAGCACGACGACCATCGTCATGTACACCGCGATCCGTTGCCGTTCGCTCCACGTGCGCAGCTCCAACGAAGCGGGAAGGAAAAGCAAAGGCAGGAGGAAGATCCACACGCGTGCGGTCTCGGCCTGGATCAGGCCCGTGACCGCCACCACGAACGGCGTGAGGAAAGTCCAGGCCGTGACGTCGCGGTGCTTCGTCACCCACCAGAGGGCCGGAACGAGCGGCACCCAGCCTGCGCCGAGGAAGAAATCGAGAAGGTCGAAGGGGATCGTCTTCGGCCAGGGGCGATGCAACAGCGGCAGTTGGTACGCCTGCATGGCCAGTGCCGTGCGGAAGGCGGAGATCGGATTGAAGCCCGTCACCAGCGCGAAGAGCGCGTGCGACGTGACGGCCACGCCGATTGCGATGGCCACCAGCTCCAGGATGCGCAGGCGCCGGAGCGCGCCGCGCCGCACGAGCCGGGTGGCCGTAATCGCCGCGAGCGGCAGGCCGAGAACCAGCAGCGTGTAGCTCGTCATCGTGGCCAGAAAGAGCACCAGGCCGAAGAACACCGCATCGCGCCGGCGGTCACCCTCCAGCGCACGGAACCAGAGCGCTACCAGCGCGCAGGAAAGGATCGGGTAGACTGGATCGAGGTACAGAAAGAACAGCGTCATCGACGGAGAGAGCGCCAGCAGCGTGGCCGCGATGCGCCCCGTCTCGTCGTCGCCGGTGATCGTGCGCACCATCCACCATGCCGCGGCGACGCCGCACGCCGAAAGCAGCGAAAGGGCCACGGCGATCACTAGCGGCGCCCGCGCCGCGCCGGCGAGACGGATGAGGAGGACGTAAAACGCCACCGGTCCCGGCGGCTTCGTCGTGGCGTGCTGCGGCGCGAGCTTCAGCAGCTCGTCGTACTCCCCGAGCCAGTCGATCCCGGGCGCCTTGACGATCGACTCCGCGACCGTGAAATAGCTCGTCTGGAGCTGGTCGTGCGCGATGGCTTCGATGCGCGCCTCGCCATGCCGCCCAGGCTGGAGCTGATTCCCCGTGAACTGCAGCAGGACCACCGTGAATCCCAGCAGCACGAGCGCCACCGCCCGCGAACGAACGAACTGCGCCGCCAGCGCCGGCGACGTCGCGACGAGAAGAAGAATCGCCACCAACAGGACATCGCCTCGCCGCTGCCACGGCCACTGCCAGTAGTCCGGGCCGTTCACTCTGGGCACGTGGGTGACGACGAGAATCGCGAAGACGATTCCGGCGGCGACCGTGACCAGGACGCGGGCTCGCAACCATGCGTCGCCACGTGTCGCAGATGCGTCAGGCATCCGCCCCATTGTCGTCCCGATCCGCGCAAGTGTCGATGCGTGCTCGGAGCCCGGTTGGGCGTCGAAGATCTGCCGGCCCTCGGTTACCGGGTCTGGCTCTGAGTTACGATACAGGCCCGCCGGGTGCGAAACTGGTCCGGCCATTCACGGAGTCCCGATGCCCAAACGACCTCGCCTGGACGCTCCCAAACCACCGCAGCGCATGGACGCCCAGGCCATCCTGGCCACGCTCGAAAAGATCCGGTCCCAGTTGCCGAAGACCGAGAAGCCGCGTCCCGTGCGCCGCAAGAACGACGAGGGCCGCATGACCGCCCGCTCCCTCGAAGACTTCGAGATGGACGCCGTCATCGAAAGTCTCGAGTCCCTGGCCGACGACGTCCACGCCATCGTGGAAGAGAAGCAGGCCAAGCTCCTCGACGAGGCCTTGAAGATCTACTACGTCAGCGAGGAGCTGGCCCGCGAGCCGGGCAACGAAGAGCTCATCAAGCACTGCGAGGACATGCAGAAGGCCTACCAGAGCTCCTATGGCAAGCCCATCCCCTCCCGCGCCGAGTCCGAGGCCCGGGGCCTGGTCATCCCCCCCGCCCACCCCGTCAAGCCCGCCGAGCCTGCGCCGGACCCTGACTCCGGCGCTCCCGGAATGCCCGCCCCCGACGGGGCGTTACCCGACCCGCTCGACACGAAGCCGGACGGCAAGTAGAATCCCCGCCGCTTCGCCCCCGAGGCACCTAAGCCGTTGTAGCTCAGTTGGTAGAGCAGCTGATTCGTAATCAGCAGGTCACCGGTTCAAGTCCGGTCAACGGCTCCAGCGTTTGCAAGCACTTAGAGCCGCCGCCGGGCGGCTTTCGTGCCTTCCAGGGTGATTTGACAGCCAAGTTGACAGCCAAACGTTCGGAAACGACGAAGCGGCGTGCTTACCGGCTCCGCTTGCGCCGTAGCGGGTTGTACTCCCCACGCTCGATCATCGCCGCGATGCGTCGCGCCTTCTGTTCCGCCGCCTCCTTGGTGAGCGCGCGCTCCGAGACCTCCGGGTGACCCTCGACGCAACCGACGAACACGTTTCCGACCTTCTCAACCTTCACGCGCAGTTCCATGCGTGGAAGACTAGGGCGAGGAGATCACTCCGCCGAGAATCCTCCCGCTCGTAGAGCGGACGGGTGTTGCTCGCGAGGTGGAATCGTCTCCGACTCCACGGGCTATGGAACGCTGCTCGCACTTCGCGTCGTCAGAAGCGAAAGGGGTATCGCCCGCCTCGCCTGGGCACTCGACACGACACCTGCGGAGTTGTTCGCCGGGTTCACGCGCGAGGAGTTGCGTCGGATGTTCGGCTGACCTCCTTCGGCCTTTCGACAGGCGAAAGTAGTAGACCTATGGCATGATGCCGACGGAATGGCCGAAGCCCCACAGCTCGACCTACCGGGTCCGGAGTATCCAAACTCGCCTCTAGCGGGTGTGGTCTTCGAGATTCGCTTCCGTGGCGAGCCGGCCATCGAATGCCATCGCGACAAGTTCTTCGAAGAAGCGAGGGCAGAGTTTCCGCAAGTCTTCGTGCCCAACCTGAATCCTGGCGACGCTGCGGCGCTCGCTCCTTATCACTTCAAACGAGAGGATCAAAGCGCGTCGCTCCTAACCGCCTTGAATCTTTTTGCGTATCAAACGGTTACGTATCCAGGGTTCCCTCGTTTCCGCGTCGAAGCGTTGAAGTGGGTTGGAGAATTCGCGAGGCAGTTCCACATCGGCAAGCTGACGAGAACCGGACTTCGCTATACGAACATCGTCCCGTACCCACCCACCGAAGGATTTCCGGTGTCCTCTTTTTTTGACGTAAATATTAAGCTTGGAATGTTAGAATCGTCACGGTTCCACAAATTTCAACTCGCGGCAGTGATTCCGACGGACTCAGGTGGGCAGTTGACCGTACAAGTCCAGGAAGTTGAAAACGGGGTTAGTGCGACCCCCTCGATCATGTTGGATTTCGACTACGCCATGGCGGGCGAGCTGCATGTATCGGATGTCGCGAAGTATCTCGACGACAGCCACGCCGAAACGAAACGGCTGTTCGAGGGGCTGCTCACGGAGAAGTACCGCAATTTTCTTCGAGGCGAGGGATTGGAATGAGTGCTGTGTTGATGGCTTTCGATGTTGCGACGATGCCGGTACGTGAGGACGTACCGCGACAGCATCACGTAACCCGGTTGCCGCGAGTGGAGACGTACTCCTACATCGAACTCCCGAAAGCGCCTACCACATATTTCCCTCCGCTGCTTCCACTTTTCGAGTTCGAGGTGGACGGCGACACCAAGTTACTCTCACGACCGTTGATGCTTCGCGTGGCAGTTGAGGACGGCGAGTTCTTCGTTGAAAATGCAACGTTGCGACTCTTCGGCAACGGCGAGACTCTCGCGGAGGCCGTTCAAGCTTTTGCGCGCGACCTGGCCTACTTCTGGACTCACTATCGATCGTTGAGTGAGGAGGATGTCGCAGGAGAGGGTGCAATCATGAAGCATCGATACGAGGGCCTTGTCGCCGACTAAGCATGGGGCCATTTGCCGCACGCGATGTTGCCGGGGCGCTGATCCGCAAGGGTTTCGAGGCGCGCGAGAGCCACCACACGTTCTTCCACTTGAAACACAACGGCAAGGATGTCGGTGTGTCTACGAAGATTTCGCACGGCGAACGCGAAATCGGTGTAGGCCTCGTGAAGCGCATGCGCGCGCAGATGAGGCTCGCTACCAACGCCGATTTCGGCCGTTTCGTCGAGTGCAACCTCACTCACGAAGACTACGTCGCGCTCTTGAAGGCGCAAGGCATCATTCCGCCCGATTCCGACTAGAACCTTGCGCGGTGGATGAGCGCTCGGCTAAACCTCTGATAGCCCCTGGCTTAACATCTCGCGTATCCCGTCTCGGCCAGCCATCCCACCACAACCCCAAGGAACTGCAACTCTGCCTTGCTCCCTTCGACGGCCGCGTAGCACACGTTCGGGCTGAGGAGGCGAACGCGCCCGCCTTTCAACTCCAGCGGTCTGGCGAAGGTCTCTCCGCGCACGGCGCACACCGCGAGCTGGCCGATTGCTTCTCCCATGTCGGAAGACGGCCGAACATAGAGCAAATCGCCGTCCAGCACTCCGAGGCGCGCGAGCGAGTCATCCGTTACCTGATATGCCATCCGCGCTCCGAGCGCGGCAGGCGGGCGCGGAATGTCCCTCCTGCGTATCTTCAGGGGGAGAGCGTTCGACGCAGCGGGAATGACGGTGTGCGGAAGGGGAGCGCGGAGCAGTGCCGCGTCGAGGAAACGAACGACTTCGCGAAGCTGCCTCGCTTCGTCACCGGAGAGTGTGAACCCGTCCTCGCCGAGCACCCATCCGACGTTTTCGTTTACCGCGTGGGCAATCCGGGTGATGGTGTCGAGCGATGGCCGCTGATGTTCCGCGTTCAGGATACGCGAGAGTCTCAGGAGTGATTCTCGCGTCGAGCGCGACGAGCGAGTGTTTCATCCCGCTCCGGTCGATCGCTTCGCGGAGACGCTCACGCCAGTTCATCAGGAAACCGGATTGCTTCGCGAAGGCCAGGGATCTCCCGTGCCAGCTCCGAGGCGTTCGACTCGCACAGGTCGAGCAGGTAGTCCGAGAGGAAGGTATCGACGTCCACACCGCTACGCTGCGCAGGCCTCGTGCTGCGCGAGCTGAACGTGAAGCGGTTGACACTGCTCGACGTGAACACGCGCTTCATCTCGTACACTATCTGGCCGCATCTCCCGGTGGCGGGCAAGATCCTCGGCAGCGACACGAAGAAGCTGCAGCCGGTCCTCGACGCGCTCGACCCGTATGAAATCGTCGACAACGTCCATCACGGCACCGCGACGGAAGTGCGCGTTGGCGACCGCGCTGTCACGCTCCCGGCGGAGGCGTTTCTCATTTCGGTGAAGAGCCCGGAGGGCTACAGCGCGGTGGAAGACGGCGGCCTGCTGGCGGCTCTGCGCACGGAGCTGACGGAGGAACTGCTCGCGGAAGGCCGCGTCCGGGAGCTCGTCCGTCACATTCAGGAGGCGCGGAAGAAGAAAGGGCTGGAGATCACCGACCGGATCCGGCTGCGTGTGGATGCCGCGCCAGAACTGCGGACGGCGATCGAAGCCTTGCGTGACTACATCGCCGAGGAGACGCTTGCCACTGAAATCGAATTGTCGGCCACCGGTTTCGCCGAGGATGCGGCTATCGACATCGACAGGTTACAGGTGCGCTTTGCGGTCGAGCGTGCTTAGCGCTCTCAGCGAGAGGTCCGGTGCGCGACGGAGCGAAGAATTCCGTCCAACACCGCGTCCAGCTCCTTCCCCAAATCTTCGGCGAGGAAGCGCAGGACGAGGTATCCGTTTTCCTGGAGCAGTTGGTCCTTGCGACGGTCGCGTCGGTAGGCGATGAGGTCGGAGAGGTGTTGGGGGCCGTCGATCTCGATGGCGATGCGGAGGTCGCGGCTGAGCAGGTCGACTTCCATGGAACCGTGGTTGTCAAAGGGGATGGAGAGTTGGACGTTCAGGTGGAACTTGCCGCGGGTTTCGGGCAGCGTTTCGAGGCGGCGGAAAAGGAAGGCTTCGCTGGCGCTGCGGGCGCGATTGGCGCCATCGGTGTCGGGCGGGATGGTTTGGGCGGCGTGGACGAAGAGGTTCGCGAGTGGCGTGTCGACGCCGTCGCGGACGAGACGGCGAACACTGGCGGAGTAGTCGCGCTTCCATAGGGGGTCGGCGGGGAGGGTAACGGCAGCGGGCCAGCCGGGGAGCGCACTGGCTGGAAGGACGATGGTGTAGCCGATGGCCTCGTAGCCACGGCAGCGGCGGTCGAACATCCGGGAGAGCATGGGGACGTTGAGGTCCGCATAGTCGTGGATGCGCACCTCGCGCTTTCCGTCGTGCAGGCGATGGAGACGGCCGGCGTATTGCGCGATCGTGCCACGCCAGGAGACAGGCAGGGTGATGAACAGGGTATCGAGACGGGGATCGTCAAACCCTTCGCCGACGTACTTGCCGGTGGCGAGGATGACGCGGCCTTCGTTGTCGGGAATCGCGGCGAGCCGTTCGGCAGCGGCGGCGCGTTGCTTTCGGCCCATTCCGCCGCGGAGCACGATGAGGTGACGGACGCGCGAGGCGAGGCCGCCGGCGAGAAGCTCCAGGTGCTCGTTGCGCTCGGTCAGGACCAGCGGCGAGCGGTGGCCGGCAACGGCACGAAGGACGTCGTCGCAGATCGCACGGTTGCGTTGCTCGTCCTGAACCAGTTCCCCGTAAAGGGATTGGAACTCGAGTCGGGCATCCGGTGCGGACGGCTGTAGCGATCGGAAACCTGTCGGACAGACGATGACGGTGTGGTCGAAGGGTCGCAGTGCTGCCTGCGCTCTTGCGTTGACGCGATACCGGACCGGGCCGCACTGCATGAAGATGATGGGGTGGTGGCCGTCTTTCCGGGCGACGGTGGCCGAGAGTCCCGTCACGAACCGCGCTTTCGCTCGCCGGGCTACCTGTTCGAAGCTGTGCGCCGAGAGGTGATGGCACTCGTCGACGACCAGATGCCCGTAGTCGCCTACACGGTCGTCGACGGTGCCTTTGCGTACGAGGCTCTGGATCAAGGCGACGTCGAGCCGGCCGTTCGGGCGGTTTCGCCCGCCACCGATGCGGCCGATGTCTTTGGCCGGTACGTTCAGGAACGCTGAGAGTCGCTCGACCCACTGATCGAGCAACTGCTGCCGGTGCACGAGGACGAGTGTGTTAACGCCACGCTGCGCGATGAGCCAGGCGGCGACGATGGTCTTGCCGAACGCCGTGGTGGCGGAGAGCACACCGGTGTCGTGCGCCAGCATTGCCTTCGCCGCGAGCTTTTGCTCGGGTCTCAGTTCACCCTGGAATGTCACATTCAAGGGCTGGCCGGGAGACCGCTCGTCGCGGAGGACGGCGCGGATGCCGAGGTCGGACAGTAACCGGCGCACGTCGTCGAGACACCCGCGCGGGATGCCGAGGTGTTGCGGATGTTCCTCGGCACAGCCAATGACGCGCGGTTTCCCGTAGGTTGGGAGGCGCATGGCCTGAGCGCGGTAGAACTCGGGATTCTGAAACGCCGCCAGGCGTACGAGGCGATTTCGGAGGGCGGGCGCGAGGTTCTCCCTGGCGATGTAGATTTCGTTCCCGAGCACCAGCTCGAGACTCTCCGGCAACGGACCGGGAATCGAAACCTCCTTGCGCCGCCGGCCGGGCGGCAGCGTCCACGGCTGGCGTTCGTTCTCATCGGAGTCTTCATCGGGTGGAAGGCGTACGCCGACTACCCGGCCACGCCGTTCGGCCTCTTCGACAAGTCGATCGAGCGTCATGCGGTCGATCTTCCGTACGCCGGAGAGGAATGACCACTGATCGGCATAAGGGACGAATTGATCGTCGACAAAGACGCTGTTCCCGCGGTCGCGCGGCTGTTTCTGCAACGGAAGGGCGATGAGGTTTCCGAAGCCTCCGCGAGGGAGGGTGTCCTGACTCGGAAAGAGACGGTCGTAGGAATCGAGGCCGGTCTCGGGATGCTCCTCCATCGTTTCCGTCAGGAGGAACGAACCGAGCTTGCGGGCCATTGTGGCCGGAACCGCGTCTTCGAAGAACAGCCAGATGTGCCCGCCCTTCCCCGATCGGGAGCGCTCCAGCGCCGCGGGAAGCTCGAAGCGGCGGCACGTTTTCAGGAACGCTGTTGCGTCCCCATGCCAGCCGCTCTTGTCGAAGTCGATGGCCAGAAACGAACACGTCTCGTCCAGAAGCAGCGGATAGACGCCGCCGACGAATGGTTGACCGGCATCGTCGTGTCCCGACAGGTGCCAGCGAACGACCTGGTCGGTGAGAAAAAGAAAGCGGCGGTTGGGACAGTCTGCACACTTGAGCCGCGGCTTCTCGCAGATGCCGCGAACCCATTCGTTGGCGCAGGCGGGCGCATAGCCTGTTTTCCCGCTCTTCCGACTCTCGAACCGGCGCGCGTAGACGTCTTCGCGTCCTCGAAAGAGAGAGCGGAAGAGGGCGACTTTGGCGTCCGGCGGAGAGGAGTTGTCGATGCCGCTTGGGTCGCTCGTTCCCACGTCTTTAAGAGTGGGACGTAAGAATGTTGTTCGTCAACCCGCGAGTCTGCTTGCATCCGAAAGTTGGTCGCTCGTCTTCAACTGGAAGGCGGAGGCGGCGCGCTTCACGCCGGAGCTGCGCTTTCTCGACCACTCCACGCCCGACCGCATCCGCGACGCCGGGCACTTCGGGCAGTACGACGTGGTGCTGACGACGTACGCGCTGCTGCGGAAGCAGGCGGAGCGCTGACAGCTTGGGAACCGACTCGCTGCTTCGCGGATTGCACTCCTCGCGCGTCGCGAATCGCAACCGTTGCGCGCCCGGCCGTGGTCGACGCGGTCAATGCTATCCTCCGGTGCGATGCGATCTCTGCCCCCTTCTCGTCGCCGGCCCGGTGACGTCGAGTGGCTCGGCGGGTGGTACACGCTTCCGCACAAACTCTACGAGGAGGGCGTGGCGGTTCAAGCGGATGTGGTGCTCTGGCTCGAGTTGCCGCGGGGGACCATCGTCAACTCGACCGTCATCAATCCGCTTGTGCCACTTGCCTTTGAGGAAACGCTCTTCGAGGCGATGAAACACCCGGCTGAAGGCGTACCGCGGCGACCGGCGCGCATTCGTGTGCCGACGCAGCAACTGGCAGATGCGCTACGCGACTCGGGCGTGCCAGTCGTCGTTGCGCCGGTGCCGGAGCTGGACGACGTCTTCGCTGAGCTTGCAGGGCCAACGGCGCCGCCGCCCGCGCTGACGTCGTATCTCGCCGATGGGGTCTCACCGGATCTGGTGCGAACCTTCTTTTCCGCTGCCAGCTCCCTGTTCCGCGCCGCACCGTGGCGGCATGTAACGGAACAACAGGTCTTGTGCGTCGATATCCCGGAGCTTCAGGTCAAAGAGGCCTGCCTCACCGTCATCGGAGGTGCCGGTGAAAGCCGAGGGCTGCTTTTGTTCCGCTCGCTCGACGCGTTCATGAACTTCGGCTCGGCGCTGCCCCCGGACCCTGATGAGATGCTGGCGCCACGACCTTCGCAGGAAGCGAACTTGCTGTCGCTCTCGTTCGATCCAAAGAAGTTTCTTCCGCCTGAGATGGTCGCGGAGATCCGGGCACATCGCTGGGAGGTAGCGGGTGCCAAGGCGTATCCCGCCCTGCTGGCATTCGACGCGGAGTCAGTCCCGCTACAACTGACGGAACGCAGCTACCGCATCATGACGGCGTGCGCGACCGCATTCCTCGCCTTCTTCGCGCGTCATCGCGATTATTTCGAGTGGGAAGGTACCGAGGTCGAGGGCGGATCGTTCACTACAGATGACGATGTGGCGGTGACGATCACTCCATACGACTTGGAAACGCTGGAGGATTCCGGGCTTCTCGACTTCGAGGCGGACATGCCGGACGAGAGCGTGCCTGTGCGCCAGGAAGTGGGCCGGAATGATCCCTGCCCCTGCGGCAGCGGGAAGAAGTACAAGAAGTGCCATCTGGACGCCGGCCGGTAGGAATTCGTGTTCGTCCGAACTGGCGGGCAGTAGGTTCGAACTGCCGGGCAGTTAGCTCCGACTGCCGGGCAGTAGCTTCCAACTGCCGGGCGATTGGTCGGGACTGCCGGGCAGTGAGACACTGCGGTCTCTCTTTGAGCGAACGTCGTGCTCTCCCATCGTAGAATCCACACAAAACCCCGTGCCCTACCTCAGCCTCTCCCTGATCGAGTCTTCCGTCACCGCCATTGTTCGCAAACGCGGGGAGGCGTACGCGCGCTCGGGGCAGGTGACCTTGCGGAAGCGTCAGGGCGAGGGGCCGGTACGGGCCGTAGTCCATGGAAACGACTCGTATGACGTCCGGGTCGGGGCTGACGGGAGGGGACTCTGGGCGGACTGCACCTGCCCGTACTTCGAGGGCGAAGAAGAGTTGTGCAAGCACATCTGGGCGACGCTCCTGGTGTGCGCAGCGAGGAGGATCGAGTTCGCCGGAAGAGTCGATGACCTCCGGCCCAACTTTCCTGATGCCGGCCAGCCGTTCCATGGAGATGACGACTACGATGAAGAGGACGACGAGGAGCTCGACGACGAAGACGACCAGGATTACAGCGAAGCGCTCAGGCTGATCGACTTCCGGTCCTATGGCGGCCTTCCGCCGGGCAACGTCGTCCCCATCCGTCCGAAGCCGGCCGCGCGGATGCCGGTGCCCAGTCCGTGGCGCTGGCAGGTCAATTCCGTCGCTTCGCAGACGGACTGGGCTGCTCCCGAGGCGCCGCCGGCCGAGATCTCGTGGGTGATCGATCCGCTCCTGAGCGGCGTGAGCCTGACCATCGAGATCGCCACGCGTACGTTGAAGAAGAACGGCGAGCTGGGGAAGCCGGCGTCCATCCGGCTTCCGCACGCCGCCGTTCCGCTGATGGCACCGGCGGAGCGCGAGATCTTCTCGGCACTCGGCGCCACGGCGTATTCATCCTGGGGATCGTTCGACCGGAGCGTGAACGTCGGCTGGCCGGCCTCCGAGTACGTCGTGCCGAAGATCGTGGCCACGGGCCGCCTCTTCATCCGCGTGGCCAAGGGGGAGTACGAGCTCTGCACGGCGTTCGATGCCGGCGAGCCGTGGCACCTCGCCGTCCATGCCGAGGAGCTGGGAGCGAAGTACACGCTCATCCCCGATCTGCGGCGCGGCGAGGAGCGGCGGCCGTTGCGCGATGCGGTGGTCGTGACTCACGGCGGGCTGGTCGTCTTTCGCAACGCCATCGCCCGCTTCGCCGATGACCGCGGCCTGTACCGCTGGGCGCAACTGATGTTGAAGGAGAACGTCGAAGTGCCGGCCGCGGAGCTCACGCAGTTCGTGAAGGCGGTGGCGGCGTCCAGGACTCCCCTCCGCATCGAGTGGCCGGGGGAAGTGGCTTGGCAGGAACGGCGCGTTCCGCATCGCGCCACGCTGGAGCTCACCGAGCGGGGAGACGGCCTGTTCACCGGCTCGGCAAAGTTCCACTACGAGGAACAGACAGTCGGCGCATTCGAGAACGTGCCGGCCATCCCTGACGAGAAGAGCCGGACGGTGTATCTCCGCGATGCCGAGGGCGAACGGCGGAAGGTCGAGCGGATGTGGGCCCTCGGCTTTCGCAGATACGGAGAGGTGGTGACGGTTCCGCAATCCCAGCTCGCAACGGCTCTCCCGAA
This sequence comes from uncultured Thermoanaerobaculia bacterium, assembly GCA_964650405.1. Taxonomy (GTDB): domain Bacteria; phylum Acidobacteriota; class Thermoanaerobaculia; order Gp7-AA8; family Gp7-AA8; genus CAZYTO01. Next base: position 1,941 of record CAZYTO010000124.1, on the reverse strand, counting down.
GCTGCTCGAATCCGGGTGGGAGGTGCACGGCGCCGAGGGGGCGTATGCGGCGCCCGGCGACCTGGAGCTGACCGTCAGCACCAGCATCGACTGGTTCGATCTGAACGGCCTGGTGGACTTCGGAACGGAGAAAGTGCGGTTGCCGCGGCTGCTCTCCGCGCTGCGCAAGGGTGAGTCGGTGGTGAAGCTGAGCGACGGACGCCTCGGCCTGATCCGCCAGGAGTGGCGCGAGCAGCTCGAGCCGTTCCTGGCTGGCGCATCCGAGGAACAGAAAGAGGGCGTTCGCTTCCGCCGCAACCAGGTGCTGCTGCTCGATGCGCTCCTGCGGGCGCGGCCGGAGGTCTCGTTCGATGACGTCTTCGACGAAGCGCGGCGGCGCATCCTCGACGTGAAGGTCGTGCCCGAGCAGCCGCCCGACTCGTTCCAGGGCGAGCTGCGCCCGTACCAGTCGGAGGGGCTCGGCTGGTTCTCCTTTCTCCGCGGCCTCGGCTTCGGCGGCTGTCTGGCCGACGACATGGGGCTCGGCAAGACCATTCAGGTCCTGGCACTCCTCGACGCCCGCCGCCGAAGTCACGGCGACAACGGCGGGGAGCGCCGGCCGTCCCTCGTCGTCGTGCCGCGGTCGCTGGTCTTCAACTGGAAGTCCGAGGCGGCGCGCTTTACGCCAGAGCTGAGATTTCTCGACCACTCCACTCCCGACCGCGTCCGCGACACCGGCCACTTCGGGCAGTACGACGTGGTGCTGACGACGTATGCCCTCCTGCGAAAGGAGGCGGAGCTCTTCAGTGGCGTGGAGTTCGACTACGCCATCCTCGACGAGGCGCAGGCCATCAAGAATGCCGGAAGCCAGGCGGCCAAAACGGCACTTCTGGTGCGGGCGCGGCACCGTCTCGCGCTCAGCGGCACACCCGTCGAGAATCACCTCGGCGAGCTGGCCAGCCTGTTCGAATTCCTCAATCCCGGCATGCTGCGCGCTGGATCGAGCCGGATGACGAAGATGCTCCGGGACGCCGGCAGCAAGACGGCCGAGGCGGCGAACGCTCGAACGATGCTGTCGCACGCCGTCCGGCCGTTCATCCTGCGGCGGACGAAGGCGCAGGTAGCCCGCGATCTGCCGGAGCGCGTGGAACAAACGGTCTGGTGCGAGCTGGAGGCGAAGCAGCGCAAGCTCTACGACGAGCTGCGCGATTTCTACCGCGCCTCCCTCCTCGGACGCGTGGCGTCACAGGGGATGAACCGCTCGAAGATCCACATCCTGGAGGCGCTGTTGCGCATGCGCCAGGCGGCCTGCCACCCGGGGCTCGTCGACGTGAAGCGAGCTCAGGAGACTTCGGCCAAGCTCGACGTGCTCTTCGAAGAGCTGCCGATCCTGCTCGAAGGGCGCCAGAAGATCCTGATCTTCTCGCAGTTCACGTCACTCTTGTCGATCGTGCGGCGGGAGATGCGGCAGCGCGGCCTAACGTACGCGTACATCGACGGCTCGAGCCGCGACCGCGAGGCGCAGGTGCGGCGGTTCCAGGAAGACCCGGAGGTGCCGCTGTTCCTCATCAGCCTCAAGGCCGGCGGCCTCGGACTGAATCTCACCGCCGCCGAGTACGTCTTTCTCCTCGATCCCTGGTGGAACCCGGCCGTCGAGGCGCAGGCCATCGACCGCGCCCACCGCATCGGCCAGACCCGCAACGTCTTCGCCTACCGCCTCGTGGCCCGCGACACGATCGAGGAGAAGATTCTTCAGCTCCAGCAGAACAAGCGAGCCCTGGCCGACGCCATCCTCTCCGAGGAGAACAGCATCCTGCGGCAGCTCACGGCGGAGGATCTGGATCTGCTGCTGTCGTAGTGGTTAGTGGGTAGTCGTTAGTGGTTAGCGAACCGCGAATAAGCGAACCGCGAATAAGCGAATAAGCGAATAAGCGAATAAGCGAATAAGCGAATAAGCGAATA
>CAZYTO010000123.1:0-15678 GCA_964650405.1 uncultured Thermoanaerobaculia bacterium | reverse complement strand
TCGCGCCGCAAGGACCTCGACATCTCCGCCTTCACCGCCGCCATCCGCCTGCGCATCGTCGATCACACCATCGCCGACGCGCGGGTGGCCTATGGCGGGGTTGCTCCGACCGTCGTCCGCCTGCCGAAGACCGAGCAGTTCCTGGCCGGCAAGCCGCTGCGCCTGGACACATTCGAGCATGCCGGCAGCATCGCCGCCTCCGAGGTGAATCCGATCTCCGATGTGCGCGGCTCCCGCGACTACCGGCTGCTCCTGGCCGAGAACATCATGACCAGGTTCTGGTATGACACGTCGGACGCCGGCGTGAGCTGAAGCCGGTCGACGGCAACGGAAAACTCCGGCTCGAACCCTTCCCCTTCGAACGTGACGGTACGCGGCGCGCGCATCGCCCGCCCGAGCATCAGCGCCGCGAGGTCGTCCGGCGTCTCGACCGTCGGCGAGAGAAGGAACCCCGCCTGCAGCACGGCCGGATTGACACCATATGCCTGCCCATCGAGACGCATGAGGAGGGTGGGGGGGCGGGTGACGAGCGCGGCCAGACGCGAGGCCGGCGTCTTCCGCGCCTCGACGCGGCACCAGAGCATGCCGTCCGGCAGGGCCAGCTTCTGTCCCGCGGGAAGCCGGACGCGAAGGGGCGGTTGCGCGGTCAGGCCGCGCGGCGCACAGCGCCGGCGGAAGATGCCCGAAGCCGGTGTCGGGTCGTAGCGCCGCAGGATCTCCGGCCATGAGAGCGAATCGTCGAGCAGCCCGAAGTGCCCGTCGATCGAAGCGAGGCTGCCTACGACGATCGTCTCCGGCCCGCGGTCCCGCACAAAATCGCGGTCCAGTTCCAGGAGGCGCGGCGTCCAGGCCATGTAGCTCTGGACGACTGGACGCGGCGTGTAGCGGAGACCACTCACGAGGAGCGACGCGCCGCCCCATGGATAGATGTCCACCGTCGACGCCGTCCCGGCGATCGCGATTCCGCCCGCCTTCGCCCGGAAGTCGCGCATCCAGCCGGCGTGGTCCCATCCGTGGAGGCGCGCCACGAATGGGCCGGCCCCGATCACGATCATGACCAGCGCCGCCAGCATGGCAATGCGGGGGCGGACGAAAAGCAGCAGAAGAAACGCAAGCGCCAGCAACGTCCCTTCCGCGATGGGAGTGTGGCCGTCGTCGTGGCGGACGTAAGAGGCCTTCAGCACGAGCACCTCGAACAGGGCCAGGGCCAGGCCGCTCCAGACCTCCCGGCGGATGGCCAGGAAGGCGAACCCGGCGGCGCCGGCCGCGCAGAAGTAGACCTCCAGATCGCCGGGCCGGCCACCGGCGGACGCCGCCGCCGCGTATCCGCTGACGATCTCCCAGCCGTTGCGCAGGAACGGCCACAGGTTCGCCACTCCCTGCCGGGCCAGGAACCACGCCCCCAGGGCACCGCAGACCACGGCTGCCGCCGTCCGCCAGCGCCGCCGCGCCAGGGCCGCCGCGAAAGCGATCAGCACGGCCGCGAGGAACGAGAGCTTGATCATGGAGATGAATCCGACTCCCGCCGCCAGCGGCAACGTCCGCGGGTCCTCGGCATCGCTTCCGGTCAGCAAGATGAGCAGCGCGATGGGCACCAGGCAGCGGACGTCCGAGGGCGACGCGCCGATCAGCAGCGGAAGCGCGATCGCGCCGAGAAGGGGGTTCGGCAGGGTGGTGGCGGCCAGCGCCACGGCCAGACCAAGGGCGAGGTCTGCCGCGACGACCAACGGAAACGTCCGCGGGTCGAATCCGCCGAAGAGCAGTCCCCACGGCCCGTACGTCGTGACGACGTCGACGCCGGACTGTGCCCCGCGGACAAACGCTTCATGGAGCGTCGCCCACAGCGAGAGGTCAGGGTCCGCGCCGATGGCCGGGCGGGCCAGGGGGAGGAAGGCGATCGCGAAGAGCACCGCTGCCGTGGCCATCGTCGCGTAACGCCGCATCGGCGTTGAAGTGTACGACCGAAAGCGAGTGCCGAGTGCTGAGTGTCCCGTGTCTGAGTGTCCCGTGTCATCGCCCGCCCCACGGGAATTCGGCACGATGCAATCGTGTCTACACCGCCGTCCTCAGATCATCCAGCGTTTCAGCAGGGCGGCCCGGCTGCGGCTGACGATCAGTTCCGTGCCGTCGTCGAGGACGACGCGCAGCCGGGCGCTCCCTTCGCCCTTCACCTCGCGGATCTTGTCGGTGCGGATGATGGCCGAGCGGTGAATGCGGAGGAAGGCGTTGGGATCGAGGCGCTGCTCGAGGTCGCTTAGCGTCCGGGTGACGAGGTAGCTCTTGCCGGCCAGGACGTGGATGCGCGCGTAGTCGCCCTCCGCCTTGATCCACTGGATGTCGTGGACGGCCACGGGCACCATGCCGTCGCGGTGAGGCACGAGGATGCGGTCGGGGCGCGGGCCGAGGTCGCGGATGAGGCGGGCCAGGTTCTCTCCGGGCGGCTTGCGCTCGCGAGCCCGGTCCAGCGCGGCCGCGAGGCGCTCCTCGGTGACGGGCTTGAGCAGGTAATCGACGGCGTTCACCTCGAAGGCGCGGACGGCGTAGCGGTCGAAGGCCGTGGTGAAGATGACCAGCGGCATGTCCCGGGAGGGAATCGAAGCCAGGACGTCGAAGACGCTGCGGCCGGGCATGACGATGTCGAGCAGGGCCACGTCGGGGTGCGTGCGTGAGAGCTCGCGGGCCACGTCGTCGCCGCTGGCGCACTCGGCGACGACAGTCAGGTCGCGCTCCCGGGCCACGTAGCGCCGGATCAGCTCGCGGGCCAGCGGCTCGTCGTCCGCGAACAGCAGCCGCAGGGGCTCAGCCATCGGTCCCCGCGGGAAACTCGAGCCGCACGGCAAAGCCGGCCTGCGATCGATCGAAGGTGAGCGCGCAGTTGCCGGGATAGGTGCTCTCCAGCCGGCGCCGGGTGAGGGCGAGACCGTAGCCGCCGTTGGCCAGGGCATCGTCTTCCGCACCGCGCCCGGAGTCGCGAACTTCGAGGAGCAGCCGCCGGCCCTGGCATCTTGCAGTCACGTGAATCTCGCCACCCTCGGCGTACGGCGCAATGCCGTGCCGCACGGCGTTTTCCACGATCGGTTGCAGCACCAGCGGCGGCACGCGGGCGTCGTGCGTTGCCGGGTCGACGTCGATAGTCACGCCGAGGCGCGCGCCGAAACGGATCTGTTCGATGGACAAATAGGCCCTGGCCATCTCGATCTCGCGCTGCAGGGTGACGCTCTCCTCGTCGATGCCGCGGAAGGAGGCCTGCAGCAGCTCGGAGAGACGTACGACCATCTCCCGCGCGCAGGGCCGGTCGCTGTCGATGAGCGAGACGATGGAGTTGAGCGAGTTGAGAATGAAGTGCGGATGGAGGCGGGCCCGTGCCGCGGCCAGCTCCGCTTCGCGGGCCAGTGCCTCCGACTCCCGCTGGCGGCGGCGCGCCTGCAGGACGAGGACGATGCCGAGGAGCGTGCTGTACTCCAGCGTCGTACTGACGATCTGGTACATCCACGACTTGTCGAGAATGAAATGCCAGATGGCGGGCGTGGTCCGGAACCAGAGCAATGCCAGCTCGGAGGCCTTGGCGACGGCGATGACGGTGACCCCCAATAGGACTTCCGCTGCGAGGAAGGCCGTCCGGCTTCGCCACGGGTGCCCGCTGACGTGCCAGACCGCGAGCGTGGCGAGCGCCAGTGGGAGGAGGCGAGCCAGCGTTTCGCTCGTGGCATCGGTGAAGCGCACGCTCGACTGCGAGCTCACGATCGAGGCGCTGACCAGCGCGTAGGCCGTCCAGCCCGCCCCCCAACCCGCGACGAAGCGTCCTCGCCGCGGGGCGGAAACCGCCGTCAGATCGATCCGATTCGTCATTTCGCTTGGGCATGAAGGATAGCGCGCGCCCACTGCGACTGCGGTGCGATGGTCAGGACCGCTTCGTACTCGGTGCGCGCATCGTCGTGCCTTCCGATCTTGTCGAGGAGCTGGCCAAGCCACATGTGCGCGTCGAAGCGTCCCCAGTTCGGCCAGGGCCGGTCTTCCGGCTCCTGGGCCAGGATGGACGCGGCGCGGCGCAGCAGCGGCTCCGCCTTCTCCGGACCACCACCGTATTCCTCCGGCTTGAGGAACGCGGAGATCCCGGCCAGCACCAGCACGCGCGGATTGTTGGGCTCGAGCGAGAGCGCCTGATCCATCTCCGTGCCGCTGCGACGGCCGTAGTCCTTGGCCAGCATCCGGTCGAAGCCGATCATCGCCCCCAGGCAGGAAGCGAGAAGGGCATGTGCTTCCCCATTCGAGGGCTCGGCCTTGATCACCGCCTCGAACCGGGCGATGGCGTCGGTCATCAAGGCCATGCGATCGGCCTGCGGCACGGTACGGAGGAAGGCCATCCGCCGTTCGGCATAGCCGATCGCGTACGTGACCCGCGTGCCCGGCGGCAGCTTCTGCAGCGCGTCCATGGAGGCCTTGATCGCGGCGCCATCGTCACTCATCCAGGCCCTCTCCAGCGCATTGACCTGTTTGGAGAAGTCATCACCGCGAACGCCGGCGGCGAGGAGATACAGCAGCACTACCAGGAGCAGTCGTTTCATGATGATGTCCTTTCTTGGAACAGCGAATCAGCGATGAAGCGAATACGCGATTAAGCGATTAAGCGATTAAGCGATTAAGCGACCAGCGAATCAGCGAATAGCCGTGAGTCCAAAATAGAAGGAGCGCGGTGCCGCGCTGACCACCGGCGTGCGTGCCGTGTAATCCGCGTTCCAGGCGTAGTCGCTCACGTTCCTGCGGGCGAAGAGGTTGTTGACGGCGATGAAGTAGATGAGAGCAGTTCTGCCCGAAGTGCGCGGGCGGTACGTGACGTTGACGTCGCAGCGCTCATAGCGCGGGAGACGCTCCGAGTTGATCGGACCGTAGATCGGAGCGAGGCCGTACGGCGCCTGCCTAGCTCCGAGGATCGGCGTGGTGGGCTTCCCCGCGGCGGACGTCCAGGTCAGGCCGGCGCCGATCGTCTGCGTGAGCTGGCTGCTGGCGACGAGGGACAGCACCTGCGGGATGTCGAAGTCGGGCCGCCAGGCTCCGGCCGGCAGGTCGAAGCGCGCCTGTTGATCGTACGGAGTCCAGCAGCGCCGGGCCGTCAGCAGGCTGTAGGACGCGCGCAGCTCGAGACCCTGCCATTTCTTCGAGCTGAAGAGGTCGATCCCGCGGGCGAATCCGTAGCCGGCCGAGGTGTAGCCGGCCGTCGCGCTCTGCAGCGGCAGGTCGCGATAGCGCTTCTCGTACGCCTCGGCGCGCACGAATGCTGGGCCGTCCGCCGTTCCGATCTCGTATCCGGCGATCCAGTGCTCCGCCTCCATCGGCTTGAGGGTCAGCGCGCCGGAGACGCGGTCGAAGTAGTCGGGCGCCGGTGCCTGGTGGAAGAGGCCCCAGGCGAAGCGCAGCTTCTGCTGCGGGGAGACCGCGAAGGTCACGTTGAGGCGTGGGTCCGCGGTCACGGCCCGGACCAGACGATCGTCGTCGACGCGGAGGCCGAGCGTCGGCGTGAAGCGGCCGAAGGTCTCCTCCACCTCCGCGTACGTGCCGCCGTGCGTGTCGCCGCTGACTGCGTGGAAAGCGCTGGTCCCGCCGGCGCCGTTGAAGTCCTGGCCCTGGATCGACTTCGTACCGTCGATGCGCGTGTCTGCCCGCTCTGCGTCCACGCCGATGCGGAGAATCGCGCCGCCCAGACCGCGGGCGGCGTCGAAACGCCCGTCGAGCCGGCGGTCGGTGGTATGCAAATCGAGAACGCCGATGTCGACGCCGTTCCCGAACGAATCGGCGCCGAGCACGCCCGCCAACTGCCAGGGACCGGCCGCCTTCTTCCAACTGGCGATGGCCGAGGACTCGTTGGACGACGAGTGGAGAAACCCGTCGAAACCGCCCCGCTGCAGATCGACGCCCACGCCGTCGTGGCGGGCCATGGCGAAGATCTTGAGCGAACCGAGCGACGCCGATTCGAGATGGCCGCTGACGTTGGCGTCCCACGATGCCGGCTCCCGGTCGAACTGCCGCGGCGCGCCGTTGACGTCGAAGAGCAGCCGTGTGGACGACACGTTGCCGGAGCCGCGGATCCCGGCGGTCTCGCCCACCGGCACGTCCGCTCGTGCCGAGAGCCCCGCCAGCCCGGCGGTCGCGGTGAGCTGTTCCGTGGACGGCTTCCCCAGTCCGCGCAGGTCGAGCACGGCGCTGAGGACGTTGCCGTAGCGGGCCGAGAAGCCGCCCGTGCTGAAGGCGATCCCCTCCAGCAGGAGCGGCGGAATCGACCCATACTGCCCGCCCGCCGGCGACTCGTAGCGGAAGGGATGCTGGATGGTCGCGCCGTCGAGCAGGACCCGCACTTCGCTCACGTCGCCGCCGCGCACGAAGAGACCGGCGCCGTCGTCGACCTTGACCACGCCCGGCAGCGTTTGCAGTGCCTTGAAGACGTCGGCCTGCGCCCCCGGCGTCCGGTAGATGTCGAGCGGCTTCAGGTCGTAGCTCGACATGCTCGCGAAGCGCGGCGCGCGCGCGGTGACCGTGACCGTGTCGCTCACCGCGGCAAGCTTCAGCCGGATCTCCACCTCCTCACGACCGGCCGTGACGGTCACGGCGTCGAAGCCGCCGAGGAATGCCACGAGCTGTGCCGGCAGGGAGGCCACCCCGATCGTGAAGTGCCCGTCGCGGTCGGTGACGATGGTGTCGCTCGATCCCTTCTCGTAGACCGTGACGCCCGGAAGGGCCGTGCCGTCCGCGTCGCGGACGACGCCGTGGACCGTCGCCGCGCCGAGGGAGAGCGTCGCGGCCAGTGTGGCGAGGAGCGTCAGTGCGTGTCGCATGTTGCCTCCGCGTATTGAACGCCGGAGGCGGCGCCGCGCTCCCTGCGAATCGGCGAACGGCACAATTCGTCGGTGAATGGCAGCGAGAAGTAGCTGAATGGATCAGTGGGCGAGCGGGGACGGGCGAGCGGCGAGCGGGGCCTTGAAGAGGGCAGTTCACCTCTCGAAGCGATCAACCCGAAACGACGTGCTTCGCCAGTCCTTCGCCCTTCCTCCTTCGCCCTTCGCCCTTCACTCGATCAGCCCTCCCTCCGCAAGCGCCGCGAGGTACCCGTCCACCATCTCCTGCGGGACCGGGCCGTAGATCGCCGAGAGCGCGTCGCGGATCTCGCTCGTCGTCCGTTTGCCGTCCACGAGATTCAGCGCCTCGTATACGTAGTCCTCGCCGCCGCCGCGGAGCCCCTCGAACCCCGGCAGCGCCAGCTTCCCGCTCTTCTCCTTGCCGATGTGATCGCCGAGGTAGTCGTAGCCGAAGGCCTCGAGCGAGCCGCGGACCCTGGGATTGCGGTGATAGACCTTGCCATGCGGGGCCGGCGCCGGGCCGGGATCAGGAAGAACGCGGCGGAGATTGGCCAGGAACGCGGCGCCATCAGTCTGCACCGCGGCGGGCACGGCGAAGAAGCGCCCCAGCGACTCCACCATCCGCTGCTCGTACCACAGCTCGAAGCGCACACGGTTCGCCGCTTCCGCCGGCGGCAATCCTTCCCGCTGGATCAGCGTCTCCGAGGCACGCTGCAGCGCCGCCGCCTCCGTCGTGTGCAGAAACGCCGGCGCATCCTCCGCGCGCGCATTCGCCAGCACCAGGCCGCTGGCCGCGGCGATGAAGCCGGCACGTTTCAGCTTCGTGGGATCGATCTTCGCGGCCGTATCGCCCGTCGTGTGGATGAAGCGGTCGGGCCAGTCGTTGAGATAGATCGACGGGATCGACCACGAGCTGTCCGAGTAGTCCTGGTGATCGCTGCCGAGCGTCAGCGGCACGAACGCCGCCCGCAGTGCTTCCCGCCCGCCCTCCGGCGCCGTCAGCGGCCACTTCGCCTCGCCGGTCATCGCATACCGCGACGACTGCTCGTCGGCGAACGCCCCCACCGTTGCCGCCACGTCGTAGATGAACGACGGCAGGCTGGCCGGCCCGCGCGTGACGTGAAAGATCGTCTTCGTCTCCGCGCCGCCGCCCACCATGTCCAGGTGGATGGCTGCCTTGACCCGCGACGCCAGCTCCGGCCTTCCGTTCAGCAGCGCCAGCGTCCCCTCGATCTCCGGCGGCCAGACGAAGCGGATGGTCCGCCGCGGCGGCGCAATGCGTTTCCCGTCGATGAGCGCCCGCAGCGTGCGCGCCACCTCGAGGATCGTCGCGCATCCGCTGGCGTTGTCATTCGCGCCGGGGCGCGGGTGATCGAGGTGGCAACTGAAGACGATCTCCTCGCCGGCCACGGCCGGGTCCGCGCCGGGGATCGTGGCGGTGGCGATGTCGTAGAAGCCCGGCTCCAGCTTCGCCCGCACCACCGCATGCAGCCGGACGTGTTCCCCGTGCGCGAGACGCTGCTGCAGCACGCGCGCCTCGCCCAGCGAGACCATGAACGCGAACGCAGGCGCGGAGGTGAACGTCTCCAGGTGGCCCCAGCGGACGAGCGTCTCATCCTGCTTCCACCAGGCCGTCCGCTGATTCGCGGCATAGCTCACGATTCCTGCCGCGCCGAATTTCCCCACCGCCAGCTCCTGCACGCCTCCCGGCTGCGCACTGACCAGCACGACCTTTCCCTTGACGTCCTTCCCCGCGTAGTCGCTCTCGTGCGTCCCGTCGCCTACGTCGATCAGCTCCGCCGTCACATCGGCGCTGACGCTGTCTTCCGCCAGCGAGATCGGCGTGGCGCTGAAGCTGCCCATCCGTACCCGCGGCGCACCGTTCGCGTCCACCTCCCACAGCTCCGCGAATTCCGCATTCCACGCCGGCCGCGACCGCTGCGTGCCGTAGAAGATCTTCCCGTCCGCCGGCAACTGCTCGATGTGGGCATCGCTGTAGCCGTACGTCTTCAACACCCCGACTACCAGCTCGCTGGCCTGATGAAACTCGTGCGATCCGCGCATCCGGTGCAGCCGCGAAAGCCCTTCCAGGTTCCGCTTGGCCGATTCGCCGGACAACTCCTCCGCCAGCGCTGACACCTGGGGATCACTGAGGAACGGCAGAACGTCGGCAGACAACGGCGTAACGACGGCAACGGCGAGAAGGAGGGAGAGCGGTGCGATGCGCATAGGCCGGGCATCGTGACGGGAAACCTCGACGCGAGTCAAAGGCCAGCCGCCCGATGGCCGGCGCGATCCGGCGAGATCGGTAGCGCGGTAGCGGCACACCCAATCGGCCGGAACATTGCAAACCCAAGCTCAGGGGGCGTACGCTCCCGGAGGAGTCATGACCGCCGACGAACTGCGGGATGCTGCCATCCTCGGCCGTATTGTCGAGCGGGTCGAAGCAACGGGTCGGTTCTGCGGTGAGACGCTTCTCCAAAAGTCGGCGTATTTCCTGAAGGAGATGTTCGCCGCTCCGATCTCGGCGCCGTTCCGCATTTACTACTACGGACCCTTCTCATTCGCTTTGGGCGACACGCTTGCCACGATGGACGCGCTCGACATCGTGCGGACTGCACCGCATGAATATGGGGCTACGTACCGAGTTGGGAAACGTTACACCCAGCTAAAAGAGCGTTTTCGCCAGACACTGGAGAGGATCGAGCCGGCCGTCGAGTGGGTTCAGCGAAGCCTCGTACCTCTCGGAGTGAAGGAGCTCGAACCCCTGGCCACAGCCCTCCTTTTACGACGCGAGAACGCCAACGCCTCACTCGATCAGCTCGCGACGAGACTCCACGAGATCAAGCCGCACGTTTCCGTCACCGCCGGCCGAACGGCCATCGGCAAAGTGGAATGCTGGATTGCAGAGAACCACAGTGACGCGGCCAGACCTTGACGGGTAGCACCCGACACCCGATACCCGATTCCGACACGAGGTACCCATTACCCGGTTACCCGGTACCCGTCACCCAGGACCCAGCGCGCGCGTCCCCCCTACCTCCCTCCCGCCGCCGTCAACGCCAGGCACTGATCGTCGCTGGCATTGCCCTTTCGCTCGTTGATCGTCGACTGCACCAGGAACGCGCGGATGTACGAAGCAAGGAACGTGACGAAGCGCGGCGTGTAGATGTCGCTGTGCGCCGAGATGATGTCTTTGACCGTGCGGGCCACGATGAAGGGGGCGTGCGGGTCCCAGTCGCTGCTGCGGGCCTTGAGGACGACCTTCTCATCCGGGGTGATGCTCACGGCGCCGCCGGCCAGGGCCATCTTCACGGCGCTCGGCGAGGGGGAGAGGGCGGCGGCGAGACTCGGCGGAACGGGATACTCGCAGGCGCAGGTGGCGGTGTCGTGGTCGTTCTGGATGTCGAGGTCGCACCGCTGGATCGTGGCCGCATCCGCCTCAGGCGGCGTCACCTGCTGCGCCGGGCCGGGATGGATCTCGGCGCCTGCGGCGTCCGCGAGGATCAGGTCGTGGGTGATCCGCGGCTCGTAATGGCCCTGGCCGATGACGTCGCTGCGCCCCTGATAACGCCACGGGAAAGCCAGGAAGTACACGAGGCGTCCCGCCGGGAAGGCCACGCCCACCGCGGAATCCGCCTCGGAAGCGACGGTCAGGAGCACGGGCAACTGGTTGGCCGGATAGGCAGCGTGGATCTCCAGGTCCTTGGCAAACGTCTCGTACCGGAGGGCTTCGAAGGCAGGATTCACGAGGACCACCAGGTCGCCGATGCCGGGACGGATGGGGCGGACGGCCTGACCGCCGCACGTGACGGGCGGCTTGCCGACGACGTGAATGCTGCCCTTCGTGTTCGGGTCGGGATTCGGCACCTCCTGCACGAGCGCGGCCTCGACGGCCGAGTAGACGAGCGCTCCGCCGAAGCTGTGACCCGCCGTGACCATGGTGACCACGTGCCGCTGCCCGGTCTTGTCCTTGATGGTCTGGTTCAGATCCCGGTACGTCTCGTCGAGCTCCTGCAGCAGCTCCCGCCCGCCGATGCCGCCGATGGTGTGTGCGGTCCGCTTCCGCCCGTAGAAGGTGAAGACCGAGCCCTTGTGCACGCTCTCGCCGCGCCAGCCGATGTAGATACCGAAGACGGGGCGGTCCTGCCCTTCGCTGAGGGCCTGCAGCACGCGGCGGAAGCAGGCCAGATTGGGATCGCAGACCTTGGAGCGATGGTGCCAGCCGTGGACGAACGTGACGATGACGGCGCCCTTGCTGTTCTCCACGCTGACCGTATCGCCGCCCAGGGCCACCTGGCGAAGGCGCTTCACGACCAGCTCCTCCTGGAAGAGGTTCGAGACGTGGCCGTCGTCACTCAGCTCGACCACGCCGACATAGAACTTCTTGCCGTTGTCGTCGAGGAAAGTCTCGATGGAGCGGCTGCGGAGGACGGGATCGGAGCATTGTTCGGTCTTGCCGTTGGAGACGTTCAACCGATTCTCCAGGTCGTAGAGCCGCATGGTCGGCGCTTCCGTCGCGACTCCACGAAGGGGCGGGGGTGTGGTGCTCGAGCAGGCCGACAGCCAGACGAAGCAGACCGCGATCAGAACGGACAGCCGTGCGCGCATGGGTAGCTCCTTCCTGTTTACCTATTGAATGACGGAGTGTGCCTCTTTTCCGCGTCAAACGGAACGGCGGGGTGCGGTGCCGGGTGCCGGTTGCAGGTACCGGGTGCGGGTACCGGGGCGGGTACCGGGTGTTGGGTACCAGGTGTCGGGGTGCGTGCGATGATGTCCAACACATGCTCTCGACGGCCCGGCTCCGGATTGCGTTCATGACCGCGGTGCTCTCGTCGGTCGTGCCGGCTCTGGCGGCGGCACCGAAGGCTCACATCCCCGAATCGATGCTCCGCGGTGGATGGTGTGCCAGCAACGCGGAGTCGGAGGAGGAGGAGTTCTCACTTGACATCGAAGATGGCACGCACGTCTTCCGGTCGTGGCTCCATCACAGGCCCGCCTCTGATGGCACATGGCAACTCGCCGGCCGCACGCTGACGATCACGGCGGGAAGCGACAAGCGAACGACGGTCTATACGATTCTCAGCCTCACGCGGAAGCGGCTGGTCCTTCGCAATGAGGATGAGCGGCGCCGCGAGGTCTACCTGCGGATCGGGATGGGGCATTGTTTCGAGGTCGAGTACCCACACGACAAGGACTGATCCCGAACTGGCTCCGGGCTGCGGACAACGGTCAGGGCTGCGGCGCGCTGATACGATGCGCGCATGGCTGAAGAGATCTATGTCAGCACCGATGTCGAGGCCGACGGGCCGATCCCAGGCGCGCACTCGATGTTGAGCTTCGGCTCGGCTGCATTCCGGCGCAGCGGCGAGATGCTCGGGACGTTCGCCGTGAACCTCGAGCTGCTGCCGGGCGCCGCCCCCGATCCGCGAACGCACGAGTGGTGGCTGTCCCAGCCGGAAGCGTGGAAGGCCTGCCGCGAGAACTGCGAAGACCCGCGGGAGGCGATGCGCCGCTATGTCGCCTGGGTCCGAACCCTCCCCGGCAAGCCGGTCTTTGTCGGCTATCCCGTCGCCTATGACTTCATGTTCGTCTATTGGTACCTGATGCGCTTTGCAGGCGAGAGCCCCTTCTCCCACTCCGCTCTGGATATCAAGACCCTGGCCATGGTCGCCCTGCGCATGCCCTATCGCGACGCGACGAAGAAGAACATGCCGCGGCGCTGGTTCGGAAATCAGCCGCACACCCACGTCGCCCTCGACGACGCCATCGGCCAGGGCGTGCTGTTCTGCAATATCCTTCGGGAGATCGACGGCCGGTCATAGTCATAAACTGTAACGACAATGCATTCGCCGATCGCCTACTGCGATCGGCGCCGGGAATGGTGCCCAGGGTGGGATTCGAACCCACAACAACCGGCCTCTCAGACCGGTGCGTCTTCCAATTGCGCCACCTGGCTTTCAGTGAATTGCTCTATTCTCGGGCTCTATCCGTTACTCTCATTGAGTGTGAGGAAATTTGACACTCGCTTCGATATCGAGGGTGAGATGCACGAGGCACATTCCAATGCCACTCATGCCTCGTCACTCATGCCTCATGCCTCCTCAGTCCTCCGATTCCGCGCTCGTAGTGGTGCCCAGGGCGGGATTCGAACCCGCAACAACCAGTGTCTGAGACTGGTGCGTCTTCCAATTGCGCCACCTGGGCGTCATTTCATGGGATAAAAACAAAAGCCCCCTCCAGCGTCAGCCGGAGGGGGCCACTTCAGGCCTATGTGACGTGCGACTACACAACGCCCTCCAGCTTCACGCGGCTACGCAGCGTAAACGACCGGGATAGCAGGGTCAGGCCGTTGCTGAACATCGTATACACACAGTAAGGCGGGAACGCCATTGTGTCAAGCGCAAAGGACAATGGAGTGCGGAGAATTCACTTTACTCTTGCGATGGCGCAGCAGGTATTGGTCGTTGACGGAGATCTCCTAGAGACCTGACACCCGATACCCGATACCCGCTTACAACGTCCACAGCACGCCGGCATCGAGATCGGCGAGGCGTGGGCGGCCGAGGAGGGCCATGGCGGTCTCCAGCTCCTCGCGGAGGATGGCCAGGAGGCGCTCCACCCCGTCCGCTCCATCAGCGGCCAGGGCATAGGCGTACGGGCGTCCGATGAGCACTGCCTTCGCGCCGAGGGCCAGGGCCTTGACGACGTCGGTGCCGCGGCGGATGCCGCCGTCGAGGAGGAGCGGGACGCGGCCCGACACGCGCGCCGCGATGTGCGGCAGGGCGTCGATCGTGGCCGGAACGGTGTCGAGATTGCGGGCGCCGTGATTCGACACGAGGATGCCGTCCGCGCCGTGGTCGATGGCCCGGGCCGCGTCGTCGGGATCCAGAATGCCCTTGAGCAGCACGGGCAGTCCGGCGATGGAGCGGAGCCAGTCCACGTCCGCCCACGTCACCGGCACCCGCTTCGGGCTGACCACGGTAAGGCGGTCGCGGTTGGCCGCGTCGAGATGCGGCGTCCCGAGCCCGGCCGGCATGTGGAAGTTCGCCCGGGCCTGCCGGTTGCGCGTCCCGACCACCGGCGTATCGACGGTCAGGCAGAACGCCTTCACGCCCGCCGCCCGCGCCCGCTCCATCAGGTCGCGCGTGCAGCCGCGGTCTTCCTGGATGTAGACCTGCAGCCAGAGCGGCGCCGTGGCCGCCGCGGCGATGTCCTCGATGCAGCAGTTCGCGGCCGTGCTGACGACGAACGTCGCCCCAGCCCTCCCCGCTCCACGCACGCCGGCCAACTCCCCTTCCTCGTGAAAGAGGCGCTGGTAGGCCACCGGCGCGAGGAGGATCGGCGCAGGCATCGTCTCCCCGAACAGCTCCACGCGTGTGTCGATGGCCGTCACGTCCTCCAGCACGCGCGGCCGCAGCCGGATCCGCTCGAACGACTCCCGGTTCCACCGCAATGTGGCCTCGTCCCCCGCCCCGCCGGCCAGGTACTCGTACGCCATGTGCGACAACCGCTCGCGGGCCAGTTGCTCGAAGTCGTCCGCGGTGAGAGCGGTGGATGGCATGGGCCGGGATTGTAGGCCACCGGCCGCCCGGCCCCGCGACCAGGCCTTGCACCAAAACGTCGGGAGGATGCGCGGTAACGAAGGCTGGAAGGTTGAAAGGCTGAAAGGGCCAGAAGCAGCACGGGCTTCCCTTCCAGCCTTTCAGCCTTCCAGCCTTTCAGCCTTCATCGAATCGATCCGATCGGACTGAAGGTGCAGAGCCAGCGATCAGCGACCAGCGACCAGCGAACCCGACTCCCATCCGTCTCCGCACGTTGTCCGGTCCGCAACGAATTGCTCCCGGCGGACAACGATGGACGAACAACGGACAACGAATCCCCTACATCCGCCACGTCCCCATTGCGGCCTCTCGCAGCGAGGGTGTACGCTCGGGGCCTCACGTGAGGACAAACGAAGTCGGCCCGAATCGAACTGGGCTGTGTTGGCATCAACTCTGAAGACCCCATCCCCAACGGTGCAGACGAAAGGTTGGCGGTCATGTTTGACGATGTCCTCATCGAATCCGCGGGGCGTGACAAGAAGAAGGGCACCTGGGCCACCGCGCTCATCTCGGGTTTCATCCACTTCATCCTCATCGGCGCGGTCGTAGCGGCCGGGTTGTACGTCAAGAAGAAGGCGCCCGAAGTGGTGAAGCCGATCGCGGCCTTCGTGGTGCAGGCGGCGCCGCCGCCGCCACCGCCACCGCCTCCCCCTGCCGCCGCGCACGCCCAACCGCACGTGGCCCACGTCGAGACGCCGCGGGAGGTCCCGCAGTTCCACCAGCCCACCGAGGTGCCGCACGAAGTGCCGCAGGTCGACACGCAGACGGATACGACCGGCGGGCAGGAAGGCGGCGTGGTGGGCGGACAGGTGGGCGGTGTGGCCGGCGGCGTGGTGGGTGGGGTCGTGGGCGGCGTGGTCGGCGGGACGCTGGGCGGGACGCTCGGCGGACAGCTCGGCGGCACAGGCACCGGTCCGGTCCGCGTCGGCGGCGACGTCAAGGCACCGATCACCATCTCGCGGATCGATCCCATCTATACGGAACCCGCGCGCCGCGCGCGCGTCGAAGGGTTCGTGATCCTCGAGGCGATCATCGACGCCCACGGCAACGTCACCGACGTTCGCGTTCTCAAGAGTCTGCCCCTCGGCCTCGACGACGCCGCCGTCAACGCCGTGAAACGATGGAAGTTCCAGCCCGGCACCCTCAACGGACAAGCCGTTCCGGTGTACTACAACCTGACCGTCAACTTCCGCCTGCAATAGCGGACGACTTAGGAGAGGAGACGT
>CAZYTO010000122.1:878-15681 GCA_964650405.1 uncultured Thermoanaerobaculia bacterium | reverse complement strand
GCGCAGGCCGCCCTTCTTCGACTCGCCGAAGTAGTCGGAGTTGAAGACGCGGGTGGTGTAGCTCTCCAGGTCGACGGCGATGAGGCGCTCGTCGGGGTAGCCTTCCGCTTTCAGGTTCGGGGTGTAGATGACCGTGGTGACGGGGTGGAAACCGGCCAGCTCGGCCTCGGTGGCCGGATAGAGGAGGATGTGCTGCATGCCGGCGATGTTGGCGTTGCTCTTCTCGATGATGAGCCGCGCCGCCGTGCGGAACTCGGGGTCGTTGCCGATGTAGCCCTCGACCACCAGCATGTCCCGGGTCCTGATGTACTCGTTCTGCAGGCGGGACATACGGTCATACTCGGCCCGGCTGATGGTCTGGTCCGAGTGCTGCTCCGGCGTGTCCGTGGCCACGTACGTGGAGCCCTTGGAGCGGGAGACGACCCGGGTCCCCACGTTCACGTTGTTGAACTCGGTCTTCCGGCAGTTCGGCATCTCCTCGGTGAAACGGCGGAGCTCGGCCGGGGTCGGGTTCCAGACCACCGATTTCGCTTCCACCGGCAGCGGCTTCTGGCCCCGAGG
Source organism: uncultured Thermoanaerobaculia bacterium (assembly GCA_964650405.1). GTDB lineage: Bacteria > Acidobacteriota > Thermoanaerobaculia > Gp7-AA8 > Gp7-AA8 > CAZYTO01. Next base: position 15,120 of record CAZYTO010000122.1, on the reverse strand, counting down.
GGAGGCGTTTCGCACGGGCGTAGCGGCAGTATTGGAGCTGAGAGTTTCCGTCATGAAGTCATCCTCGATTGTTTGATTCTGCTGGCTCGGTCGAACGGGTGCAATCCGAACGCCTCTCACCTTCACCTGTACGCCTGCCGGCGCAACGATGACAGCGACACCATGGAAAAGAGGGCGCATTTTACACGAAAATGCCTCCCGCCATGACCACCACACCTCCCCTTGCCGCCGCCCTCGCCTCCTTCCGCGCCCGCATCACCCGGGTCTTTCCGGCCCAGGTCCGGGAGGCGGTGTCGAAACTGACGGATGACCAGCTCTGGTGGCGTCCGAACGAGGAATCCAACTCGGTGGGGAACCTCGTCCTGCACCTGAGCGGCTCGCTGAACCACTACCTCAACCGCAACCTCGGCGGGCTGGCCTACGAGCGCGACCGCCCTCAGGAGTTCGCCGAGCGGCGCCACATCCCCCGGGAGGAACTGCTGGCCATCTTCGACGGCATGGTGGCCGGCGCCGAGAAGACTTTCGATGCCCTCACCGTGGAGAAGCTCGGCGAGCCGTCGCCCGAGCCGAAGATGAACGAGGTGGTGATGGAGGACCTGATCAACGCTGGCGTGCACTTCTCCACGCACACCGGCCAGATCCTCTGGATCGCCAAGATGCTCAGCGGGGGCGGCCTGGACGACGTGTGGATGCGCGCCCACCGCGAGGGCGGCGGGTGGCGCCGGAAGGAAGCTTGAGCGCGTCGGGCAACCGGCTCGTCGTCTACCTCTTCGCCCTCTCCCTCTGCGCCGGCACGTGGCTGACCACTGAGGGGGTGGCGGCACGCGCAGCGTGGCTGGCGGTGCTCGCCCTCGCCTTCGCCCTCTGGAAGTGGCCCTTCCCCCTCGATCCGCCGCCCGTAGGGGCGGCGCGGATCAGCGTGCGCGACGTCGTGCTCGCGGGCGCCGTCAGCCTGCCGGTGGCCGTCAATCTCGCCGCGACCTGGCGCGGGGAGTTCCCCACCGGAGGCGACCAGTTCCTACACAACGGCTACGCGCTGGAGGCCTACGCCTTCTGGTGGCCGTGGCCGTTCCTGCTGGCCCTCGCCGCCATCGCGGGCGTCCTCGTCGCGGTGCGGCGCAATCCGCGCTCGCCCTGGCCCGTCGCCGCCTTCGCCGGCCTGACCGCTCTGGCCATGATCGGGATCAGCGCCGGCTTCCCCGAGCGTTACCCTCCCCTCCTCCACTTCCTGTCGATTCCCCTGCGCGTGATTCTCCCTGTGCCGACGGCGATCGACGTGGAGCGCCTGTTGAACGCCCTTTCGCTCCCGGTCTGGCTGCTCGTGCTCCGGCCGCGACTGGTGGGACGGCGCGTCGACGCGTTCGCCCTCACCGTGGGCGCGCTCCTCTACTGGCAGAAAGACGTCGTCTACTACGTCACCAGCGGCTACCTCGAGCCGTGGACGCTCGTCCTGCTGCTGACGGCCGGCGAGCATCTCGTCCGCTTCGGGCGGCAGGCCATCTGGCGTCCGCTGCTTCTCCTAGGCGCGGCCGCGCTGATCAAAGACCAGGCCTTTCTGACCCTTCCGGCCGTGGCCGTCGTCTTCGTTCCCCGACGAGGATTCCTGCCGTATGCCGCGACGGTGGCCGCCGCCGCGGCGCCGTTCCTCCTCTACGCGTCCCACGCCCAGGCGAACGCCCGCCGCGGCTCTGCGTTCGTTCCGCTGGCCAGAGCCATGGGCGAGCATGCGGCGCTCTGGCTGCAGCGCGTGCAACTGCAATTCGGCATCGCGCTCCCGGTCGTGGCCGCAGGCGTCCTCGCCCTCCTGGTGCTGGCGTTCCGCAACCGCGGCGCCGCGGCGCTGGCCATCGCCGCGATTCTCGATGCCGGCATCTTCTTCTTCGCGGCCGTGCAGCAAAGCTGGACGGGTTATCCGCGAACGGGTCTCGTGCCGCTGGCCTACGCGGCACTGGCCCTGGGACTGCTCGTCGAGCGCCTGCCGTGGCGCACTGTCGCCATAGCCGCGGTCGGAGCCGTGGCGGCACTCAACACCGTGCCGCTCGCGCCGTTCCTGAATCATGCCTTCGGCCCGTCGGATGCGCGCAACTTCTTCGAGCATAGCGACGCGCCGATCTACTACCCGTTCGCCGAGGCGCTCTCGCGTGTGCCGCAGGGAACGACGGTCGAATTCCTCGACAACGGCAGCCGCATCTTTCCGTTGTACTACCCAGGACTGTTCGCCGAGGAGTACCCCGCGCTGGCGCGGCGCTACCGCGTGCGCGTCGGCTCGTTCCGCGGCATGACCGAGCGCTGCGGGTGCTCGGGCGACGTCACGAAGATCGCCGTCTTCATCCGCTTCGCGAATCTCGGAAGCCACCTGCCCGAGCGCCGGGCCATCGAGGAGGAAGCGGCCCAGTGCCGCGCCCGGATGGCGGCGACGTGCCCGCACCGCATGCCGATCGTCCATGACGGCAAGCTCGTCGCCTGGATCGGCAGCGCGAGATAATGCGCCCGGCATGCGAATTGTGATCTACGGTACCGGCGGCGTCGGCGGATACTTCGGCGGGAGACTGGCCGCGGCGGGAGAGGACGTCACCTTCATCGCCCGCGGGGCGATGCTGGAGGCGCTCGTCGCGCGCGGACTGCGCGTCGATTCGATCAAGGGCGACTTCCAGGTGCCCCGCGTACGCGCCACCGGCCAGCCCGCGACGGCCGGCCACGCCGACGTCATCCTCGTCTGCGTGAAGGCGTGGCAGGTACCGGAAGCCGCTTCGCACATGGCGCCCATGCTCGGTCCGGACACGGTGGCCGTCCCGCTGGTGAACGGCCTCGAGGCTCCCGAGCAGCTCGCCGCCGCCCTCGGCCGCGACCACGCCGCCGGCGGTCTGTGCGGCATCGTCAGTTTCGTGGCCGGCCCGGGACACATCAAGCACGCCGGGATCGATCCCTTCGCGAACTTCGGGGAGCTCGACAACCGGCCCAGCCCGCGCCTGGAGCGCCTGCGCGAGGCCTTCCTCCGCGCCGGCCTCGGCGCCGACATTCCGCCCGACATCCACCGCGCCATGTGGACGAAGTTCCTCTTCATCGCCACCCTGAGCGGCCTCGGCTCGGTCACCCGCGTCCCTGCCGGCGTCTGGCGGGCCATGCCCGAGCCGCGCGCGCTGGCCGAGGGAGCCATCTCCGAGATCCTGGCCATCGCTGCCGCCCGCGGCATCACCCTCCCGCCCGAGGCACGGAAGGTGACGCTCGACCGCATCGACGCCCTGCCCGCCGATTCGACGGCGTCGATGCAGCGCGATGTTCTCGACGGCAAGCCGTCCGAGCTCGACGCCCAGCTCGGGGCCGTCGTTCGCATGGGCCGGGCATCCGGCGTCGCCACCCCTGTCTTCAGCACGCTCTACGCGGCCTTGCTCCCGCAGGAACGGCGCGTGCGACGCGAGGCGTGAAAGTGCCGAGTGCGGAGTGCCGAGTTGGGCATGAGGCATGAGTGATGGGGCATGAGTGGCTGCAGGTCATGCCTTGGCTGTCGCGCGGGCGTTACAGCCCAACACAGCGCGGGTGCGCTGCCCCTCAGAGAAGAAACGACGAGGGACGGACACGCGGAGACGCGGAGACCGCGGAGGTCTGCTTTTTCTCCGCATCCTCCGCGCCTCCGCGTGATGGGTTTCGTGTAAAGGGGCGGCGGCTTGCCGCCCCCGGACGACAGCTTGTGCACAGGGGCAGCGCTTGCCGCCCCAGGGCAGCAGCGTGCCGCCCCGGGGCAGCAGCGTGCCGCCAAGTGGCGATGTTTGTTGCACCGGGGCGGCAGCCTGCCGCCCCGCGACGACAGCTTGTGCACGGGGGCGGTAGCTTGCCGCCCATTGGCGAAGCTTCTTGCACAGGGGCGGCGGCATGCCGCCCTGTGGTGACAGCCTCCGCGCAGGGGCCGCGGCCCGTGGTTGACACTCAGGAGTCGTAGCGGGGGCGCGTTTCCGGCGTCGTTTGACGGCGATTGGCCGCGCTGCTACGCTTTTTTCGCTCCGGGGATCGACGGACCGGCATGAGATCCGGTGAACGTCCTCGGCGCGCTGTGGTTGCGGCCAAAAGGCACGGCGACTTTGCTGTACAGCATGACGGCCCGTGCCTCTGCAGGAGTCGAGTGGTACTCCTCCCTGCCGCGGGCTCTCGAAGTGTGTTCGCACACTTCGCGTACATCAACCGGAGGAGCGCCATATGCGCTCTTCCAGCCGGTGGCTGCCTGCATTCGTCGCACGATGCTGCGTCGCCTCCGGTGATACCGCTATCCGAGGAGCACGATCATGTCCGACATTACGAATTCTCCGAGCTCCCCTGCCGTTGCAGATCCGCAGGCGGCCGCCGGCCCGGTGACCTCCGAGGAGTTCAGCGCGCAGTTGCAGGCCCTGATGGCGCTGGCTCCCGACACACCGGCGCTCACGCCCGGGGCCCGACGGGCCCTGCAGCGCTACGGGCGCGTCTCCGAATCGGAGGCCCAGGCCGCGATCAACGTCGTCCGGTCTTCGCCCAAGGTCGCCGGCACCGTCGAGGAGACGGAGGAGATTCAGCAGGTGCTGCAGGAGGCCAATCGCTGGACCCGGGTGGAGAACGAGCTGAAGGCAGCATGGAAGATGGTGGCCGACGCCAACCTGGTGCGCTGGAACCGCATCGCAACCTTTACTGCGCAGACCTACGGGATCGGTTCACAGTTGGCGCGCGTTCCGGAGAATGCCGACCTTCTGCCGCACGTGCAGGAGGTGAAGCGCCTGAGGAGAAGCCACCACCGCCGGAAGACGGCCGGCGCGGCCTCGGAGCCGGCGTCGCCAGAGTCCGAATCCTTGACTGAGGACGCATAACGTGCGGCGTCACGAGTAGGGCGGTGAAAAGACACTAAAGTGGCGTTGCGCACACCCTCTCCCCGCGGGAGAGGGTCGGCCACGTAGCGCGCAATCCGACACTCCGTGAATCAACTTCGAAGCGGTCCGCGCGGAGGGGCCGGGGTGAGGGGCTCTCGTCTCGCATCAGCCTGGACAGGGGGAGAAACACACCCTTCGTCACAGCCAATTTGGAAGGGCGTTGCTGAAGGCCTTGGCCCCTCACCCCGCCGCTCCGCTGACTGCCTGCCGGTGATTCAGCACAGGGCGAGAGGCGCTCCGCGGCGATCCTCTCCCGGTGGGAGAGGGTGTTCTCGCGGTGTCTTGCGCCTGCGCGTCCACCTTGGAATTCGTGACGAACCTGCGTCGGCGACGGCCGGCGACACCCCGCGGAGCGCCGTCTCCCGCATCGGCACTCGGCGGTCAGCTCCGCTCTGTCGTACCATGCGCGCAATGTCCGAGGCCCCGCAGCAGACGAATCGTGAAGACCATCCCGCCCTCGTCGAGGCGCGGCGCGTACTCGAAGTCGAGTCCGCCGCCATCCTCGGCCTCATCGAGCACCTCGACCACACGTTCGTGGACGTGGTGGAGCTAATCAATGCCTGTGCCGGCCGGGTGATCACCATGGGGCTGGGCAAGTCCGGCATCATCTGCAAGAAGATCAGCGCCACCCTGGCGTCGACCGGCACGCCCTCCTTCTTCCTTCATCCCGCCGAGGCCATTCATGGGGACCTCGGCATGATCGTGCGCGGCGACGTCGTCCTGGCCATCTCCAACTCCGGCGAGACCGAGGAGCTGGTGCGGCTCATCCCGTCCATCAAGCGGATCGGCGCGGAGCTGGTGGCCATCACCGGCAAACCGCAGTCGACCCTGGCCCGGGCGGCCGACCACCACCTCTCCGCGGCCATCTCCGAGGAAGCCTGCCCGCTCGGCCTGGCCCCCACGGCCTCCACCACCGCCGCCCTGGCCCTCGGCGATGCCCTGGCCATGGCTCTGCTGCTGCGCAAGGGCTTCCGCGAGGAGGATTTCGCCAAGCTCCACCCGGGCGGGAAGCTCGGCAAGCGCTTCCTGCAGGTCAAGGACCTCATGCACGCCGGCGACGCCGTCCCGGCCGTGCGCCCGTCCACCTCCATGCACGACGTCATCTACGAGATGTCCAAGAAGGGCTTCGGCATCACGGCGGTGACGAGGGACGACGGCGTCCTGGAAGGCGTCATCTCGGACGGCGACCTCCGGCGTCTCCTGGAGAAGGACGAAAATCTCCTGCGGAGGACGGCGGCGGACGCCATGAAGCGCGATCCGCGGACGATCGGCGCGGGCGAGCTGGCTTCGGTGGCCCTCCAGATCATGGAGGAGCGCAAGATCACCTCTCTCTTCATCACCGGCGCGGAGCGGCGGCTGGAAGGTATCATTCATCTCCACGATCTCTGGGGTCTGGAGCTCTTCTGACGATGACTGACGGGCAGGTGGTTCTCCGCTACCGCAGCGGCCGCACCGAGCGCGCCACGCTCGATGCCGTGGATCTCGAGGCGAAGCTCTTCCGGGTGAAGCACGAGGACGGCATGGACGGTGAGGTGCCCTTCGACGACATCAAGGCCGTGTTTTACCCGCGGAGCGTGCCGGAAGAGGCCCTGGAGCCGGCGGCTGGCAGCCAGATTGCGGTGGAATTTGCCGATGGCGAGATCATCCGCGGGATCGCTCACTACAACCCGGAGCGAAACGGCTTCGTCCTCTTCCCGCTCGACCGGAGCAAGAACGATCGCATCTTCATCGTCAATTCGGCGATCGTGGCGATCGAAGTCGAGCGGCTGTAGCCGGCCGGGACTCGCCCGGAAGGATTTATGAAACCACGTTTCCTCAGTACCGTTGCCGTCGCCGCACTCGCCCTCTCCACACTGACCGCCCGGGCGGCCGAGCTCGATAAAGCCGCCGCCGCCGTGGCCGGCAGCGAGGCCGCCTTCAGCCAGCGCTTCACCCCGAAAGGCTTCAGCGCCGCCAGCCCCGAGGCGGGCTCGGTGGTCTTCGGACCCCTGCCGATGATGCGCTGGAGCTACACCTCCCCCGAGCAGAAGCTCTTCGTCTTCGACGGCCGGCGCTCGTGGTTCTACGTGCCGGGCGACAAGCAGGTGACGGTAGCCGAAGTCGACGACAGCCGCAGGGCCGACCTGCCCTTCCTCCTCATCGGCGACCCCTCGGCACGGGAGCGCCTCTTCAAGATTACCGAGGTCGCGCGCGGCGACTCCGTCGTCACCACCCTCCAGCCGAAGAGCGGCTCCGCCCAGATCCGCACGGTGACCGTCACGACGTCGGCGGCCACGCACTTCATCGAGCACATCGAATACACAGACCGCGAGGGCAATCACACGTCCTTCGACTTCTCCGGTTTCCACAAGCGCGACACGCCGGCGGACCTGTTCCACTTCACGGCCCCGGCGGGAGTGCAGGTGGTGAATGCACAGTGAAGTTGCTGGGTTGCGTAGGGCACGACTGCGTCGTGCCGAATCCCCGTTTGCGCGTGTCATCGACGAAACGCGTGCCACCGCCCGCCCACGAGAATTCGGCACGACGCAGTCGTGCCCTGATATGGAGTGACCGTGCAAGCTAGTACGCGCTGGTTTTGGTTTTGACTCTTCCTTTGCTGATCGTCTTTCGTTCTCCTGTTGGGTAAAGCGCAGCGGTGAAGTCGATCGAGGGCGAAGCGGCGACGATGATCAGTCTGATATGCGCGGGTTGGTACCGCATGAACATGATCCGTCGGGAGCTGCCTCGGTCTACATTCGTGAGTCACCGGCTGAGCGGTGTCGCTATAGGGCACTCGAGGATTCTCCTTTCATGAACCGGAACCCTCGACCGACCTCACCGCTGCGCCAAGTTCAAGATTCAGTCGTACGCGATTTGTCCGAGAGCCCAGACGAAGCCGGCCAGTTCTCGAGCGACGGCCACCGCGGCCACCGTCGAGCGTTTGCCTCGTGAAACCAGCCGTATGAAGCGTCGATGGAGTCGCTTCTCGCAGCGTTCGGCAATGTCCACTCGGGCAGTGGGTTGGCCGGCACGCCGGCGACGGATACGCGGACCGGGCCGGCTGGCGAAGCGCTGATAGTGCCAGGCCGCCTCGATCAGAACGCGCCGGACGTGCGCATTGCCGGTCTTGGTGATCGGTCCCCGGTTGGTCTTGTCTCCGGTGCTGTACTCGCTCGGAACAAGCCCCACGGCCGCCATCAACTGCGGCGCCGTGGCGAACCGGCGCAGATCGCCCAGCTCGACCAGAATGGTAATCGCCGTCAGCCAGTCGATACCTCGCAGCACACTGAGGGCTTCGCCCAGCCCTTTGTACTCCGACTCCTGGGCCAGGCTCGCGATCATCTTGTCGTAGTCCGCGACGATCGCCCCTCTCTGCTCGATCACCCGCATGTGTTGCTCCAGCACATGTTGGCTGCACGGCTCGGAGAGCTCGATTCCCTTCACCCATGCCCAGAACCGCCCGGTCCACGCCTTGCCCTCTCCGTATCGGTGGCCATATCGCAACAGCAGCTTGCTCAACTGATGGCGTGCCCGCAGCAGATCCTTGTTCGCTGCTTCCCGGGCTCGCACCAGATCGCGGATCGACTCCTGTCGAGGGCTAGGCACCGTGATCAGCGTCAGCTCTCCGGCTCGTAGCAGATGCGCCAGCTTCCGCGCGTCCCGCTGGTTGGTCTTGACCCGGTCCCCAGCCTTGCGCGGGGTCAGAGACGGTGCGGCCACCGCGCAGTCAAATCCGCTCCGCTGAAGCCGCCGCTGCATCTCGTATCCGCATGGGCCTGCTTCGTACACAATCCGCACCGGCCCCTTCATCTCCTTGAGCCAGCCGATCAACTTTCGGTATCCGCTCTCCCCTGGCGTCAGCTCCCACTCCCGCTCCGGTTCCCTCTGCCCTCCTCGGAACTGCGCAATCGTCCACTTGTCGGCGTGATCGTCGATCCCTATCCAGTTGCTAAGATGTGCCATGACCCGTTCCTCCTGTATGTGGCTCTGCACTCACTTCCCGTGATGTAACCCACGAGAATACGCGAGTGAGCGGGTCACTCCATTCTGTCTACGCTGTCTTGCTGAGTTGCCAGATCCCTCGCTTCGCTCGGGATAAACTAACGATCACGGAGGTCCCCGTGCCCCAGGAATTCTCCTTCGACGTGGTGTCGAAGACGGACATGCAGGAAGTGCACAACGCCATTCAGCAGGCGCAGAAGGAGCTGGCCCAGCGCTTCGATTTCAAGGGGAGCAAGAGCTCGATCGAGCTGGCGAACGACGAGATCATCCTGGTCTCGGACGACGAGTCGAAGCTGCGCAGCGTGAAGGACATCGTGGAGACGCGGCTGGTCAAGCGCAGCGTGAACCTGAAGGCGCTCGACTACGGCAAGATCGAGCAGGCGGCCGGCAGCACGGTGCGGCAGCACGTGAAGATCGTGCAGGGCATCGAGACGGAGAAGGCCAAGGCCGTGGTCCGGCACCTCAAGGACGCCAAGCTGAAGGTGCAGGCCGCGATCCAGAGCGACCAGGTGCGCGTCACGGGACGGAGCAAGGACGATCTGCAGCAGGCCATTGCGCTGATCAAGGGGAAAGACTTCGGCATTCCGTTGCAGTTCACGAACTACCGCGGTTGAGCGTTGAGCTACCGATCGATTATCCTTCGCCCGTGACGGCCCGCCCCCCGGCTCTTCCCGAGCAATTCGCACGCGCCGAACGGCTCATCGAGCCGATCGCGGCGAAGCTCCAGCTCGTCGAGGACGAGCTGCGCCGCAATTTCCAGTCGGAGATCGGCACCATCTCGGACGTCGGGGAGCACATCCTGGCCGGCGGCGGCAAGCGGCTTCGCCCGGCCCTGCTCCTGCTCGTCTCCAGCATGCTGCACTACGAGGGGACGCGGGACGTGGCCTACGGCGCCGTGCTGGAGTTCATCCACACGGCCACGCTGGTCCACGACGACATCATCGACGAGGCCGCCGTCCGCCGCGGCCGCACGTCCATCAACTACCGCTGGGGCAACAACCTCACCGTGCTGGTCGGCGACTACATCTTCATGCACTCCATGAAGCTGGCCCTCGACGAAGGGCGGCTGGAGGTGCTGCGCCTGCTCTCGAACGTGACCATCCGCATGATCGAGGGCGAGATCCTCGGGCTGGAGCAGAACGGTCACGTCGAGCTGTCCGTGAACGACTACTTCGAGATCGTCGGCCGGAAGACGGCCGCCCTCTTCGGCGCCTGCTGCCGGATCCCCGGCTATCTCGTCGATCTGCCCGAGAGCCAGGCGCACCTGCTCCACGACTACGGCTTCAACCTCGGCGTCTGCTTCCAGCTCATCGACGATCTGCTCGACTTCACCTCCAGCACGGAAGTCCTTGGCAAGCCGGCCCTCTCGGACCTGAAGGAAGGGAAGCTGACCCTGCCGCTGATCCTGGCCCTGCCCCGCTGCACGCCCGAAGAACGCGAGCTCATCGCCCAGGTGGCCACGAACAAGTCCTTCGATCACGTCGACCCGATGGTCATCACCGACATCGTCCGCCGGTACGACGCCCTGGAAGAGACCCACGCCATCGCCCGCGACTACGCGTCGCGCGCCCGCGCTTCTCTCGCGCCGTTCCCCACCTCGGCCGCGAAGGAAGCGCTGGAGCTGGCGCTCGACTTCGTACTGGAACGGGACCGATAAAAACTATCCTGAGCGAGGGCGGTTGGTAGGGCGGGAGCGAAGGATCAAAGCGTGGCATACCCGGATCGTGCAACCAAGCTACTGCCTGTCGTGCCACGCTTTGATCCTTCGCTCCCGCCCTACCCGCCGCCCACGCTCAGGATTGACTCAGCTCAAGAGCTCCATGATCTCCGCCATGGCCGTGCGGGCGCGGACGTGGACGGGCTCCTGCTGGCGGTCGCTGGTGAGGCGGATGACCTTGTTGTACTGCTCGATGGCCTTGGGGTAGTCGTGCAGGAAGCGGTGGTAGATCTCGCCCTTGCAGAGCTTGGCTTCGACATTCATGGGGTCGAGCTCGAGGATCTTGTTGAGGAAGATCATGGCCGTGTCGTACTTCTGCTCCTCGACGGCCATCTTGTAGCGAAGGCGGTAGAGCGCGATGAGCTCGTTGTCCTTCGGATCGATCCAGGCACCCGGCAGATAGGTCAGGAGCGTCGACAGCAGCCGGTTGCGCACGGGCGGGTTCGAGCGCTTCACCTCGATTCGCTGCTCACGCATTCTTCACACCCTCCCAGTTCGGTGATGACTCGAATGCGCTAAGTGTAGGTTCGCGGAAGGCAATCGTCAAGACATTGACGAACAGGTCTCAGTTTATCCTGAGCGCGGGTGAGTGGTTGGGTGGGAGCGAAGGATCTGGTGGCAACTGCAACTACTCTTCACTCAGGCCGGCAGATCCTTCGCTCCCGCCCGCACGCCCGCCCGCGCTCAGGATAAACTGAGGACGATGCGCACCGCCGTCTATCCGGGCTCGTTCGATCCGCTCACCAACGGACATCTCGACATCATCCGCCGCGGGACGCGGTTGTTCGACCGGCTGCTCGTGGCCGTGTTGGAGAACGAGGGGAAGTCTCCCCTCTTCACCGTCGCGGAGCGGAAGGAGCTGATCGCCCGCTGCGTGGCGGACATCCCGGGCGTGGAGGTGCACTCGTTCAGCGGGCTGCTGGTCGACTTCATGCGCCGCGTCGACGCCACGGCCGTGGTGCGCGGCATCCGGGCCGTGAGCGACTACGAGTACGAGCTGCAGATGGCCCTGATGAACCGCGAGATCTCTCCCGGCGTGGAGACGATCTTCATGCTCCCCGCCGTCGAGTACACCTACGTCTCCTCGCGCCTGGTGAAAGAGGTCTTCCGCCTCGGCGGCGACGTGGCCCGCCTCGTGCCGCCCGTCGTCCTGGAGTCGCTCAAGGCCCGCCTGCCGGTGGCGGTAACTTCCTCCTGAGCGAGGGTGGGTTGCGTAGGGCACCACTGCGTCGTGCCGAATTCCCGGGGGCGGATGGTGGCTGGAGCTGGCCCATGACAGGTAAACGGGGGTTCGGCACGACGCAGTCGTGCCCTACACAACCCGCTCCCTATCTCTGCACCGGCCCGCAGGGCGCGTCCGCCCGCGAGCACGGCATCGAGGTCCGCTCGTGCGTGTCGCGATTCTGGGCGAAGCACCAGTCGACCGTGTCGGCGCCGATGCGGCTGACCACGTCGGCGGGGATGTCGGCGCGGGCCACTTCCCGGAAGTCGAAGGTGATGGCGCCGTTCGCATCGACCGTGCCGAGGAGATATCCGTAGACGTCGGTGCGGGCGCGCTCGGGCGGGAAGCCCAGGGCGGTGTCGGGCAGGCGATAGCGGACGGCGCCGGCGGTACCGATGATGATGCCGGGCAGCACGCCGCCGTGGTCATGCCAGTAGGGGCTGTCGTAAACGTCGCGCATGAGGAAGTGCGAGTGGCTGGCCAGGATGTAGACGTTCTTCTTCGTCTGCGTCCGGAAGTCGAGCAACTGGTGATAGACGACGTTGCCGCTGTACTCGCCCTGGGCGGATTCGTTCATGCTGTGGTCGCAGCCCAGGGAGTGCGGCAGGGCGGCGTGCATCCCGAGGACCACCGCCTTGACGCCCGCGTCCTTCGCGTCGGCGGCCAGGAGCTTCTTGAACCAGGCCACTTGTCCGTCGTCGAACTGGTCGCCGGAGGCGTTGTCCATGGTCACGAAGTCCACGCCGCCCTGGATCCAGTGGTAGTACGTGCGCAGGGTGTGGTCGCTCGGATCGTCGGCCAGGCGCTGCTTGCGGATGGGCTCAGTCGTGAGCCAGTCGCCGAACTGCGTGATGTAGTCGGCGCGGGTGTGCCCGATGGTCTCGTGATTGCCCATGGCCAGGAAGACCGGCAGCGGTGCGAAGGGCCCGACCTGGTTGCGGATGAAATCGGGCCAGGCCGCCCGGGTGTAGCCGAGGATCTGCAAGGGCGGCTTGCCGGGCGCGGGCTTCATGTCCTCATCGAAGTCGTAGAGTGCGCGGAAGTCGCCGAGGTGCCAGTAGAACGCGGCGGCACTGGCCTTCACCCCGTTGGCGATGGCGGGCATGACCACGTCGCCGCAGTTCCGGGAATCGCCGGCGACGGCGAACGTCCACGAGGTCTGACCGAAGGCGGGCAACGACAGCAACACGAACAGCACGATCGACTTGCGCATCGTCAGATGCTACGTCAAGACGGCGTGAAGACCATATGAAGAGGGGCCCTACTCGCTTCGCGGGTCGATCGCTTCGCGGAACCGGTCGCCGATGATGTTGAACGAAGCCACGGTGAGGAAGATGGCCACGCCGGGAAACACGATGAGCCACCAGGCCGTGTCGATGTGTTGCTCGGCGACAGCCAGGATGCTCCCCCAGGTGGCGGTGGGGAGAGGGACGCCGAGGCCGAGGAAGGAGAGGGCCGATTCCGAGAGGATGGCCCAGGCCACGCCGAAGGTCGCGGAGACGAGCACCGGCGCGATGGCATTGGGCAGGAGGTGGCGGACGATGATGCGGCCGTCCCGGGCGCCGCCGGCACGCGCGGCCACGGCATAGTCGAGGTCGCGGATGCGCAGGAACTCGCCGCGGACGTAGCGCGCCTCCGTGGTCCACGTCGTGAGGCCGAGGGCCACAACCAGCGTCGTCACGCTCGGCCGGAAGAGCGCCACGATGCCCAGGACGAGAAACAGGAAGGGGAAGCAGAGCACGAGCTCGATGAGACGTGAGACGCACCAGTCGATCGCGCCTCCGTAGTAGCCGGCCAGCGCGCCGAGGAACGAGCCGACCAGCAGCGAGATGGCGGTGGCGGTGAAGCCGATGAGCAGCGACACGCGCGCGCCGTGGATCATCCGGGCCAGCACGTCGCGGCCGAGGTCGTCCGTGCCGAAGTGGTGAGCGTGTGTCGGTGGCTCGAGGCGATGGGCGATATCGAGCTGGTTCGCGGACCAGCGGATGGGCGGCAGCAGAAGGGGCCGGCCGGGCGGCAACGGCCGGTCGACGTCGACGTCATCGGCGAGGAAGTCGCCAAAGGCAGGGAAGCTGAAGCCGCCGGCCGTGCGCACCACGAGCGGCCGGCGGTTCGCGATCAGCGGCGCGAGGACGGCCATGACCGTGACAATGACGACGTAGACGAGCGCCACCACGGCGGCCCGCGCCCGCGGGGGATGCTGCGCGACGCTCCCGGGCCACCGCCTCCCCCCCCGGTCACACTCGCGTCGGTCGATGAGCCTCCCGCGGTGCCGCCGGACTCGACCGTAACACCGCTGTCGGGACGTCCGGCGCCCTGACCGCTCGCCAGCGCATCGAGATCCGAACCCGTACATGCGAAACACCAGACGGCGCAGATCCCGGCCCACCCAGAGGCGAAGCGACTCATCAGGAGTGAAAGAATACGGCAAGT
>CAZYTO010000122.1:0-868 GCA_964650405.1 uncultured Thermoanaerobaculia bacterium | reverse complement strand
CGCACCAAGGGGGGCCGGCGGTGCGCGGTGAGCGGCGCGAGGACGGCCCTGACCGTGACGATGACGACGTAGACGAGCGCAACAACGGCGGCCCGCGACCGGCGGAATTGCCGCCACAGGTCGCGGCGAACCTCCTCCCCTCGCGGCTTCACCGGCGCCCCTCCAGCCGCACGCGCGGATCGGCGAAGGCGTAGAGCAGGTCGGTCAGGAGACTGGCCAGCAGCGTGACGACGGCCGTGCCCACGGTCAGTCCGAGGACGGTTGGGTAATCACGCGACTGGATCGCGGAGTAATAGAGGAACCCCACGCCGTCCCACTGGAAGATCTGCTCGACGATCACCGAGCCGGAGATCAGGTACGGGATGGTGAGGCCGAGCAGGGTGACGAGGGGGATGAGCGCGTTGCGGAAGGCATGCTGCCAGAGGACGGCGGAGGGTGCGGCGCCCTTGGCCCGGGCCGTGGTGATGAAGTCCTGGCGCACGACCTCGGCCAGCGACGACTTCGAGAAGCGGGCGAAGACGGCGAGCTGGCCGTAGGCGAGCGTCGTCACAGGAAGCACGAGGTGCCTGAGCCGGTCGAGCACCTGGCCACCCCAGCCGAGATCTGGATAGTCGTCCCCGGTGATGCCCAGCAGTGGCAGCCAGTTCAGCTTCACCGAGAACAGACGCATGAGCAGCAGCGCCATCCAGAACGCCGGCACCGAGTAGAGGAGAAAGAACGAGATGGCCGTGGCCCGCTCCAGCAGGCGACCCGGCTTCGTGGCGCTCCACAGGCCGACGGGCACGCCGATGAGCGCGGCCACGCGGAAGGCCGCGAAGGTGAGCCCGCACGTATTCGGCATCTTCTCCCCGACCTTGTCCGTAGCACC
>CAZYTO010000121.1:0-15739 GCA_964650405.1 uncultured Thermoanaerobaculia bacterium | reverse complement strand
ACGAGCACTACCGCAGCCTCGGCGACGAAGACGCGAAATCGATCGTCGTCTACATCCGCACCCTGCCGGCGAAGAACCACTCCGTGCCGGCGAAGCACTTCGACTTCCCCCTCAACTTCATCGTCAAATTCATCCCCAAACCGCTCGACGGCCCCGTGCCGCAGCCCGACCCGAAGGACCACCTCGCCTACGGCAAGTACCTCACCACCATCGGCGGCTGCCACGAATGTCACACGCCGCACGATGACAAGAACAAACTCATCGAAGCCGAGCCCTTCTCCGGCGGCTGGAAGATGGAGGGGCCATGGGGGACGACCTACACGGCCAACCTCACCCCGGCCCCGCACACGTACATGGGCCATGCCACGAAGGAGGAGTTCCTCGGGCGCTTCCACGCCTTCGCCGGCATGACCGCGGAGAATGCGCCCGCCGCCCCGCCCGGCCGCAATACCGTCATGCCGTGGCTGGAGTACGGGAAGATGACCGACGAAGACCTCGGCGCCATCTACGACTACCTGAAGACCGTGAAGCCGAACCCGCGCGTGGTCCATACGTTCCCCAACGCCAAGGGGTGAGACGAGGGCGGCGGCGGTGGCGAAAACACCGCCGGAATGCACGTCGATTAGACTCTACGGAGAATCATGCCCCGCTCGCCGCAACCTATTCGCCGCAAGCCGACTTTCGACAGCGTCCGCGAGCTCGCCCTGGCGCTGCCGGAAGTCGAAGACGGCACGTCCTACGGCACGCCTGCATTGAAGCGGAAGAAGAAGCTCATGGTCCGCCTGCGGGAGGACGGCGATGCCGTCCTGATCGTCGGCTTCGACAAACGCGACATGCTCATGGCCGCGCGCCCCGAGGCGTTCTACACGACCGATCACTACCGCGACTACCCCTCAGTCCTGGTTCGTCTCGGCAAGGTCAGCCTCTCCGAACTGCGCGACTGCGTGCGGTGGGCGTGGGAGCTGGCGGCGGATCGGGAAGGCGGCAGGTGAGCGAATAGCGCGGGCACCTCGACATCCGCCCGCGAGCGCTGCCCGGCTTTCGTTGTCGTGCGCCGCCAGGCCCGGCATCCCTCCGGGATGCATCAGATGCCGGGCCGCGTCCGGTGGCCGTGAGGGTGGGCGCGCGGGCGGGGGGCGCGCGGGTGGGGGTCACAGCTTCTGTCTTCTGTTCCGCCGGGAGGGAGCGGGGGGGGGGGTGGGCCGGGCGAGGGGGGCCATGGTTGCTAGTTTCTGTTCCGCGGGGAGAGTCCGAGGGTTGGCCCCCGTTCCTTCCTGCGGGGCAACTCGGCGCACCCCTCCCGCGGGACCGTACGGGTATCGCCCACGCCGACCCCCGGCGCATTCCCCTGGTCGCTGCGACAAAATACAAACGGGCGAACAGCTACAAGCGGCCCGCCCGCCTGTCTCTCTCTCTCATACAACACGCTTCCGGAGGAGGTGCGATGTATGTTGAACATCAATATAAGCAGGGGTCATCAGCGGCCCGTCCGGCGTTTCGTGAAAAAAAAGCGGCGGGCGGGCCACGGGAAGGCAAAGCGTCAGATCGACGTCAAAGCGGTGTGATTTGTTCGTGACCGCGTCCGAGACAGACGTTCACCGCATTCAGCAGCCGCGACGGCATGACGGGTTTGGAGAGAGCCTGGCAGACGGCCGGAAAGAGCTTCCGAACCTCGGCAAGGTCGAGGCCGGTGACGACGATGACGCGCTCCAGTTGCAGCGGGCTCTTCAGGAGGAGGTGCTCCATGATCTCCGTCCCGGTGACCTTCGGGAGGACGATGTCGAGGAGGATCACCCGGTAATGGTTGGCCTCCAGACAGGTGATGGCCTGCTCTCCGTCTGAGGCCGAATCGACGAGGCACCCATGCTCCCGCAGCAGGTCTTCCAGGAGCTGGCGAGTGTCGCGGTCGTCTTCGACCACCAGGGCACGTGGTGGATCGTGTTTGGTGAGCAATTCCTTCCGTGTCGAGCGACGTCGCCGATGAGTCCGGACCGGCGGCTCGGCACTCACATCTTATTGTGCGACAAATTCGGAAACAAGCGCGACGGCCCGGGCCAGATGCTCCTTCTCCGTGAAGCCCGCTGCCCGCCGGGGCTTGAAGGAATGATCTCCATCCTCGAGCCATTCGATCCGGATGGCCGATGAGAGCAAATAACTGGCAACGTCCTCGCGGGTACCGAACATGTCGCGCGTCCCCTGGACGATGAGCGCGGGTGTGCGGAGGGCGGCCAGGTGGGCCGTGCGCGTCTTCTCCGGCCGGTTGGGCGGGTGGAACGGATAGCCGAGACAGACCAGGCCGCGGACGTGCAACTCGTCGGCGACCATGCTGGCCATGCGGCCTCCCATCGACTTACCGCCGATAACGAGCTTGGCGCTGAGCCCCGGACCTCCGCCGAGCCCGGTCACGACGTCACGCCAGGACTGGAGCAGCACGGGCTCACGGTCGGGGGCGCCGCGGCCCTCGCCGCGACGGCGCGCGGCCATGTACGGAAACTCGAAGCGCACGACGCGGATCCCGTTCGCGGCCACTCCGCGCGCCACGATGTCCAGGAAGGGCGTGTCCATTGCCCCGCCGGCGCCGTGGGCCAGGACGAGCGTGTGCGGCGCATCTTTCGGTCCATCGATGAGCATGGCGCCATACAATACCGCGCATGCTCCACCGTTGCGCCGCACTCGCTCTCGTAGCTACTGCTCTGCTTGCCGCCACTCCCCCTCCGCAGCCGGCGGCATCGAAGACGGCCGCGCCGGCGAAGACAGCCGCTCCCGCGACGCCCGCCCCGAAGACGACTGGTCTGCAGCCGGCCGCTCCGAAAGCGGTGAAGACGCTCGCACCGGAGATGCTGGCCCACAGCAACGCCATGCTCCTCAACTCCCTCTCGAAGAACGGCGAGCGGAGCGTGCAGTTCCGCGCCGCCGCCATCAACACGCACTTCTTCCTCGAGGAAGCCGCCGGCGTCTCGGTCTACGAGTACGACGGCCGGGGTGGCTACAAGCGCGTCGACTTCCTCAAGGGAGCCAAGCTTGCCGCCGCGGAGAAGAAGTACAAGTAGGACGAAGTGGTTAGTGGTTAGGAGCGCGCCGACCACCTTCTCCTAACCACTTCGTCTTCTAACCACTCACCACTCACCACTCACAACCCGATACTCACCTTCGCCGCGTAGCTCCGCACTTCGCCCTGCGTCGCTTCGATGACGATCTTCGGAAGGAAGAGCGAGAGGCGGACGCCGAGGGTGATGCGGTTGAAGTTGCTGGTGTCGTGGAGGGTCAACGTGGGCACCACGCCAAGGACCGCCGGGAGGTTCGCCGTGCCCGTCGCGTTCGTCCGCTCGCGGCCGACGGCCACGTAGGGCGTGAGCGGGCCGAAGCCTTTGCTCAGGAACGCCTCGACGCCGTAGGTCTTCTCCTTGAAGGCATCGATGCCGGTCAGCGTGGAGTAGCTGCCGCGGAGGGCCAGCTCCGGCGTGGCCAGCGTCCCGCGGATGATGGGGACGTCGAGGGCGCCGCCGATGACCTTGGCCCCGGTGTGGTTGATCTTCGCGTACGTGCCGGACACGGTGACGAAGCCGAAACCCTTGGCCACGACGATGCGCGGCAGGGCGATGTAGCCGCTGGTAGTGATGTCGCCGGACACGATGTGCTGCCAGTACGAGGCCTTCGTATCGACGGTCACCGCGGTCGCGGCCACACCGGCGTCGAAGGTCACGATGCCGCCGGCGCGCGCCGGCTGGACGGGCGTGGCGAAGATGCCCTGGCCCACGACGCGCGAGAACATGCGGAACTCCTGCTGCGTCGTCGTGTTGAAGTGGAAGTCGCCGGCCTGCAGCGGCAGCGCAGCCAGGACGATCAGAAGAGCTGCGAGATGTAATGGTTGCTGAGGAGAAACCCTGCCGGGGTGAAAGCCACGCGCGAACCGTTCCGCCACAGCCACCCATCCTCGACTCCACGCTCGATCCATGGCCTACCCTCCTCACCGCACAGCCGTGTGATGTCGTCCGATTCTAACCCGGCCGTCTGCCGCAGTCCGAGAAAGAGGGCCTCGCGCGCCGCCTCGGCCACTCCGAGCTCTTCCGTGAAGTCGGGGGCGAAATCGCCGGCGCCGGCCCGCTCGATGTAGCGGTGGATGTCGCGCGTATTGGCGAAGCGGCGCGCGCCGGCGAACGAATGCGCGCCGATGCCGAAGCCGAGGTATTCGCGGCGCTGCCAGTAGCGGAGGTTGTGGCGCGACTCCTCCCCCGCCCGGGCGAAGTTGCTCACCTCGTACTGCCTCAGGCCGGCCTCACCGAGGCGCCGGACCGCCTCGACGTAGAGCGCGGCCACGTCGTCTTCGTCCGGCAGTGCCGTCCGCCCGTGCGACACCTGCGTCTGCAGCGGTGTCTTCTCGTCGAGGTCGAGCAGGTACATGGAGACGTGCCCCACGCCGAGGCCGATGGTCAGCTCGAGATTCTCGCGAAACGAGGCCGGGGTCTGGCCCGGGAGTCCGAGGATCAGGTCGAGATTCGTGCGCACGCCGCTGCCGACGGCCGTGCGCACTGCTTCCAGCGCTCCCTCGCGGCCATGGACGCGCGCCAGCGGCGCCAGCTCGCCGTCGTGAAACGACTGCACGCCGATCGACACGCGGTTGACGCCCAGGGCCCGCCACCATTTCAGGGCGCGGTCCTCGACGTCTTCCGGATTCGCCTCCAGCGTGAATTCAGCATCGGCGGCGACGTCGAAGTGCTCGTGGATGGCATGGACGACGCGCGCCAGGTTCCCGGGCGACGTCCGCGAAGGCGTCCCGCCGCCGAAGTAGAGCGTGTCGACGGGGGGACGCGGTTGCGGGGTATCCTCACCCCGCCCGCCGCTCGCCCGCCACGCTATCTCCCTCACCAGCGCGTCCACGTACGCGTCCTGCATCGACAGGTCCGTGGAGATGACGAACGGACAGTACGTGCAGTGGGTCCTGCAGAAGGGAAGGTGAACGTAGAGGCCAATAGGCATGGTGACGTGCTGGTGACGGGGTTGCGACGTGTAGGGTACGACTGCGTCGTGCCGAACCCCCGTGCACGTCGAACTGGCTAACGCGTGCCACCGCCCGCCCGCCGGAATTCGGCACGACGCAGTCGAGCCCTACACCTCGCAACCCCGTCACCCCATTCTGCATTCTTCCTATTGCCTTCGTATAATCCCTCGAATGTCTCCGGCTTCCTCTCCCGAAGCGCCTCCTGAAGCTCCGCCCCGCCGGCGGATCCGTCTGCTCTGGACGCTCCTCGGCGCCATGGTGCTGGTCGGTCTGCTTCCGCTGACCGTCTCCCATGTCTTCCTCATCGGCATGAACCGCGACTCGCTGGAGACGCTGGAGAAGAAGTACCTGACCCGCTCGGCCGTCACCATCGCCGCGGACGTCAACAACCTCATCACCAACAACACCCAGCAGCTCACGAAAGTAGCCTCGAGCATCCGGGCCATGCGCGCGGCGCTGCCGTCCGGCAGCGATCCTTTCGTCTTCGCCGCCCAGGCCAACATCATCACCGACTACCTCACGCCGGACGGCGACCTGCTGGCATTGCGCATCCTCAACCGCGCCGGCCAGGGAGCCGAGGCCAAGCCCCCGCAGATGGACGCCTCCATCGGCCAGGAGATGACCCTGGCCATCGAGGCCGCTTCCAAGGGCCAGCCGTACGTTGGCACGTTCCAGTACCTCACCGCCACCAGCCAGGGGTGCGTGGTCATCGCCGTGCCGGTCGTGGACAACGGCCAGGTCACCGGCGTGGTGGAGGGGCTGCTCAGCCTGCGCCGGATCAGCGAGCGGCTGCGCGACGAGGGGAAGCGCCTCGACGTCACGGCCTTCATCGTGGACCGCAACGGCCGGGCCCTCATGCACAGCGAGCCGTCCGTCGACGTGCGCCGCCCGGACATGTCGAGCCTGCGGATCGTGCAGGAGTTCGGAAAGGCCGGCGCGCCGCTGCGGCTCACCGAGTCGTACGAGGAGAACGTCGACGGCAGGAAGGTGACGGTGCTCGGAACGGTCGCGCCCATCGGCCGCCCCGACTGGGGGGTGATCGTGGAGAAGCCGCAGGAGCAGGCCTTCGCCTCGGTCAACAAGATGGTCCGGACGACGGTGGAGTGGATCTCCATCGCCCTGCTGCTGGCCATCATCGTGGCCATCGCCTTCGCCTCCGGCATCGCCCGCCCCATCGGGCTGCTGGCGGAGCGCACCCGCGAGATCGCCACGGGGAACTACCAGCAGCGCGTGGACGTGAAGGCGAACAACGAGATCGGCGAGCTGGCCGAGAACTTCAACGTCATGTCCGGCGCCATCGTGCAGGCCATCGACCAGCTCAAGAAGGCCGCCCACGAGAACAACCTCCTCTTCATCAACTCCGTGCGCATGCTGGCCGCCGCCATCGACGCCAAGGACCCCTACACCCGCGGCCACTCCGACCGCGTGGCCCGCTACTCCGTGGCCATCGGCAAGAACCTCAGCCTGCCGGAAAAGGAGATGCGCAACCTGCGCATCAGCGCCCTCCTGCACGACGTCGGCAAGATCGGCATCGACGACCGCATCCTCCGCAAGCCGGGCGCCCTCAGCGACGACGAGTTCGAGGTCATGAAGCAGCATCCCGCCAAGGGGGCCGCCATCATGGGCGGCGTGGCCCAGCTCATCGACATCATCCCCGGCATGAAGTATCACCACGAGAAGTGGAGCGGGGGCGGGTATCCCGACTCGCTGGAAGGCGAGCAGATCCCCATGCAGGCCCGCATCGTGGCCATCGCCGACACGTTCGACGCCATGACCACGAACCGGCCCTACCAGAAGGCCATGGAGCTCAACTACGTGGTCGAGAAGATCCGCAGCTTCGCCGGCACGCGCTTTGATCCGCGGGTGGTGGAGGCATTCGTGCAGGCCGTGAAGCGGGGCGACATCCAGATCGAAGAGCAGGTACGAGGCGCGGCCTAGCGTGCCCTTCCAGGAGATTCTCGGCGAGCTATTGCGCACGTGCGCCGGATCGGTCGGGGCGATCTTTCTCGATCACGAGGGGGAAGCGGTGGCCCTCCACTCCGAACGGATCTTCGACATCGGCGACTACGGCCTCAAGGCCATCGGCGCCTACTCCGGCATGTTTCTGAACAACTCGAAGCGCATCGCCGCCAGCGTGGAGGCCGGCGCCCTCGACCGCCTGGCCATCACCTTCGAGCATGCCCGGGTCCTGAGCTGCCCGCTGAAGGACGGCTACTACCTCGTGCTCGTCCTCGACCACGGTGCGAACGAAGGCCTGGCCTGGCAGCGCCTCAGCCACTGCCGTGAGCGGCTCCTGGCCGAGCTGTGATGCGAACGCCGATGGAACGTCGTCTGCAGAGATCGCCGCTGATGAAGTCCGCCGCGCTTCTCGCCGCCGCCATCGTACTGGCCTCCTGCTCGCCGGCCGCATCGTCCGGAGCCGGCGACGCTGAGCGCGCCCCGACGGCCACCGCAGGCACGGCTTCAACGGCTGCTTCCAGCACTGCATCCACCGCCTCAGCAGGCGCAGCCGCCTCGAGCGACATCCAGACCATCGACAACGCTGACACGCGCCCTGCCGTGATGGACCCGCCCCCCACCCTCACTGACGAAGGCGGCGCAGCCCCGAAGGCGACCGCCGGCATCATCCAGTCCGACGCTCCCCCGCCGCCCACGCCCGCCGACGAAGCCTTCCGCGCCAGCCTCCCCTTCGCTCCCGCCATCGGCCTCGACCCCGTCGACGGCAGCAAGATCTCCATCCGCGCCGCCACCCCGGCCTGGGAGTACAAGGGACGGACGTTCTACTTCTCCAACGAGGAGAACAAGCGGACGTTCATGGCGAAGCCCGATGCGTATCTGAAGGGCGTGTTCGCAACGCACTAGATCTGAAGGGCGAAGGACGGAGCGGGGTTCCTTCGCCCTTCCTCTATCACTCCTGCCCTCACCTCTGCGCAATGTCAGGCTGTTGCGAGCTGTACACGAACACATCCGTCCCCACCTTCGCGGCGCGATAGACCCGGGCCAGCATGCCGTTCGGCAGGCGGATGCAGCCGTGCGAGACGCGGCGGCCGATCGAGCGGGGGTCGTCGGTTCCGTGGATCAGAATACCGTCGCCGAGGTCGAGGGCGTACCTGCCGAGGTGGCCGTGGACATAGCGCTTCGGGGAATCGGGCGACGGCACAGGATCGCCGTCTTCCACGAAGGCCCAGTCGGGCTTGCGCCAGACCGGGTTGGTCACCTTGTGCAGCACCTTCATATGGCCCGTCGGCGTGCGGAAGAGCCACTCGTCCTCGCCGATGACCAGCGACTTGTTGCTGCCCGTGGCCGCGGCCGACTTGGCCACGAGCACGCCGTCCTGAAACAGATATGCCTGGTTCGTGGAGACGTCGATGGTGATGACCGTCCCCGTGCGCGGCGCCTCATCCGGAAGACCCTCGGTCAGCGGGTCGTTACAGTGGCCGAACTGCCACCAGTGGCAGGCTGCAAGGACGGGAACAGCCAGGCCGAGAGCGGCGGTAAGGATCGCTGCCGCGACCGGCCGGTAAAGGGAATCGAGAGCGCTCAAGGGACCACCCCTCCCACTCGGAATCACACTTTCAATAACCAGTGCGAATCCGGCGCCAATCGTGGCCGAACCCATTGCAGGCGGAGAGGTTGGACTGTTAACGTAGCGGCCGCGCACATAGGACCCCGTAGCTCAGCACGGATAGAGCAGGAGTTTCCTAAACTCTTGGTCGGAGGTTCGAATCCTCTCGGGGTCACTTCCGCGCCTGCCGATGTCTGCGCTCCTTGACGCCGTTCTCGCCAGCGCGCAGGACCCGACCTGGGTCATGAACCGGGAACTGGCCCTCCTCCACTTCAACGACCCCTTCACGCGCATTGTCGAGAAGACCCTGGCCGTGACGCCGGCCGCGGGCATGTCACTCGATCAGCTCGTCGACCCGCAGCGCTACCCGCGGGAGCACGATCTCTGGCTGGACGTACTGCGCCGCGCCCTCAGCGGACGGACGGTGTCCAGCGAGGTCCGGGTGGTCGTGGACAGCGTCCAGCACATCATGGCCGTCACCGGCGCCCCGGTCATCGAGCAGAACGACGTCACGGCGGCCGCCTTCACGGCGCACGACATCACCGAGCAGGCCGGGCGGGCCCGCGAGGACCTCTCCGAGCTGTCGTTGACGCGCCTGTTCGTCGAGACGGACAAGATCCTGGAGGAGACGCTCACCGATTCGCTGGAGCTGCTCTGCGAATCCGACAACTGGGAGTGCGCCATCCTCTGGTTCATCGACGAGAAGGAGGACGAGCTCATCGCCCACGCCTTCTTCGCGCGCGAAGACGTGCCGAACGTGGCCGAGTTCCGGACGCGCGTGGCCCGCATGCGCTTCCACCGCGGGCGCGGGCTTCCCGGTCACGCCTGGGAGCGCGACGACATCGTCTGGGTGCCGGACCTGTTCGACGAGACCAACATCATCCGCAACCAGCTCACCGTACACATGGGGCTGCACGGCGCCGTGGCCGTGCCGCTCCGCGACGGGGCGCGCCTGACCGGCGTGCTGGAGCTCTTCACCCGCGCCGTCCGTCCCCTCCGCGCCCCGCGGGCCCGAACCCTGCTGCGCCTCGGCGCGGACCTCGGCCGGCTCATCGCCCGCCGCCGCGTCGAGGACGAGCGCCGGCGGCTCCAGCACCTGCTCGAGCGCAAGGGTATGGAGTGGATGCTCACCTTCGACGCCATCGAGCTGCCCATCTTCATCACTTCCATGGACGGCATCGTGCGCAGGCTCAACCGTGCCGGACGGGAGCTGGCCGGCCGCCACAACTACAGCGACGTCATCGACCACCGCATCGGCGCGCTCGGCGTCATGGACGACGAAGAGCCATGGATCACCGCCGCCCGCTGCGTCGAGTCGGTCCGCGACAGCGAGCAACCCTGCAACGCCCAGGCGTATCAGGCCGGCAGCGACCGGAGCTGGGACATCGTCGCCAACTGGTACCGCGACCCCGACGACCGCGCTCCCCGGGCCATCCTGGCCCTGCGCGAAACGACGACGGTGGTCCGGCTGCAGGAGTCCGTGCGCCGCGGCGAACAGCTCGCGGCCCTCGGCGAGCTCGTGGCAGGCGTGGCCCACGAGGTGCGCAATCCCATCTTCGGCATGCAGCTCACCGTCGACGCCCTGGAGGCCGCCCTGGCCCCCAGCGACGGCGACATCTCCGACCTCGTCACCGTCCTCCGCCGCTGGCTGGAACGGCTCAACCGCCTCATGGAGAGCCTCCTCGCCTACGGCAAGACGTGGACCGTGGACCTGAAGGAGGGCACGCTCGGCGAGGTCCTCTCCTCGGCGCTGGACACCGTGCGGCCCACCGCCGACTCGGAGAGCGTGGACCTGATCACCCGCGTGGATCCGCGCCTGTCGATGCTCATGGACGCCTCCCGCCTCGCCCAGGCCTTCGAGAACCTCATCCTCAACGCCGTGCAGCATTCCATCGAGGGCCAGGCCGTGACCGTCAGCGCCCTGGCCGTCGACGGCCAGATCGAGTGCACCGTCCGGGATGAAGGTCCGGGCTTCCCGGCCAACGACCTGCCCCGGATCTTCCAGCCCTTTTTTACACGGCGTAGAGGGGGGACTGGCCTGGGTTTATCGATTGTGCAAAGAATTGTGGAGGAACATGGGGGTACTATTCGTGCATCAAATGCTGAGAGCGGCGGTGCCATCCTCACGGTGAGGTTCCCCAGCTACCAGCCGTTTTCGGGTTCCGAGACCACATGACTGCTTCGACGAACGCCCGGGCGCAGCGCATCCTCATCGTCGACGACGAGGAGCTGATCGTGATGGCCATGCGCAAGTACTTTCAGGGCCTCGGCTTCGTGGTCGACGCCGCGCACGAGCTCGAAGAAGCGCAGGCCCTCCTGGCCAACTACCCCTACGACCTCGTCATCGCCGACCTCCGCCTCACCGGAATCGGCGGCGTGGAAGGGCTGCAGATCGTCGCCGACGTCCACCAGCGCTGCGCCAACACCCGGGTGATCCTGCTCAGCGCCTACGGCACGCCGGAGATCGAACGCGAGTCGTACAACCGCGGCGCCGACGCCTTCCTGCACAAGCCGAAGGCGATGATGGAGATCGCCAACGTGGCCACGACCCTGCTGGAGCAGAGATAGGCGGCCAGGACGAAGCGCGATGACTGAGCATTCGGCGCTCAACACCATCCTCCAGCCCGGCGGCATCACGCCTCTCTTCCAGCCCATCGTCGATGTCTCCGACGGCGACGGCAACGTCCAGCTTCACGGCGTGGAGTGCCTCTCCCGCGGCCCGAAGGGCACGAACTTCGAGTCGGCCCGGGTGCTCTTCGACTACGTCCGCCTCAAGCGTGAGGAGAGCCTCGTGGACCGGGCCTGCATCACGGCCGCGCTCGAGGAATCGGGCGCGCTGCCGGATTCGCTGCGGCTGGCCATCAACGTCCACGCCTCCACGCTCGGCCGCGACGCGTCGTTCGTGCCGTTCCTGCGCGCCACGGCCGCCCGCTACGACGTGGCCATGTCCCGCCTGACCGTGGAGATCGTCGAGCACGCCCCGCCCTGGGACGGCATCAGCTTCCTGGCCGCGCTGGCCGCCATCCGCGCCGCAGGCGCCAAGATCGCCGTCGACGACGTCGGCCTCGGCCAGTCGAATTTCAAGATGCTCCTCGACGTCGAGCCCGACTACCTCAAGCTCGACGCCTACTTCGTCGAAGCTTGCACGAACGACCCCAAACGCCAGGCCGTCATTTCCGCCTTGAGCCAACTGGCCCGCGAGTTCGGCGCCGAAATCATCGCCGAGGGCGTGGAAGACGCCGTCTCGCTGGCCACCCTGCGCAAGTACGGCATCACCCTCATGCAGGGCTTCTACTTCGCGCGGCCGATGCGGGCGGCGGAAGTGCGGATCTAGATTCGTAAGCAGAATCTGAGGATTCCACCTGGGATCATCACGCGGAGACGCCGAGAAAAGCACTGCCTGCCTCCGCGTCTCCGCGTGAACCCTTTGCTGGTGGCTTCGAGGACAACCTTCTGATTTACGTTGCTCCCGGTTGACGCGGCTCCGTGTCCCGCAAATCCGCTGCCCTCTCGCGCGCGTAGGAATGGCAACAACGAGACGAGAGGTGGCAACCATGAAGTTCATGCTGACGTTCTCCTGGAAACCCGACACGAAGGCGCGCGACGAAGGCATCGCGCGATTTCTGAAGACCGGCGGCGTCCCACCCAAGGGCGCGACGCTCCTCGGCCGCTGGACCCGCGCCGACTTCAGCGGCGGCTACGACCTGCTGGAGAGTGACGACGCCCAGGCCCTGGCCGAGTTCGCCCTCCAGTGGAGCGACCTGATGTACCTGGAGATCCTTCCCGTCCTGGAGGATGCGCAGACCGCCGAGGTGCTGCAGCGGAGAGGGTGACTACCCCGAGTGCTGAGTGCTGAGTGCTGAGTGCCGAGTGCTGAGGCGGCATGAGGCATGAGTGACTATCAGTGACAAGGCATGAGTGGCGACGAGCCTCGTGTTCGAGCCTCGTGTTCGTGTGCCCTGTCACGTCCGATTCTACGCAGAGGATTTATGTTGTCGGCACGTTCCATACGTCATCGGGACCGGGATGAGATCGCTCATCAACGGACCGGTCGCTACGCCACCCGCGTTCGTTCTCGACGGCGGCAATGCGACACGGCTGATCCAGGTCTCGGCGACGGCCGCAGGGCCGATGACGCTCAATTACCTCACCCTGCAGCACGGACGCGCGGACCTTGCCAAGGGCGGTGCGGTTACGCTTCCGGCCGGGATGACGCTGAGCTTCAATCACTGTCTCGTCACGGCGAATGCGACGACCGGCACCTCCGATGCCGACCCGACCATCTCCGCAGGTGGCGCCGTGAGCGCCCTCGGCACGATGAACGTGCAGAGCTCGACGTTTTCCAACAACACCTCCAGCGGTCCGGCCGGGGCCATCTATGCCGGCTCTACGGCGACGCTGACCATCAGCGCCTCGCTCTTCGAACGCAGAACGGCACGACCGACTTGCGGAACGTCACCATCACGGGTAACGCCTCGCGCTCGTACGGCGGCGTCTACAACCCCGGAGGGGGATCGTTCATCACTCTGCGCAATACCATCCTGGCCGGCAATAGCGGCGGGCAGTACGATCCTGATTGCGCCGGCGTCCTCACCTCGGCGGGCTACAATCTCATCGGAATCAACAGTTCCTGCACGGGGCTGATCAGCAGCGACCGCGTTGTCGTCTCGCCGATGCTGAGCGGCCTCGCCGACAACGGCGGCCCGACCCTGACGCACGTCCCCTTCAAAGGCAGTTTGGCCATCGACGACGGCAATCCCGCCGGCTGCGCCGGACTCTCCGGCCAGACGCTGCTCACCGACCAGCGCGGCCAGCCCCGCCCGTTCAACGGCCGGTGCGACATCGGAGCCGTCGAGGAGGAGACGTCGACGCCGGCCTCGGCAAAGAGGAGGGTCGCCGGGCACGATTGACGCCCAGGCCCTGGCCGAGCTCGCCCTGCAGTGGAGCGACCTGATGTACCTGGAGATCCTTCCCGTCCTCGAGGACGCGCAGACTGCCGAGGTGCTGCAGCGGAGAGGGTGACTCGCGGGTGTTTGCCCGTGACACCCGGGTGTTGGGCCCTTTTCACTTCATGAAAGAATGCTGAAATCAACGACGAACGAGGTGATGGCGAAGAACCGCCACCGTCGCCGGTCGTGTCTATACTGTTCTCGGGAGGCATCCATGCGACTGCGGGCGATGACCCTCATCTTCGTGTGCGCTGCTGTCGCGGCCGTGTCCTGGACTGCCGCGGGCGGCGAGCGGGAAGTGCCTTGGTACAAGGATCCCGGCTCCGTCGTCACGGCCGACGTCGGGCTGCAATGAAGTCCAGATCCACGACCGGTGGGATGAAGGTCAAAGAAACTTCAGCACCGTCTACCCGGACGCGAAACCGATCGCCGCCCGGTGCGACGACTAAAGCGAAGGCGCCGACGTCGTAATACACCGTGCAGCCATTTAGCGCGCCGATCCGGACGAGCAACCTTGGGCCGTCGCAACGAAAGTTACCCGTCATGCAGTTGCGATTACGCTGGAACCAGTGTTCGGCATGCTTTACGGCGTAATGGCAGAACATCTCACCGGAAAGTCTGCGCTCGCCACGGCCTTGCCGCCATCGAGGTGCCAGATCAATTGGCCACCGGGACTGCGTGCTGTGAATACACCTGACTTGGCGCCGGCCGCGAAGACTCGCGGTTGGCCCTGGTCATGCGGCGCCGGCGTTACTTGATTCAGGTCTCCAACCTGGATGACCTTGGTTGCCTTATTTGGATTCGTATAGCCAAAGCGCGCGGTGAACCCACTCCCGCTACCGCCAGTGACACACTCAACCTTCGGCTGTAGCTGCCCCGGTGCGGGGGGATCAGAACGCGCGTACATGGCAAGCGTCTCTTGTGCC
Source organism: uncultured Thermoanaerobaculia bacterium (assembly GCA_964650405.1). Classification (GTDB taxonomy): domain Bacteria; phylum Acidobacteriota; class Thermoanaerobaculia; order Gp7-AA8; family Gp7-AA8; genus CAZYTO01. Next base: position 1,300 of record CAZYTO010000121.1, on the reverse strand, counting down.
ATCGTCCGGGTGTTGATGTGAGTCAGGCCCTCGGCGGCGCGTTGCTTCATCATTTGCGAACTCGCCTGCTGTTGCAGCGTAGTGTATGCCGCCCGCGCCATGTCGGCGTATGAGAGACACTGGTCAACGTTTCGATCCGACAGCAACGCGTGCTCGCTCGCCATGTCAAGGGCCCATGCTCTAGCCAAAAGGAGATCATCGCGGAGGCTTGCGGGCGGCGTGAGCGCCAAAGCCGCGTCGATACGCGCCAATCGTGCATCAAGCGTCGGCACGTTCACCAGAAGTGCAAACCACGCTGCGTATGCCGACGTCGGGTACTTCGCGGTCAAGTCGTTCGCAACGAGTGCTCCGTGGGCGGCCCAGTCGTCGAACGTCCAGCTGTGACCACCGGCTACCTGCTTCAGAAACTGCCACGCATCCGCGTCACTCCCACTCGGCTGCCGGATGGTGAGGCGCGCCACGTTGGTAGTGATGGGTACTGCGGTGGGCGTACCGTCCTGTGTAAATAGTGTCAAGCGGAGATCATAAGTGCCCGGGACAGAGAGACGGGAATCGTTGAAGAAGTCGTTCCCCCTTCCCGAATCGACGTCGATATACAGTTCCCGCTGGCTGTGCGCTGGAACGATCAAACAGTTGACGGAATGGCACTTGGTCATCTGGCCCGCCGGCAACTCCGTGATCGTTCTACGGTCAACCGCTTTAGCTGTAAAAGTGCCCGCCGAGGAATCGACGTTCAAGGAGACACCATTCACCACTGTCTGAGGCGTATCCGCAGGGTTGAGAAAGGTGATTCGAAATGCGACGGGCGTGCCCGGGAGGGCCGAGTCCGGCACCAGTTCGAGCGTCGCGACCAGTGGTTGAGCAGCACGAACGCCGAGCGATGCAACTTGTGCGAGCAGGAAGATGGCGACTGCAATTCGTTTCATCGACGCACTCCTCAGTGTTGAGAGACCGGATCGGCGGCACGACGGATGGTGATGTACTCACTGTCAGCACCGTTGGACTCATAATGCAGATCGACAAGTCCGTCGGCCAAACCCGCTCCAGCGTATGGCTCATGCATGAGGCAATTAAGCCCGTCGTGCTGCCAGCGGTTGGCGAGGCAATGCCCGTTACCATCGGCGCCGCCATCATGAACCCAGAAGTGTACCGTTTCGTGGGCGGTAATCTCACCGCTAACTATAAATGCGTTGAGCCCGGAATACTCGAGCCCTACTGCCCCACCATTTCGGTCGACCACCGAGCCCGCCGACAGATCCTCGATACGCTGCTGAGCGATCAAGCTACTGTTCGAACCGCC
>CAZYTO010000120.1:12141-15750 GCA_964650405.1 uncultured Thermoanaerobaculia bacterium | reverse complement strand
AGAAAGGGGATTAAAAGATTAAGCCATAAAGCGACTAAGCAAATAAGCGACTAAGAGAAAAAGCGAAACAGCGAATAAGCGAATAAGCGAATAAGCGAGGAACCCATGATCGAACTACAGGACATCACCAGGAACTACCCCAGTCCCGGCGGAGAGGGAGGAGAGCTGGTCCACGCGCTGAAAGGCGTGTCGCTGCGCATCGAGCGCGGCGAGTTCGTGGCCATCGTCGGCTCCTCCGGCTCCGGCAAGTCGACCCTGATGAGCATCCTCGGACTGCTCGATCAGCCCACGAGCGGCCGTTATCTCTTCGACGGAGAGGATGTGACGAAGCTCGACATCCGGGCCCAGGCCCGCTTCCGCAACCGGCGCGTCGGCTTCGTCTTCCAGTCCTTTCACCTGCTGCCCCGCACCAGCGCGCTGGAGAACGTGGAACTGCCGCTCCTCTACTCGGACCGCACCATGATCGCCGGACTGGGACGGACGGCCCTGGAGACCGTCGGCCTCGGCGACCGGATGTACCACACCCCGTCCGAGCTCTCCGGCGGGCAGCAGCAGCGCGTGGCCATCGCCCGCGCCCTGGTCAACGAGCCGGACATCGTGCTGGCCGACGAGCCCACCGGCAACCTCGACGCCCGCGCCGCGCTGGAAGTGATGTCCATCCTGCGCGAGCTGAACCGGCGCGGCCGGACCATCGTCATCGTCACCCACGACCCGGCCATGGCCGAGCACGCCCGCCGCATCGCCCGCATCGAAGAGGGCCAAATCGTTTCGGACGAGACGATGACCGAGACACAAGCCGCGGACAGCGGGCGGCGGGCAGCGAGCGGCGAGCGGCCGGCAGCGACCAGCGAGGCATCCCGATGAACACGAGACTCATTCAGCACAGCATCCGCGCAGTCGGCCGCTACAAGCTGCGCACGGCGTTCATCATGCTCGGCACGATCATCGGCTCCGCCGCACTGACCTTCGTGGTCTCCGTCGGCAAGGGAGCGGAGCGCAAGATCATGACCACCATGAACCAGATCTTCGGCGGGTCGGCGGTGCTCATCATGGCCGGCGGTACGAACATCATGGGCGGCCCGAACGCGAATGCCGCCCGCCTGACCATCGACGACATCGAGGCCGTGGCCGGCGCCGTGCCGGACGTCGAGCTCTGGGACGTGCAGCAGACCATGCCCTCGGATACGTCCATCCGCAGCGGCGACGCCACGGCCACGGCGCGCGTGCTCGGCCAGTCGGAGCGCTCGGAGCGGGTGTGGCAGCGGACGGTCTCCCGCGGCACGTACTTCGACGCGGCGGCGGTACGCTCGTCCGAGCGCGTGGCCCTCGTCGGCGAGAACACCGCGCTGAAGCTCTTCGGCACCGCCGATCCGCTCGATCGCGAGATCCAGATCGGCAACGTGCCGTTCCGCATCATCGGTGTACTGGAGCGCTTCGGCACCGACGTCCACGGCATGGACCGCGATGCCGAGATCGTCGTCCCCATCTCGACGTTGCAGCGCCGCCTGCTGAACGTCGACACGATCATGGCCGCGAAGCTGCTGGTGAAGAACCCCGCCCAGGTGCCGGGCGCCACCGCCGAACTGACCCGGCTCCTGCGGGAGCGCCACGCCATCGCCAAGGGACGCCCCGACGACTTCCATCTCATGTCGACCGTGGCGGTGCAGAAGATGATCGGAAAGGTGAAGCGGGTACTGGATCTCTACCTGCCCATGGGCGCCGGGATCGCCATGCTGGTGGCGGCGATCGTGGCGGCGACGCTGATGCTGTCCTCGGTGAGCGAGCGCATCGGAGAGATCGGACTGCGCCGCGCGGTCGGAGCCCGCATCGAGGACGTGCAACTGCAGTTCATCGTGGAGACGGCCACGACCATCGTCGGCGGGGGAATCCTCGGCATCGTGCTCGGCCTCTTCGCCGCGCGGTACTTCGCTCTCCGCTTCCAGCTCGGCGGCATCTTCACCTGGCAGGTCGTGCTGCTCGGGATCGTGGTCTCCACGGTGACCGGGATTCTTGCCGGAGTGCTGCCGGCCCGGCGCGCGGCCCGGCTCGATCCGGCGGTCGCACTGCGATGAAACTGGCCCGCATCATCCGCGCCTCGTTCCGCATCCTCTTCGCCCACCGGATGCGGGCCGCGCTGGCGCTCTCCAGCGTCTCCATCGGCGTGGCGGCGGTGCTCCTCACCGCCGCCATCGGCGCCGGCGCGCAGCAGCAGGTGGCCGAAAAGACGGCGGCCATCGGCACGAACCTCATCGTGGTCCGCCCGGCACAGGTGGAGCGGCTCGCCTCGCGGGCCACGATCCGCGGGACAGTCACGACCCTGAAGCCGGACGACTCCCTGGCCATCGCCACCCTCCCCTGCGTGGCCGCGGCCGCGCCGGGAGCCGAGCGGCAGGTACGCGCGAAGGCCGGCAACAACACCACGGCCACGAAGGTCCTGGGCACGTCGCCGGCGTTCCCGGTCATCCGCAACTTCCGCGTGCAGGCGGGCCGCTTCTTCGACGACGACGACGACCGGCAGGCGCGCCGCGTGGCCGTCCTCGGCGCGCAGGTGGCCACGGCGCTCTTCGACGGCGGCGATGGAGTCGGGAAGGAGATCCGCGTCCGTGGCGTGATCTTCGAGGTCATCGGCGTACTGGAGGCGAAAGGCGTATTGCCCGACGGCTCGGACGAAGACAACCAGATCCTCGTGCCCATCCGCACGGCCCTTCGCCGCGTGATCAACACCACCTGGCTCACCAGCGTGTTCGTCCGCGTCAACGACCCGAAGAAGATGGCCGAGGCGCGGACGGAGATCACGTCGCTGGTGCGGGAGCGGCACGGCCGGAACGACTTCGCCATCCAGAGCACGTCGAAGTTCCTGGCCATGCAGAAGCAGGCCGCCGAATCGCTCACCACCTTCGCCACCGGCCTGGGAGGGATGGCCCTCCTCGTCGGTGGCACCGGCATCCTGGCCTTCATGATGATGTCGGTGAAGGAGCGGACAGACGAGATCGGGCTGCGCATGGCCGTCGGGGCCACGCCGCGCGACGTCCTCACCGGCTTTCTCGTGGAAGCTACACTGATTGCCGGCACGGGCTGGCTGGCCGGCCTCGCCCTCGGCGGAATGGCGGCGGTGACGGTAGTTCTGGCGACGAAATGGACCCTGGCCGTGCCCGTGGAGGCACTGCTGGGGACGATGCTAATGGTGCTGATCGCAGGACTCGGATTCGGCGTCGTTCCGGCGCGCAAGGCCTCGCTCCTGCCGCCGATGGTGGCATTGCGGTTACGGTGACCGCGGGTAACGGGTAACAGGTGACGGGCCGAGACCCGAGACCCGGGACAACGACTACGAACAACGAGCAACGGACAACGAGATGGCGTGGGTGAGCGAAGCTCGGGCGCAGCGGACACCGGCGGCACAAGCCGGCGCCACCCTCTCCCCACGGGAGAGGGTCGGCACTGGAGCGCGCAATTCTGAAGACCGTGAATCGGCTTCGGAGCAGCCAGCGCGGAAGTGCCGGGGTGAGGGGTTACTTCGTTCGGGTGACACACATGTTGTTGAACCAACGCAACACCGCAATGGAGCGGCCGCAGGCGGAACCGTCACAGAACGCCTTGACCCCTCACCCC
>CAZYTO010000120.1:0-12131 GCA_964650405.1 uncultured Thermoanaerobaculia bacterium | reverse complement strand
AAATAGCTCTCACCCACACCTCCGCTCGTCGTCTGGTTTGTGGGCAATGTTTCAGGCCAGGGTGATGACGGTTCCGCGGCGACCCTTTCCCGGTGGGAGAGGGTTTCCTCCTGGTGCTTCATCGCATCGCATGCACGGTGCGCACTGGCAGCGTCCGCGAGCCTCCGGCGACCGGCGCCCGGCGACCATGGCGCTACGAAACTCGGGAGCCGTGTCGTGCTAAGCCACGTTCTGATCATCGACGACGACGAGCGCCTGAACACGCTCCTCGCGGAGTACCTGAGGCGCTTCAACTTCGCCGTGACGACGGCGACGCACCCCGACGCGGGATTGCGGGCGTTGAGAAGTGGAGCGGCCGACATTCTCATCCTCGACGTCATGCTGCCGGAGATGGACGGATTCGCCCTCTGCCGCAAAGTGCGCGAGAGCAGCCGCATCCCGATCATCATGCTCACTGCGCGGGGTGAGGTGACGGACCGCATCGTCGGCCTGGAGCTGGGCGCCGACGATTACCTGCCCAAACCGTTCGAGCCGCGCGAGCTCGTGGCGCGCATCCAGGCCGTGCTGCGCCGCGGGAGGCCGGAGGAAGCGCCGGACGTGCTCCGGGCCGGGCCGGTGGAAGTGAACTGGACGACCCGCTCGGCGCGCCTGCATGGAGCGGAGCTGGAGCTGACCGGTGCGGAGCTCGAGCTGCTGGGCCTCCTCGTCCGCAACCGCGGCCGCGTCCTCAGCCGCGAGCGCATCATGGACGAGACGCGCGGCGTCGACTGGGATGCGTACGACCGCTCCATCGACGTGCTGGTGAGCCGGCTGCGCCAGAAGCTCGGCGACGACGCCAAGCGGCCGTCGTTCATCCGCACCGTCCGTGGCGCGGGCTACACGTTCATCGGGGGCAGCCCTGAGTAAGCGCGGCGCGTGGCACCGGTCGGTCTTTGGCAAGCTCGTGGCCATCATGCTGGTCATGGCCGTCAGCCTGATGACGGTCGTGACCGTCTTCTTCATCGGATTCATCCTGCCGGGCCTCAACCACTCCATCGAGACCGCCCTCAGCGACTACGTGCGGAGAGTGGCCGCGACCCAGCCGAGCCTGGCCGAGGCGCGGCGCATGGCGGAATCGCTCGACTTCGACGTGCGCTACGACGGGCCGGACGGCAATTGGTCCACCGCTTCCTGGCTGCCTACCGCCGCCGAGGCCCGGACCTATGAGAACCACTGGGCCCTCGGTGGCACGGGCTACTACATCGCCTCGGCGCCGAACGGCGGCACGTACGTCTTTCACTGGAAGTTCCGACGGAAGACGCTCTTTGCGCACCACATGCTGCTGCTCGCCACGCTGGCCATCATGACGGCCACGATCGTCGTGACGCACCTGGTGATCCGGCGGATGCTCCAGCCATTGCGCGTCCTCGGCGACGGCGTGGCGCGGCTGAGCGCCGGCCAGCTCGACACCATCCTCCCCGCGGCCACGCCGGACGAGTTCGGAGCGCTCACGAACGGCTTCAACGAGATGGTGGCGCGTGTCCGGGAGATGATCCGCGCCCGCGATCAGCTCCTGCTCGACGTCAGCCACGAGCTCCGCTCCCCCATCACCCGCATGCGCGTGGCCGTGGAGCTGCTTCCGGAGGGACAGGACCGGAACAACATGGTGGCGGACCTCGCCGAGATGGAGGCGATGATCGCGGAGCTGCTGGAGCTGGAGCGCCTGCGCGACGGCCGCGGCCTGCGCACGGAGCGGCAGGACCTGGCCGCGATCCTTCGGGACGTCGCCGCCGGCTTCCAGGACCAGGCGCCCGGCGTCCGCGTCGTCTCGCTTCCACGCCAGATCCCGGTAGCCGCCGACGGCGAGAAGATCCGCACCGTCCTGCGCAACCTCCTGGAGAACGCCGTCAAGTACTCGCTCCCCGACAGCCGCCCCGTCGAAGTCGCCGCGGCGTGCGACGAATCGACGGTCGTGCTCACCGTCACCGACGACGGCCCGGGCGTCCCTCCCGAAGACCGGGCCACGATCTTCGAGCCCTTCTTCCGCGTGAACCGCTCCCGCACGAAGTCTCCGGCCGGCTACGGCCTCGGCCTGAGCATCTGCAAGCGCGTGATCGAAGCCCACGGCGGCACGATCACGCTCAAGCCGAACGCGCCGCGGGGGTGCGTGTTCGAGGTCACGCTGCCGCTGGCCGCATGCTGATCTGCAGACGAAGCTTGCCCCATCACCAGATCCGGACGACTCCGTATTGCTCGAAGGTGGTATCAGCGCTGACAACGGGTACTTCCTCGACGAGCGCTTGAGCGATGAGTAGCCGGTCGAACGGGTCCCGGTGGTGGCTTGGAAGCTCAGCCTGTCTCTCGGCATAATCGACCGTGATGGGGAGAAGCGACGCTTGCAGACCAGCCAGCGCCTGGTTCATCCACAGCCGATATGGCATCGACAGCGAGAGCTTTCCCAGCCCCAGTTTGATGGCGATCTCCCAAACCGTCGCGGCACTGACGAGAAGCTCGTTGACCGGGTCGGCAATCGCGGCATGAGATGGTCTGCTCAGCAGACTGTCCTGATCCACCCACCGAGCACGGCATGAGTATCCAGCAGCACTCTCATTCCATGTAGTCCCCGAAATCCTCCAGGGGCGCGTCAAAGTCCGGGGCCATGTACACCACCGATCCCCGGAGCAGTCCAGGCTGGCGGGGCTTCCGCAGCCGTTCGGTTGTAGTGGGCACGAGCCGAGCCACCGGCCGATCGTTCTCTGTGATCACCACCTCGTCGCCCGAGTGCAGGCGATGAATCAAATCAACCAGCTTCGCCTGGGCCTCTTCGATGGATATCGTCGTCATGACCTCGCTCCTTCCCTCGGGGCGGCTTCACCTGAGCACCGAGGAGCAGGCTTTGCGATCACCGCGGGCTGCCGTCAGCGGCCAGACGCAAGGATTGTAGAACACCGAACTGTGACCTTGGTACCGGCGATGGTCGGTTCCGTCTTCAAGCGTGCCCGCCCTCGTCCAAACACCGATAAACGAGATGACCGCTCTCACTGTGTGGTGCGGAAGGCTTGGGTACGACGATAATCGCGGCATGCGGAAACTGCTGGTCGTACTCCTCTTCGCCGCCGCCGCCACCCGGTTGCAGACCGAGCACTTCGTCGACGGCGGGGACGGCGTCCGCATCTGGTACACCGAGGTGGGGAAGGGCGCGCCGGTGATCGTCGTCCATGGCGGGCCGGGCATGGATCACCTGACGCTCGAAGCTGACCTCGTCCCGCTGGAGAAGCATCACCGCGTCATCTACTACGACCAGCGCGGCGGCGGCCGGTCAACGCTGCCGGCCGATCCTGCTCTCCTCACCATCGACCATCACGTGGCGGACCTCGAGGCGCTGCGGCAGGCTCTCGGGCTGGACAAGGTCACACTCGTGGCGCACTCGTTCGGTCCCGCCATCGCCGCGCTGTATGCCATCCGCCATCCGGAGCACGTCGAGCGCATGGTCTTCCTCGCGCCCATCCCGCCCCGCAAGGGCAAGTTCTTCGAGGAGTTCGGCGCCAACCTCGGCCAGCGAATTGAGCCCGAGCAGCGCAAGCGCGCCGGCGAGCTGCAGGCCTCGATCCAGACGACTTCAGACATGACGAAGGTCTGCCGGGAGTATTGGTCGATCATGACGCCGCCGAGAGTGGCGAAGTCGGTGCCGGTCAGCGTCGTCAAGTCTGACATGTGCGGCGGCCCGCCCGACGCGCTTCGCTACGGCATGACGAAAACCAATCCGGCCACGTTCGGATCGCTCGGCGACTGGAACTGGACGAAAGACCTCGCGCGCGTGAAGGCGCCCACCCTCGTCATCCACGGCGAAGAAGACGCCATTCCCATGGCCATGGTCGGGGAGTGGGTCACGTCGTTGCCGGACGCGCGCATCCTCCGCCTTCCGCACACCGCCCATTTCCCACACGCCGAACAGCCGGAGATCGTGTTCCCCGCCATCGAGACCTTCCTCGGCGGGGGCTGGCCGAAGGACGCCGCCACGAAGTAGAGGGCTCTTTCAGCCTTCCAACCTTTCCGCCTTTCAGCCTTCTTCAGATCCCCGTCACGCGCACTACTTCCTCGAAACTCGTCGTTCCCTCGGCGAGTTTGCGCAGGGCGCTCTGCCGCAGCGTGCGCATGCCGCGCTTGATGGCCATGTCTTTGATCTTCAGGAAGTCCTCGGAGCGGTCGATGAGGTCGCGGATGGCGTTGTCGATGGGAAGGATCTCGAAGATGCCGGTGCGGCCGAAGTAGCCGGTGTTGCGGCAGCGGATACAGCCGGCGCCTTCCTTCACGATGATGCGCTTGCCCGGCGGGGCCTGGAGGTTGAGCATCCCCGCCTCTTCCACCGTCAGCGGCCGATTGCGCTTGCAGTCGTCGCAGATCTTGCGCAGCAGGCGCTGGGCCATGGCCCCGATGAGCGTCGAGGAAATGAGGAACGGCTGGATGCCGAGGTCGATGAGGCGCGTGACCGACGTGGCGGAATCGTTGGTGTGGAGCGTGGAAAAGACGAGATGGCCGGTGAGCGCGGCCTGCACGGCGTTCTGGGCCGTCTCGTCGTCGCGGATCTCGCCGACCATGATGATGTCGGGATCCTGCCGGAGGATGGTGCGCAACGCCGCCGGGAACGTGATCCCGATCTTCGACTGCACCGAGGTCTGGTTGAAGTCCTCGTGCACCATCTCGATCGGGTCCTCGATGGTGGTGATGTTGATCTCCGGCGAGGAGAGCGACTTGAGGGCGGAGTAGAGCGTGACCGTCTTGCCCGAGCCGGTCGGTCCGGTGACGAGGATGATGCCGTGGGGGCGGTTGATCCAGTCGTCGAAGGTCTTCAGCTCGTCCTCGTAGAAGCCGAGGCCCGACAGATCGCGCAGGAGGACGTCGGGATCGAAGATACGCATGACCAGCTTCTCGCCGAAGGCGGTGGGGAGGGTGGAGACGCGGAGCTCGATCTCCTTCCCTTCCCGCTCGGTCTTGATGCGGCCGTCCTGGGGGCGGCGCTTCTCGGCGATGTCCATGCGGCACATCGTCTTGAGGCGCGAGGTGATGGCCAGGTTGACCAGGCGGGGCACGCGCTGGATCTCGTGAAGCACGCCGTCGATGCGGAAGCGGATCATGGCCTGCTCGCGCTTCGGCTCGATGTGGATATCCGAGGCTCGCGAGTCGTAGGCGTGCTGCAGAAGGAAGTCGACGGCGTTGACGATGTGGGCGTCGCTGGCCTCGATCTCCGCGCCCGACTTGAGCTTGACATACTGCTCGAGGTTGGAGAGGTCGATCGTCCCGCGGCCGAGATCCCGCTCCGCCTTCGTCACCGAGGCCCGGAACCCGTACTGCTCGTTGATGACACCCATGATGTCGCTCTCGGCGGAGACGACCACGTGGATGTCCTGCTTCACCATCTGGTGATAGGTGTCCAGGGCGACGGTGTCGAACGGATTGACGACGGAGACGATGAGCTTCCCGTCCCGGACGGCCACCGGCACGAGCTTGTTCTTGCGGGCGAAGGGGCGGGAGATCTTCGACTCGATCATCTCCACGTCGAGCTTGAGCGTGTCGATCTTGAAGAAGGGCAGGCGGGCATCCTCGGCGATGAGGCGGGCCAGGAGGAAGTCGTCGATCCGCGTGCCGCTGCCGCTGGCGTCGGTCAGGTTCATGGCCGCCAGGGCCTTGAACGGGCTCTGCTCCTCGTCCGATCGCGTCTTGGCGCCGCGGGCCTGCGACTGCCGGAACTGCCGGTCGGTGTGCTCGATCTCGGCCTTCTGCTTCTCGTCGACGAACCCCGCGTTGAACAGCAGCTCGCCGAGATAGGCGACGGTGATTTCCTTCGACTTCGAGGAGGTGATGGGGGTGGCGGTCATGTTCGAGAGTGGAAGTATGACCGAGGGGCGGCGAATTCCGGAAGGCGGTGTGGCGGGTTACGGTTGGCGGGGTTCACGACGGGAGTGCCGGCACCCTTGCGCCTGGAACTACGTTCGCACCTCTTCGAAGACGTTCGTGCCGCTCCCTTCGCGCGACTCCCAGTGGAAGTGCTCCGTCAGCCGGAATCGGCCGTCGTCGAGCACCGTCAGCTCGCAGGTCGACCGGCCACCGTCGATGCGGCCGGCCTCGTCGACCTGCGCGTACCGGAACTCCACGGAGCTGCCCGATCGAAGTCCGACCAGGTAGCCGGTGCGAATGGAGCCGCCCGCGTATGCGGCGGAGATCACGCCGTCCGCTTCGCAAAACTGAAAGAGCGTCCCGGAGTTGACCTCGCCGCCGTCCGCGGTGCTGACGACACGCATGCGGACACGATCCAGCGACCGCTCTCCTCCCTCCGCCGGGCCGCCCATTTCATGACCGCGGTGCATGTCGTTGGCTCACCAGCTTTGCGTACAGCGAATCCAGCGCCGCGTCGAGGTCGGCCTCCACGCCGGCGTGCACCGGGGACACCTGGATGATGGTGCTGCGGGGGGCGACGAGCCAGTGGAAGCGGGCGCGCTGGGGGAGCTCGCCGATCGGGCCGGCGTCCTTCCCGCCGCGGCAGACGCGGGGGATGACGTCGAGGTGCGCGGCGATGAGCTCGAGGTCGATGGCCGGATCGAGGGCCAGGAGGCGGTCGCGGGGAACGGCCACCTTCGCGGCCAGGTAGCTCTCGGTGGGACAGAAGACGATCACCCCGGCGTTGACGAACTCGCCGCGCTCCACGCGGGGGACGACGCGCACGACGGCGTAATCAAACGAGTAGCGTTCGCGCACGCGCGGCCTCCTCCACCCATCGGCGCGGTGCTTCCAGCCGCTGCAGCAGCCAGTCGCGGTAGGCGGCGCGATGATCGTTGGGCGTGGCGAAGAGCTCGACGTCGTAGAGCCACGAGCCCGGGATGAGCTGCACGATGGAGTCGAGCGCGTCCCCCGTCAACATAGGCGCCAGCTCGGCGTCGACCTCCGCCAGGGCGCTGGCCCGGGGCAGGAGCACGTGCTCCCGGATGGCCGCGAACGGCGCGCCGGCCCGGGCGATCGTCCCGCTCTCCCAATTGTGCTGAAAGTACAGCGCGGCGCCGTGGTCGATGAGCCACAGGTCACGGTGCCAGACCAGCAGGTTCGTGTTGCGCGGCGTGCGGTCGACGTTCGTGACCAGTGCGTCGAACCAGACGATGGCCGAGGCCAGCCGGGCGTCGGCATTCACGTCGGCGACCGGATCAAACGAGATCGAGCCCGGCAGGTAGTCGAGCGCCAGGTTCAGCCCCTCGCTGGCCCGAAGCAGGTCCTGGATCTCCGGATCGGGCTCCGTCTTGGCCATGCGCGGATCGAGGTAGATCAGCACGATCTCCGGCACGCGCAGCCCGAGGTAACGGCCGATCTCTCCGGCCACCAGCTCCGCGATCAGGGCCCGCGGCCCCTGTCCCGCCCCGCGGAACTTCAGCACATAGGTGCCGTCGTCGTCTCCTTCGACGATGGCCGGCAGCGAGCCTCCCTCGCGCAACGGCGTGACGTACCGGGTTGCAGTAATCGTTCGGATCACAGGATTCTAGCGTTAAGCGGTTCGCGGTCAGCAGCCGGTGGTCAGGGACCTATGGACATTCGCGAAAGCCACCGCTTCCCTTCGCGGGGAGGTTCGGCGCACCTCTTCCGCGAGGTCGCGCACCGCGGCAGCATGCGCGGTCGCGTTCTGCAATGGACGGGCCGGTCATGCCACCGCCGCCGCTCTCGGACCAGCCGTTCCGCGGCTGCATCGGCTGCTGTCGCGCCGTATCCGCGCAACGGATTGTTGGAAATTCAGTGTCTCGACACGAAACAGAATCGACACACGCAGCGCGCCACTGAAGTCGGGATCGGTACGTTGTGGACGAAGACCGAAGCGCGAAACGGTGAACGGACCGTGGGGAGGTTGTATACGGCTTCCTCTCCATCGAGCGCCGGCTCGGAGCGATTGAACACCCGGCGGCCGGCGCTACGGGTCGTGCTTCACCGGCGTGATCTTCATCCCCGTCACCCGTCCGTTGATGGCGAAGACGATGCGCACGATGGCCGGACCGTTGTCATACGCCGCGGTCAGCTCCAGGACACGGAACTGTTTCTCCGCGTGCTGATGGATCCCGGTGACGGAATGGAACGCGCCGTACGCCAGGGCCAACTGGCGGGCCAGGTCGGCCAGGACCGGCGGCGGGAGCTGGTTCTGCATGGCGCCGTCGAAATTCCTGCCTACCTGGTCGTACCGGCCGGCATTGAAGTTGTCGAAGAGCTCCCGGGCCGACTTCTCCAGCTCGGGATCGACTTCGATGATGGGATTGAACGTCACGGTGCCGATCAGGTTGAAAGCGTCGAACTCGACGCGCACGTCGATGGAGCCCCTCTCGTACTCGGTGATGAGGTCGACCACCTTCAGGCCGTGCTGCGCGCTGAGGCGCGCTTCGGTGATGCCACGGAAGCGGCCGTAGTTCGCGTCGAGCTCCTGCTTGATGTCCGCCAACTGCTTCGGCGGCGCCACGGACCGCATGGTGGCGTCGAAGTCGCGTGAGGCTGCCTCGAAGCGGCCCACGGTGAAGTTGGCCATCAGCTCGCGGGCCATCGCCTCCTGCGGAGAGCGCAGGTGCGCCGTGGGCGCGGCGAGCAGGGCCGTCGCGAACGGAAGGGACGCGGTCAACCACATCGATGCGGCCCGCAACGGGGCTCGCAATCGTCTTGCCACGGGTCGTTTCAATGGGTCATTCAAATCGGATCTCTCAGTGGCTCGCGCTCGGCGCGCGTACGGGGAACGGCGGGCGGACGTCCTTCTGCGGCGGGTGATCCGCCAGCTCTTTCATGACGATGGCGATGGCCTTCTCCAGTTGCGGATCACGGCCGGCGATGACGTCCGCCGGCGTCTGTTCGACGTCCACGTCGGGCGGCACGCCTTCGTTCTCCACCACGAAACCGTCGGACGTCCAGATGCCGAGGTTCGGTGCGGTGATGTTGCCGCCGTCCATCAGCTCGGGGAAGCCGAGGATGCCGACCAGACCGCCCCAGGTACGGCGTCCGACCAGCGTGCCGAGCTTCAGCTTGCGGAACATCCACGGCAGGAGGTCGCCGCCCGACCCGGCCGTCTCGTCGGCGATCATCACCTTCGGACCCTGGATCGAGGTCAGGGGCGTCCTCAGATCGCCGCCGTAGCGCATGGCCCAGTGGCTGATCATGGGACGGCGGAGGATGTCGATGTAGTAATCGGCCACCGCGCCGCCGCCGTTGTGCCGCTCGTCCACGATGATGGCCTCGCGGTCGGCCTGCGGGAAGAAGTAGCGCTTGAAGTAGACGTAGCCCGAGCCGGCAGTGTTCGGCACGTAGACGTAGGCCACGCGCCCGTTCGTGGCCTCGGTGACCTTGCGCAGGTTGCCTTCCACCCAGTCGCGGTTGCGCAGCGGCGTCTCGTCCTCGACCGGCACGACCTTCACCACGCGCGAGCTGCTGCCGTCGGCGTTCGGCCCCACGGTCAGCTCGACGATGTGCCCCGCCGTCTGCTCGAAGCGGCTATAGAGATCCTCGGGAGCCTTCAGGTCCTTGCCTTCGACGGCCAACAGGTACTCCCCAGCCTTCACGTCGACGCCCGGCTCGGTGAGGGGCGAGCGGAGGTCGGGATTCCAATTGAGGCCGCCGTAGACCTTGGCGAACCGGTAGCGGCCGTTCTCCACCTTGTAATCGGCGCCGAGCAGGCCGCCCGGGATCGAGTCCGTGTCGGCCAGCGAGTCGCCGCCGCTGAGGCGGTGATGCCCGACGGACAACTCGGAGTGCAGCCACATCATCACCCGGTTGAGGTCCTGCCGCACGGCCAGGTCGGGGAGGAAGACCTCGTACTTCGCTTTCATGGCCTGCCAGTCGGCGCCGTGCATCTTCGGGTCGTAGAAGTAGTCGCGGTTGATCCGCCACGCCTCCTCGTAGATCTGCCGCCATTCCGCGTGCGGATCGATCTTGACCATCAGGCGGTCGGTGGCGAGGCGGAACTTGGCCGGATCGAGCTTGTCGCCGGCGTCGACGAGCGACCAGGCGCCGCCCTTGTCGAGGAGGATCCGCTTGTTGTCGGCGGAGATCGCGTAGTCGCTCACGCCGTCCAGCAGCGTCTCTTCCTTGCGCTTGTCCAGGTCGAAACGCTGCAGGGCCTGCTCGTCGGGGCCGTTGGTGATGAAGGCCGTCGTCTTCAGGTAGAAGATCTGGCCGGTCTTGCCTGCCTGCAGTGAATCGTACGGTCCGGCCTTCAGCGGCAGGGCCACGATGCGCTGCGTGAGGCCGTCGAAGTCGATGGCCACCTTCGGAGTGGCCGCCTTGGCGCCCTTCTTGTCGTCCGTCCCCTTCGACTTGTCGTCCGCAGCCTTCGCCTTGTCGTCGGAAGCCTTGGCCTTGTCGTCTCCCTCGTCGGCCTTCTTCACCGACTCCTCGTCGCTCTCCTTGGCCAGCGGCGAGACGACGCCCTTCGGCAGCACGGCCAGGTAGATGGCCCGGGTGAAGCGGAGGTCGTTGTTCGACTGCGCGAACCAGTCGGCCACCGGTCCGGCGTCGGTGGAGGCGAAGAAGTAGAGGTACTTGCCGTTGGCGTCGAACACCGGCTGGCCGGCGTCGGTGTAGGGATCGGTGAGCGGATACGACTTCTTCTCGCTGACGTTGTAGAGCCAGATCCGGTTCATGTACGTCGGCGTGTTGCGGGTATAGGCCAGCCACTGCGAGTCGGGCGACCAGGAGTGATTCAGCACGCGCACCGGGCCGTAGAGGACGTCGCTCGACACCTTCTCCGCCGCGCCGCTGGCCACGTCCAGGACGTAGATGGAGCGGGAGTTGTCGGCGAAGCTGATCTTCCTGCTGTCGGGCGACCACTTCGGATCGTCGTAGAAGCCTGCGCCGTCGACCTTGATCTCGCGCGGCGTCGCCCTCCCGTCCTGGTCTCCGATGTAGAGCTTGTACTCGCCGCTGCGGTCGGAGAACCAGGCGATGGACTTGCCGTCCGGCGACCACACCGGCGAGCGGTCGTTCGCGGCCTGGGTGTTGGTCAGGTTGCGCTCGTCGCCCTTCTCGCGCGGCACGGTAAAGATCTCGCCGCGGTACTCGAACGCGGCGCGCGCACCCGACGGCGAGACCGCCGCGTTGCGGATGTACTTCTTGCCCTTCACGAACCGCGGCAGCGTCTCCACCAGGTCCGCGGCCACGCCCACCTTCAGCCGCGCGTCGCTGCCGCTCTTCACGTCGAGCAGGTGCAGGTAGCCGGCCTGCTCGTAGATGACCTTCCCCGCGCCGCCCGTGGCGTTGACCACCGGAAAGTCCCTGTGGTTCGTCAGCCGGGTGACCTTCTTCGTGCCCGGATCAAAGCTGTAGAGGTTGAACTCCCCGTCGCGGTCGGAGCGGAAGTAGATCTTCCCGTCCACCCACATCGGGTCGGTGTCGTTGCAGCGTCCGGCCGGCTGCGGCACGTCCTCGGTGGCGTACGTGGCCATGTCGAAGATGACCAGGTGCGAGTTCTGGCCGCCCCGGTAGTGCTTCCACTCGTTGAAGGCGTCGCCGAGCGGGACGTAGACGATCTTCTTGCCGTCGCTCGAAAACGCCGCCTTGGCCGCATGCGGGATGGGGAGCTTCGTGGCCATGCCGCCGTTGACCGGCACGGTGAAGAGCTGCAGGTAACGCAGGGTGTAGACGTCGCGCGGCGAGGAGAAGAGGACGTTGGCGCTGTCGGGGGTGAAGCCCAGGGCCACGTCGTTCTTCGGGTGCCACGTCAGCCGCCGCGGCACGCCCCCCTCGGACGACACGACGTAGACGTCCGCGTTCCCCTCGTACCGTCCGGTGAAGGCGATCCACTTCCCGTCCGGCGAGAACTTCGGCCCCGACTCCACGCCGGGGTGCGACGTCAGCCGCCGCACCCCGCTGCCGTCGAGGTTCGCGACCCAGAGGTCGTTCGCGTACGCAAACGCGATCTTGTCGGTCGTGACCGCCGGATCGGAGAGAAGCCGGGTGTCATGAATGTCGACGGCAAATCCGGGAGAGGTCGCGAGCAGCAGGGCGGCAAGCAGGAGGAGCGGCAGCAGGCGCGAGCGCATGAGCGCGAAGGGTAGCAGAAGGCGGAGCGGGTCGCGCCGCGCGCGCACGCTGCCACCGCCCGCTGTTACAGAATCCTGTAGATGCGCTTTTTCATCTGCACTCCCTGA
>CAZYTO010000119.1:0-15955 GCA_964650405.1 uncultured Thermoanaerobaculia bacterium | reverse complement strand
GTGGCCGAGCGAGGGGAAGCACCCGGCCGCGTCCCGAAGCCAAAGCCGGCGCAAGTTGGCGCACGTTTGCGATACGAGACGGGCAACGGAGAGAGTACGGGTTGGGGATGTCCGTGCGGTGATGGCCGGATGAATCCTTTAACCGCGTATTACACATGTCGGACAAATTTCCCTAGGCAGGGGTCTGTAGGAGTATGCTGCTTACGCTGCTCCTCCATCACGGGGCACCCTTCTCGTAACAAAACATATCACGGTGGATCCACATGACGCACGTAATCAGCGCGTGGCTGCCAGGTGTTGTGTGCACCTTTGTTGCCTGGCTCGTAGGGTGGCGGCAAGGCGTCCTTCCCGCTGACATTCCACCACGGAGCGGGCAACCGACCTGGCCCGCGCCCACCTCGCCGAGGCCCGGCGCTCCGTCAGCGGCCTCCGCTCCGAGAACGAAGACGGCGACGACCTGCGGGCCTCGCTGGAGCGCATGATCGAGCTCGCCCAGCGCACCACCGACGTCCCCATCGAGCTCACCATCGGCGAGCTGCCCGCCTTCGGCACCGGCGTCGTCCGCGAGATCACCGGCATCGCCCAGGAGGCCCTGACCAACGCCGTGCTCCATGCGCGAGCCCGCCGCATCCACATGCACGCCGAGGCCGTCCGCGCCATCGGCTTCCGCCTCTCGGTCTCCGACGACGGCCGCGGCTTCGCCCGCGAGCGCGAAGGCGTCGGCTTCGGCCTCACCGGCATGCACGAGCGCGCCGACCGCATCGGCGCCTCCCTCACCATCGTCACCGCACCCCGCTCGGGCACGGAAGTGATCCTGGCCTGGGAGCCGCGGTCATTCTCCATCCCGGCGCTTGAACATGCCTCCTGAACGCGCCCGTGTCTTAGTCGTCGATGACCATGCCCTGCTGCGTACGGGCGTGGCGAACATCATCAACCAGGAGCCCGACCTCGAGGTTGTCGCCGAAGCCGCCGACGGACTGGCCGGCGTCCAGGCCTTCGAGCGCTACCGTCCCGACGTGACCCTGCTCGACCTCCGCATGCCGCTCATGGAAGGGGTCGAGGCCGTGCGCCACATCCGCGACCGGGATCCGCAGGCGCGGGTCATCGTGCTCACGACCTACGACACGGACGAAGACATCGCCCGCGCCCTACGCGCCGGCGCGAAGGCCTACGTCCTCAAGGACATCGCCGCCGACGCCCTTGTGGCCTGCATCCACGACGTGCTGGCCGGCAAGACCTACCTCGCCCCGGCGGCAGCGGCCAAACTCGCGGAAGGCGTGGCGCGGGTGCAGTTGACGCCGCGGGAACTGTCGACGCTCCGCCTCATGGCCGACGGCCGGACGAACAAAGAAATCGCCGGCGACCTCGGCATCACCGAGCGCACCGTCAAGACCCACCTCGGCCACCTCTTCGAAAAGCTCGGCGTCACCACCCGCACCGAAGCCGTCCGCGTCGCCACCCGGCGCGGGCTGGTGAGAATGGACTAGTGGGTCGCTTATTCGCTTAGTCGCTGGTCGCTTATTCGCGGTGGGGGCGAACAGCGAATAAGCAATTAAGCGAATAAGCGAATAAGCGAATAGCGAACAGCGATCAGCGAGCGCAGTCAACTCCTTGTGACAACACATGTTGTTGCGGCACACGAATCCTCGCGGCGGACTTAGAATCGTTACATCCCAACTGGAGGGGCTCCACATGCGTGTAACAAGACTCCTGATGATCCTCGCGTTGTCCGTTTTGGCAACGAACGTCTTTGCAAAAGAGGTCTTTCTCTCCATCGCCGGCACCGTGAGCAACTTTCACACGGACGCCCGCATCTTCAATCCTTCCACGACCAAGGACATCGTCGTGAAGGCGTACTTTCTCCCGGCCGGCGTCGGCAACAACAACAGCGGGGCGGCGTCGGTGGACGTCAACGTCCCGAAGCGCTCGATGAAGGTGCTTGACGACGTCGTCACGGCGGTCTTCAGCGCCACCGGCATCGGCGGCATCCGCCTCACCTGCGACGACGACTTCGTGGCCACGTCGCGCATCTACGCGGCGACGGCCACCGGCACCCTGGGACAGTTCGTGCAGGGTCTCGACCTCACCACGGCCATCAAGAACGGCGTGCTCATTCAGATGAAGTCGAGCTCCGCGTTCCGCACGAACATCGGCGCGGCCAATCCGAACAACGCCACGGCCACCGTGACCTGGCGGCTGTACGACAAGAACAACGCCCTCATCGGCGCACCGAAGGTCGAGACCTTCGCGCCGTACGCCGTGCTCAGCCCGGTCAACGTCACCGGCTACTTCAACTCCGGCAGCGCCGACCTCTCCGACGCCTGGGTGGGCTTCACGTCCGATCAGCCCATCTTCGCCTACGTCTCCGTGCTCGACAACAGCACCACCGACCCGACCTACATCCCCGCCTCGGTGGACACCAACCCGCCCTCGAACACGACGAACACTCCCACCACCAAGGTCTTCAACGTCGTCGAGTCGAGTGGCGTCATCGCCGTTACCCCGAACCCGAACAACATCCTCATCAACGTGGGCGACACGCTCGAGTTCCACATCACCAGCACCGATTTCACCCACGGATTCGAAGTCTTCAGCCCCGACTCCGTGGCCGTCGTTCCGGATACGCACGTCCCGCCCGGCCAGGCGGCCATCGTGAAGAGCTTCATCGTGCCGAAGCAGGGGACGTACCTTTACTTCTGCACCATCAGCTCGTGCAGTGCCGGCCACGGCTCGATGAGCGGGCAGATCATCATCGGCAACCCCAGCGATCCTCCCGACCGCCCCGGCTACTGATACCGACATCCAGGAGAGGAGGGCAGACAACGGCGTCTGTCCTCCCTACCCGTCGGTCGGGGTCTTGTGCCTCCGATTGCAAATCTGCGAAAGGACTAACAGGATCTACCAATGCCGAACGATGCGCGCCTCCCTCCCGGCCAGGTCGAGACGAGGGGCTGGCCGGTCCTGCACTACGGCTCCGTCCCGCACGCCGATCCCGCGAAGTGGACGTTTCGCGTCTTCGGCTTGGTCGATGCTCCGGCCGAATGGTCGCTGGCCGAGCTGGCGGCGCTGCCGAGGACCGACGTCCGCTGTGACATCCACTGCGTCACGCGCTGGTCGCGCTTCGACAACGTCTTCTCCGGCACCCCGCTGCGGGAAGTGCTGGCGCGCGTGAAGCCCCAGCCCGCGGCGAGGTTCGTCATCATCCACGCCGAGGCGGGTTTCACGACGAATCTCCCCCTGGCCGACCTCGACCGCGACGATGTCCTCTTGGCCACCCATCACGACGGCCAGCCCCTGGACGCGGACCACGGCGGCCCGCTCCGCCTCGTCGTTCCCCACCTCTACTTCTGGAAGAGCGCCAAGTGGCTCCGCGGCTTCGAATTCACCGACCGCAACCGCCCCGGCTTCTGGGAGCGCAACGGCTACCACATGCGCGGCGATCCGTGGAAAGAGGAGCGGTATTCGTTTTAAGCCGTCCACTCCGTCAGTTCACTCTGAGCGAGGGCGGGCGGTTGGGCGGGAGCGAAGAGGAGAACACGGAGAAAACTCGCCCTCCGCTTTCTCCGCGTCTCCGCGTGACCCTGCCCCCGTCGAGTGTTTCCCCCCGCTCGCCAACACATCACAGGTGCAGACGCGATCTCTGCACCCGGCAATTGCTCTGGATCCGTCCCACCGTCGCCGGCGCGGGCATCGTGAACCAGGACTCGTCGCCCTGGTCGCGCCGGGCGGAGAGGATGGCCTGCTTGATGGCGAAGAACACCGAGGTCGAGAGGACGAGCGGTGGTTCGCCGATGCCGCGGGACGACAGCACGGCGGCGTTCTCCGGCGTGGGGTTGCCGCCGCGAGCGATGGTGACGCGGAAGTCGATGGGGATGGTCTTGGCCGTCGGCGGTTTGTACTCCCATGTACCGTTCGAGTAGAGGCGGCCGTCGGGCTCGTACATCATCTGTTCGCTGGTCATGAGGCCGCAGCCCTGCACGAACGCGCCTTCCACCTGGCCGACGTCGAGGCACGGATTGATGCTGTGGCCGACGTCGATGAGGATGTCCGACCGCAGGATGGTCTGCTGGCCGGTGAGGACGTCGATCTCCACTTCCGAGGCGGCTACGGCGTAGGTGAAGTACCGGAAGGCCCGGCCGTAGGGATGATCGCCTTCCACGTCCCCAATGAACGGCACTTTGTACAGCGCCTCGGCGGCCAGGTTCACGCGATCGGCGTAGGCGCCGCCGATGATGTTCGGCCACTGCTTCTTCCACTCCGTCTTCCAGCCCTTGAACTTCGTCTCCTTGCACCAGCGCTCCAGCCGTTCACGCAGCTCGAAGCACGCCTTCTGCACCGCGCCGCCGAACAGGTCCGTGCCTGAGGAGGCGGCGGTGGCGGTGGCATTCGGCATGACCGCCGTCGACGTCTGGGCCACGCGGATCTGGTCCATGCCGATGCCCAGCGTCTCCGCGGCGATCTGGGCCATCTTCGTGTCGATGCCCTGGCCGGACTCCGC
Source organism: uncultured Thermoanaerobaculia bacterium (assembly GCA_964650405.1). Classification (GTDB taxonomy): domain Bacteria; phylum Acidobacteriota; class Thermoanaerobaculia; order Gp7-AA8; family Gp7-AA8; genus CAZYTO01. Next base: position 11,457 of record CAZYTO010000119.1, on the reverse strand, counting down.
GCCGCCGTGCTGGAGCATGACCGTGCCGTCCGTCGCGTAGGCCACGACCATGGCCACGCCCTGGTCGAGGAGCCGCGGCTGGTAACCGACGCCGTACTTGAGCGGAATCATGGTCAGCCCGCGTTTGCGCCAGCGGTTCTTCGCGTTGTACCGGTCGACCGCGTCGCGCCGCTTGTCGAAGTCCGAGGACTTCTTCAGCTCCTTCCACAGGGCGCGCAGGTTGTACTGGTCGAGCTTCTGCGCGTACGGCGTGCGCTGCCCTTCCCGGTACATGTTCTTCCAACGCACGTCCTCGGCGCGCATGCCGCAGGCGTGGGCGATGCGCTCCATGGCCTCTTCCACGATCAGCGTGGCCTGCACGACGCCGAAGCTGCGGAAAGCCGTGTTGCTGGCGTTGTTCGTCTTCGCCACCTCGCCGTGGCTCTCCCACGTCGGCACGAAGTAGGCGCCGTCGGAGTGCTGCTGGGAGAGGTCCATGACCGGGAAGCTGGCGTCGTGCGTGGAGCCGCCGTTGGAGACGAGCTGCACCTTGTAGCCTCTGATCTCGCCCTTCTTCGTGAACGCGGCGTGGTACGTGCCGTGGTACGGGTGGCGCTTGCCCGTGACGTCCATGTCCGTGTTGCGGTCGAGCACCAGCCGCACGGGGCGATCGACGACCCACGCCGCGATGGCCGCGGCAGGATCGATGACCGCGGGGCGGAACTGCTTGCCGCCGAAGCCTCCGCCCAGCGGGCGCTGGAAGATGGTCACGCTGCTGTTGCCGATGTCGAGGAGCTGCGCGATCGAGCCCTGCACCGCCGACCCCTGCTGCGTCCCCGAGTACATCGTCATCCGCCCCTGCGCCTCGGGGATGGCCAGCGCTCCCTGCGTCTCCATGTAGAAGTGCGCCTGGGCTTCGTTCTCCATCGTCCCTTCCAGCAGCAGGCACCCGCCCATCGCCTTCGTCGGATCCTTCAGCCACTTCTCGTCGCTGCCTTTCCGGGTGATGCTGTGGATGTGGACGTCGTCGGGCGGCTGGTCCTTGAAGAGGCCTTCGCCGTGCGGCAGGGCCAGGGCCTCCTCGATCGTCAGCACCGGCTTGGTGGGCTTGTACTCGATGAGCTCCGAGGCGATGAACGCCGCGGCGCGCTGCGCGGTCCAGAGGTCTTTGGCCACGACGAGGCCGATGGGCTGGCCCCAGCAGATGATGGTCTGGTCGAGGGCGAAGACGGGATCGTCGTTGCCGAGGCCGACGAGGCGTTTGGCCGGGTCCTGCTGCGGGATGTCGTCGGCGGTGACGAACGCCACCACGCCTGCGAACTTCGCCGCGGCGAGGCGCTCGACACCCTTCGGTCCGTCGGGGCTCTTGTAACGGTACGTCCCTGCTGCGATGGCACTGGTCACGAACGCCGAGTCGTAGCCGTGCGGCGGCAGCGGGAGGTCCTGGGTGTACTTCTGCTCGCCGGATGCCTGGATGAAGGCCGTCGTCTTCAGGATCGGCTCGCCCGCGGGCGCTTCGCCCTTGTAGACCGACACCGTCTGCGTCCCGCCGGAGAGCGGCCGTTTGTAGACCGCGCCGCCTGACTTGTTCTCCTTGCTCACCTCGTTGGGAAAGACCTCGCTGGCGACGTGGAGGAAGTACTTGTAGAGCAGCGTCTCGGTGAGGCTCTCGCGATAGCCGGGCGGGAGGAACTGCACGGCCGGCATGGGGCGGATGACCTTCGCCACTTCCGGCGCGAGCACGTCGAGGGCCGCCTGCAGCGTCGCGTCGTCCCATTTCCTCCCGGTGAGCACGGCCTCGGTGGCGGTCATGCGCGACGGCAGCGGCGCCAGGCCGCCGTAGACGATCGTGGCCTGGCGCACGACGCCTGCGCCGTCGAGGTTCACCACGAAGCCGGCGTTGACGATGGCGTGCGCGTTCTGGTCGCGGTAGGCGATCTTGAACGTCTCGACGTGATCGCCCTCCTTCGAATACGGCAGGTGCAGCGACTCGGCGATGGCATCGGGCGGGAGGGAGGGAGGGGAGGGGAGCTCGGCGATCGGCCACATGCGCCGGCCGGCTTCATACGTACGCGAAGCCAACGTTCCCCAGCCGCCCAGCGCCGTTAGGAGCATGTAGACGTCCGAGGGGGAGGGGGAAACGGGTCCGGGCTTGGGCTGCGAGCATCATCCGTTTGCCGCCGTAGCGCCGATGTTGCGCACCTGGAGGTTGGCCACGTCCAGCAGGTGATGGCGGAAGGCGGCGAAGCCGCGGGTCTGGTCGGCCGGCCGCGTCTCGATCACCTTCTGCAGATCGTCGATGACGTTCTGCAGCGGCTCGGCCGCGCCCATCGTCACGCCGCTCTTCGTCTCATGGAAGCCGAGGAGCTCGGAGAGGCCGGCGATGTCGATGAGGATGTGCGGGTCCTGGTCCTTGTAGATGCCGATCGACGTATTGCCCACCACCAGCTTCACGTACTGCGTGTCGCCGCCGTGCGCCGCCTTCTGCTCCTGCGCTTCCGCCAGCGTGACCGGACGGAGCCACGTGTATCCCCGGCCGGTGAATCGCTGCGATGCCGGATGCGCCGCGTACTTCTTCAACTCCTCGGGGAACTCGATCGACGGCCGCGGCCCCGGCTCGTGCTGCTCGATGGGCACGGCCGCGAAGCAGGAGTGGTTCGTGGAGTACGTGTTGTGCCTCTTGAAGTCGACGGCGAACGACTTCATCCCCTCGAGGATGGGGCGGTAGCCCGTGCAGCGGCAGATGTGGCCGTCGAACAGGTCCTCGATCTGCTGCTGGGTCGGTTTCGGGTGCGTGCGGAGGAACGTGAACATGTTCATCACGAACCCCGGCGTGCAGTAGCCGCACTGGGAGCCGTTGTTGGCGGCGATGCGGTACTGCACGGGATCGAGTTTCTGCCGGGTGCTGCCGATCCCCTCGGTGGTCGTGATCATGGCCCCGTCGAGCGAGCAGAGCGGCCGCAGGCAGGAGTTGACGGCCGTTTCCGTGACGCGTTTCCGGTGCGGGTCCCACCGCGAGAGCATTACCGTGCAGGCGCCGCAGCCGCCCTCGCCGCAGGAGAGCTTCGTGCCGGTCAGGCCGGTCTCGTCGCCGCGCAGCCAGTCCACGAGCAGGTTGGTGGGATCGGGCCGGTCCATGACGACCCGCCGGCCGTTGACGTAGAACAGAAGCGAGTGCGACACCTGCCCCTGCGGGACGACCAGTGCATCCGCTTCGCGCGTGAACGTGGTCATGACACCTCCGGCTGAGTGGACTGCCTGCTGTGCTAGGATGAATTCATTCCATCCTAGTTCAGCAAGGCGGGTAAGCCAAGTCCGTTGTTCGTTGTTCGTTCTCCGTTGTTCGTTGTTCGGAGCCGACCAGCAACCAGCAACCAGCAACCAGCGACCAGCGACCTACGAACAACGAATCACGAACAGCGAACAACGAAATGGACGTCATCCTCGTACACGACGCGGCCATCGACGAGTACATGTCGCAGCTCCTGCTGCAGACCATGCCCGGCATCAACCTCCTCGGCGCGATCATCGTCAACGCCGACTGCATCGACTCCGCGGCCATGCAGACGGCCTGGCGGGTGCAGAGCTACATCGGCAACCCCGGCCTGCCGATGGGCCTCAGCCGAGCCCGCGGCTGGAACGCCTTCCCCTGGTCCTACCGCAGCGATTGCGTAAAGATGGGGCAGGTGCCCGCGCTCTCCGGCTACGGCCCGAACCCGCACTGGCCGCCGTTCCCTGACGGCGACGCGTTGTTCGAGCAGCTCCTGGAAGACTGCGCGCCCGGCGTGACCCTGCTCGTCACCTGCCCCTTCACTCCGCTCACCAGCCTCCTGGCCAAACGTCCCGAGCTGACCGGCAAGATCGGCCAGGTGATCTGGATGGGAGGCGCGATCTTCGTGAAGGGCAACCTCGACCCGACTACCGTGCCCACGCCGCCGTGGAACAACTGCGCCGAGTGGAACGCCTTCTGGGATCCCGCCGCCGTGGACACGATCTTCCGCGCCACGTCCATCCCCATCATCGAGTTCCCCCTGGACATGACCAACCGCGCCGCCGTGGCCCCGTCGTTCCTGGCCCAGCTCCAGCAGCAGGCCGCCGCCGGCTCGCGCTGGTCGCTCCTGGCCTACCAGTCCTACGAGCTCGTGGCCAACGAGACCTTCTACGACATGTGGGACGTCGTGACCACCTGCTGGCTGGCCAGCCAATCCTTCTTCGCCCCGCCCGAGGTCCACCACCTGGCCATCGACGCCGAGCTGAATGAACGGCAGGGCTGCATCAAGCCCATCCGCGGCGGCCGCGACGTCACCTGCATCCTGAACTTCTCGACGGGCGGGCAGCAGGCCTTCTACGACTACGTGGCGGGGCAGTTCAATCGGTAGGGCGAGCGGGAGGAGGCGAGCGGCGAGCGGGAGGCGAGCGCCGCTCCGGATAGAATCGCCTGCGCGGCGCGGACCATGAGGATCGAATACAACCTCGAGCCGGAGGACTGGGCGGACTTTGGCGAGTACTGCATGCGCCAGTCCGCGGTGTATCGGCGTGTCGTTCGCAACAGCTGGATGGGTGGCGTGCTTGCGCTGTTGCTTCTCTGTGCCGCTCCCGCGCTCGCGGCGATGAAGTTGCCCTCCGCGTCAATCGCTGCTGTCTGCGGTGCAGCGGGAGCCGTTGTGGGCGGGGTATGGGGCCGGCCGCAGCGGGTTATCGCAAACGTCCGGAAGTCCATGGTTGAACGTCAACCGCCATGCTTGCGCGGCCTGCACATCATGGAAGCGCTGCCCGAGGGGCTTCATTCGACGTGTGAGGTCACCGAATCGACGATCCGCTGGGCGGGCATTCGCAATGTGACCCAGACGGATGACCATCTGTTCCTCATGCTGGGCGAGTCTCAGGGATTCATCATCCCGAAAGGGAGAATCGTTCAGGGCAATCTCGATCGATTCCTCGAAGACGTCGCGCGATATCGTTCCTGAGGGGGATCGGTTGCCGGCGATTGGCGTGGCAATCAGCAACGACACCAAGAACGACAGCGTGGAGGACGGACAATCCTGTCCGTCCCCCCGAGAGCACATCCCCGAGGCCGGCAACGGCGCGAATCCACGGTTTGACGGACAAGATTGTCCGTCCTCCACGCATCCTGCCGTTGGCGACGGGTACCTCACGCCTGGTAACTGCGGTTCTCCGTTGAGACGCGGAGAACGCGGCCGAAACCGCCGGTCGTTCGCCCGTGACCACCGGTAGTCTCGCCGTGACCACCGGTGTTTTGCCGTGACCACCGGTGGTTTGGCCGTGACTACCGGTGGTTTCGCCGTGACCACCGGTGGTTTTGCCGTGACTACCGGTGGTTTCGCCGTGACCACCGGTGGTTTGGCCGTGGTGACCGGTGGTTTTGCCGTGACTACCGGTGGTTTTGCCGTGACCACCGGTAGTTGTTGACGATCACCAGGAACCGCGGTTTTTTGAACCATTTCGTCGTCGCCGACGACGCCGTCGGCGGGGTGGAAAGGGCGGGAACGCGTCGTATCCGATCGACGGCGGAACTAACCATCATAAGCCCGGTTTTTCGACGACACGCCCCTTCCGCCGCCCGCCCGGCCGCCGCCGGCGAGTCTCAATGCGTGTTGTAACGCCGCCGTAACCGGCGGCGAGCGCGCTTCGCGCGCGATGACGTCGCCGGTCGACTCGTGGTCCATTTTTCGTCGGTTTTCCGCGATCGTCCACAGTAGTCAGCCGTGACTACCGGTAGTCAGCCGTGACCACCGGTAGTCAGGCGTGATCACCGGTAGTCAGGCGTGATCACCGGTAGTCACGCCCTTTTCACTTCATGAAAGAATGCCGAAATCGACGCGGAGAGCCCGTTTTTGGAAACATGTCCGGTTCGAATCAGCAGGGAATCTGCGCGTCATCCGCATTCGGCCAGTGCATCGCGCCGTCGAACCCGATCACGGACCGGGACAGCTCCTCCGCATTCGCGCTGGCCACGCCGTCCAGCTCACGCGTGAGCACGTGGCTGACCGAGGTCCGATCGCGCCGGGCCAGGTGTTCGAGCATGGCAAGCTGGTAACGGGGGATGCGGACGTGCAGATCGGTCAGGCGCAACGGCGACGGGAGGGCGTCGTCCGCCTCGGCGCCAAGAGCTTCCTCGATCGCTTCGGGCGACCACAGCTCCAGCGCCTTCGCCCACAGCTCGTCGCGCCAGATCCACTCACCCACGGGAGTCTTGTTGACCTCGATCTCGCCCGCGCGGATCGCCTCCGCTATCTCCCGACGCGTCCACCCGAGCAGCGCCGTCGCCTCGGCGATGCTGACGTGCGGCCGTTGATGGAGGAAAATGGCACGGATGCGTTCGACGACGTCGGGTTCGAGCATATGAGCACGCCTTCTCTGTTGCTCTATAAAGGTACATTAAGTTGCTCTAAAAAGCAACAGGTGAAGTGGTGAAACCGCAGGAAATCCAGCCCGAAGCCGCGCTCTTCGCGCAGCGCCTCCGCGAAGTGAGGCAGAAGCGCGGCATCTCGCAGCGAGGCCTCGCCGAAGGAGCCGGCATGTCGTTGACCTACATCAACAACATGGAGCACGGCCTGAAGGTCCCCAGCCTCACGACCATCCTCCGCCTCGCCGTCGCCCTGAACTGCAAGGTGATGGATCTTGTCGGCGCGTATGACAAGACGGATATTGGTTCGCTGATCGGGCGGTGACGACTCAAGTTCGGATGTGTCTGAATGTCGGGATCAGGCCGCTGTGCCGTCGTGGGGCTGCAACTGCCTCGGGCACTGCGAGAGCTTGTCGGCAGATGCCGCTAGCAACTCGATGGTCTAGAATGGTGATCGTCGGAGTCACAAAAATAAGTGAGCCGCAGCGCGCCACGTGCAATTATTGTTGCTGGCCTACCCGGCTCCGGCAAGACCGAATTATTAGAGTCCCGCCGTAAGTCAGCATGCATTTTCGACGACTTCAAGGCGAACGCAATCGACGATAGCTCCGCGTTCGATCACGCCAAGAAACTCCCGGAACTGATCGAACGCCTGCGAGCCGGCGGAACGTGCATTATCAGCGATATAGACTTCTGCCACAGGTCTTCTCAACTGGAAGCGGTGAACTACCTTCGAGCCCACGTTCCAGACCTGGTTATAGAGTGGATCTGCTTCGAAAACGCACCTGAGCCGTGCAAAGCAAACATTCGCCGTCGAGCAGCTGCAGTGGCGAGAAACGAAGCTCTTGAACTGGCGAACGTCGACCGATACGCTCCTGACTATTCCATTCCGGCAGGCGCCACGATTCTGCCTGTCTGGCGTCCGTAAGAAGCGCGGCGCAACTTCAGCCAGGAGCCAGCGATGTGGTTTGTCGCTCACTCTTGATCTTTGGCTGGTTCGAGACTGCTAAAATACGCGCCGCTGCCTGCGAGTGAGGATCGGTTCGGAAGGGAGCGTGGATGTGGATCATCGTATTCGAATGTTGCCGAATGGAATCCAATGTACCTGTGGAGTCGAGAGGCTTTTGAGCTACGTCGCTGAGCACGACGTCATTCAGGGTCTCATTCTTCAGCACTGGATCGAAGTGAATGCCGTGGCAGTAACAGGAAGCCAACCAAGCCGCACGAATAAGTGATCGGATCAATCCTACTCGCAGGTCAGTTCGGTCTTGCAGCCGATACCTAGGGCACCGCAGCGATAGTTTCGCAGTAGAATAACGCACTATGCCTAACCCCACGCGTCTCAATTTCGACCGGTGGCTTCAGATCGCGCAGGTGTTGGTGACCGATGTAGTACTCTGCCGAGACGAATTCAGCCGTACCTCAATGGAATCCGGGAGAGTCAATCAGTTCTGGGCGCGTGCCTTTGTCCGCGCCTTCTTTGCCTATGTCGAGTCGTCGGTCTTCGAAATGCGATTAGTTGTACGCGATGCCGCCGATGGCGGGCGAATCACGCTCACCGTTGCTGAGCGATCACTAATCGATGAAGAATCGTATGAGATTGCCGCGAATGGGAAGCCGGAAGCGCGCACCAAGTTTCTGAAGCTTGAGCGCAACTTCCGATTCACGTCGGAGTTGTTTGGGCGCGCCTTCGCGATAGAAACCGGAATCGAATACGGCGACGGCGGCTGGGAGAGTTTTCTGGGGTCGCTCAAAATCCGTCATCGAATCACGCATCCGCGCGATTTGGCAGCAATAGATCTTACATTGCCGGAAGTTCAAACGGTGGTCAGCGCGTTTGCGTGGTACATTGCATCAACCGATCGACTCCTAGCGCGTTGCACTGCGGCTATGCAGGCGGAAACTGCCCGATTACTACAAGGCACGTCAACGGCGCCACTACCGCCTCCGGGAGTCCCCGGCTGACCCTCATTCAGTCTGGAAGGACTCGACGTGTGACGAATACCGCCGCGCGAGCTTCGGTGGCATTGAAGTACGTCGTCGTAGGGTGGCGTCACGGGCGCTATCGTGCGGTTCTACTTGCGATGACCCACGCCGAACGGCCTGCTACACGAACTCGTCAGATGACATGTCGCGTTAAGCGTGCAGGTCTTAGTCATTGATTTGAAAGCAGTTGCGCCACTAGACGACGCTGCTCCGTGCGGCCCTCGAAACTTTTTTCCGAAAGGGGCTTGACACTCGCCGTTCTCAGGCGTATATTCATACGATCGCTGGGAGACCGCGTGTCTTCAGCGCGACTGGAAGCTGGTCGAACCTCAGTTTCATGGCGGCCAACGGATGCACCGGTATTGGATAGTGCCGGGGACAAAGCATCCCTGCGGGAGTTGAGTGGTACTCCTCCTGCCGCGGCTCTCGGGGTGCGCGCACCTCGGGGGGTTCACTTTGCGGAAGTCTCGACGTGTGTTTCTCACGCCGTCTCTTCCAGCCGACTGGGCCGCTGGTTTCTTGTGCACAAGTGCCTTCGGTCCTTTCGGCCAGTCGCTGCCCCCGGTGTCTCTGGTCAACAAAATTGAAAAAGAAAGGAACGAGATCATGGAAACCAATAACCAGTCCCAGGTGACTCAGGGAACGAACGTCGTTCCCGACTCGAAGCAGTCGTCCCCGAACGTCACGCCCCAGGCGGCGGATACTCCGCCGGTGGCGTTGACGCCGGAACAGGTGGTGGAGGGGTTGCGTGCGTTGCGGGCGCAGATGCCCAAGGTCGACCCGCTGACCGACAGGGAGCGCGCTCTGGCGCGGGTCCTGTCCCGCGCCGGCGGGCCGGCGACGGCGGTGCAGGCGTCCATCAACGCCATCGGTGCGTCCGATGAGATGGTGCCGGCCGTCGGTGTGCCTCCAGATCAGGCGCAGACGATGGTCGAGGAGACCAACCGCTGGACGGTGGTGGAGGCGGAGTTGAAGAGGTTCCTCAGCGGAGTCTCGGATGCGAACCTCATCCGCAGACAGCGTACGGGCGTCCCCGCCGCGAAGGCGTACGGGATCGCGAGACAGGCCGCACGCGACAACCCGGGACTGCGCACGCACGTGAAGGAGATCCAGCGTCTCCGGACGGCGGGCCGCCGCAAGAAGGCGGTCACTCCGACGGTGCCGAAGGCTCCCACGCCGGCGCAGGAGTCCCCGGCGCAGGAGTCCCCGTCGCAGACCACCGCGGCTGAGTCGAAGCAGTAGACCGTGTTGGGTGGGAGTGGGCCGGGCGCGCGCGGTTGGCGCGTCCGGCCAGTTTCCCGCTCGAAGGAAAGGAGATGACGATGGCAACGAAGAATGAAAACCTCTACGCACGCCCCACGACGGAGCTGCTGAACAAGTTCCAGGCCCGCCTCGCTCCGCTGCTCGCGGAAGCGCAGGACCTTTGGGACCTCGATTTCGACGTGCTCGACCTGACGGGCTGCCGACAGGCCTCTCCGGGCCGCATGCGGCGGACGGCCACGCGGTTGCGGAACGGCCAGGTGGGCCTCCGGAGTACGGACCTCGATCCGAACGAAGTCGCCCTCCGCCTCGAGCGCGTGGCGCGCTGGTTCGAAATGATGCAGGGACTCCTGGCCGTCATCAAGGACACGCAAGCCGAGCTTGGACAGTTGCTCGGCGCCGCGGACGCGGAGATCGAGTTGGTGGCGGTGGACGCGTTCCTGGAGGCCAAGCAGCGCGCGCGGCAGCCTCGTAGCGCTCTCGCCGAGCCGGTGCGGAATCTGCAGCGGGAGCTCCGCCTGCATCAGAGGCGAGGGAAGGCGCGGAGGTGAGAGAGAAGTGTTGTATTGGAGTGGTTAGTGGATAGTGGTTAGGGTGGTCAGGCGCGTGTCGCCCCTCTAACCACTCGCCTTTAACCACTCCAGCAACCGAGCAACTCAGCAACCCAGTAACCGAGCAACCGAGCAACCAGCTACCAGCGAATAAGCGAACAGCGAATAAGCGATTCAGCGACTCCAGCGAATAAGCAGCGAATCTGCTACTCTTTACGATGTGTCGGGTGTGATGGGACTCTTGGAATTCTCCCGGAGCCGCCGGGGCGGGGAACTGATCGGGATCATCGTCCTGATGGCGGGCGTCATTCTCGGTGCGGCGCTCATCACCTACCACTCCGACGACGCCTCCGCGTTTCACACCTCCACCAACACCGTCGTGGCCAACGTCATCGGCTACTACGGCGCCACGATCTCCTGGGTCTTCGTCAGCTTCTTCGGCTTCGCGTCGCTGCTCTTTCCGGGCGCGCTGCTCGTGGCCGGATGGAACCGGCTGTGGGGCCGCGAGATCGAGTTCCTGCAGACGAAGCCCATCGGCCTGACCATCCTCACCATCGCTTCGCCGCCGCTGCTCGACCTCGCCGCGGGCAAGGTGTGGGTGCGCGGCGCTCTCCTCCCGTCCGGCGGCTACCTCGGCTCGGAGATCAACGGCGTCATCTCGCGCAACCTCAACCATGGCGGCGCGGCCATCGTGCTGGTCACGGCCATCCTGGTTGGCTTTCTCCTCTCCACGCGCATCAGCCTGGCGGCCATCCTCGGCGCCATTCACGGGAAGTTCGCCGCCCTCGGCCGCAACATCTCCCTGCACTGGGCGCGCTTCACCGAGCGCCGACGCAAGGAGAAGATGAAGGACGCCATCGTCCGCAAGCACCTCGATCACATCGAGCAGCCCGCGCTGCGGCTCGTGCCGGCCACGACCGACCGCGACGCCGTCCTGCCCGGACCGGTCAGCCCGATCGTCCGCGAAGTGAAGGGCGCGGGGCACTTCCAGATCCGCAAGGTGACCAAGGCCGACCTCCGCAAGGCCGCCGAGGAGCTGGCCAGGCAGGAGGCGCATGATCCGTTTGCACTCTATGAGGGGCCGGCGAGCGGAGAACGGCGAGCGGCGAGCGGGAATGGCGCCGCCGCCGCGAAGTCTCTGGAAGCCGATCCGCCTCCATCCCGCCGCGCGCCGTCTCCCGCTCGCCTCGTGACGCCCCTCGACGACGGCGAGTTCGAGGATCCGCTCTATCTCGACGATCCGCCGGCCACGCGGCCGAAGGCCATTCCCAAGCCGGCCATGCGCCGGCCGGAGAAGGCCACGCGGCGGGCGCC
>CAZYTO010000118.1:0-16069 GCA_964650405.1 uncultured Thermoanaerobaculia bacterium | reverse complement strand
TCGGCTCGGAGTTCCTGCCGGAGTTCGATGAGCACGGCTTCATCCTCGACTACGTGGCTCCTCCGGGCGCGTCGCTCGATGAGACCAACCGGATGCTGCTGCACGTCGAGCGGATGCTGAAGGACACTCCGGAGGTCGAGAGCTACTCGCGCCGTACCGGGATGCAACTCGGACTGGCGGGCGTCACCGAGCCGAACACCGGCGATTTTGCCGTGAAGGTGCGGGATTCCGCTGAAACCGAGGAGGTCGTCTCCGGGCTGCGCAAGAAGATCGAGAGCAGCGAGCCGGCGCTGCGCGTTGAGTTCCTCGGGATCCTGAGTGACCTGATCGGCGATCTGGTCAGCTCGCCGTCGCCAGTCGAGATTCGCCTTTTCAGCGAAGACGCCGCCGCCCTGCGCGCAACGGCCGAACGGGTCGCCGTCACGATCGGCAAGGTGAATGGCGTGGTCGACGTCTTCAACGGCGTCGTCGTCAGCGGTCCGGCCGTGACCTTTCGGGTCGACCCGCAGCGCGCGGCGCTTTTCGGCTTGACCGCCAATGACGTCAACGAAGCACTGACCGCCGCGCTCAACGGCGATGTCGTCTCCAATGTCATCGAGCACGGGCGCTCCGTCGGTGTGCGCGTCCGGCTTACGACGCCGGCACTCCAACTCGACCAACTGCGTACGCTGCAGCTTCGATCTCCGGCCACGAATGCCCTCGTGCCAGTCTCGCAGATCGCCACCGTCGACTACGATCCGGGCCAGACCGAGATCGATCGCGACGGATTGCGCCAGTCGATTGCCGTGACCGCGCGCCTCGAAGGCCGTGACCTCGGATCGGCCATGCGCGACATTCAGGCGCAGCTAACGCGTCAAATACATCTGCCGGCCGGAATGACGGTCGAGTACGGCGGGCTCTATCAGGAGCAGCAGGCGTCCTTCCGCGAGCTCCTCGTCGCGCTCGCCCTGGCTGTGGCGCTCGTCTTTCTCGTGCTCGTAGTCGAGTTCCGCTCCTTCAGTCATCCGACCGCCATCGTCTGCGGTGCGGTACTGGCGCTCTCCGGCAGCCTGGGCGCGCTGCTCGTCACCCACACGACGCTCAATGTCGTCTCGATGATGGGCATGATCATGATCGTCGGCATCGTGTCGAAGAACGGCATTCTCATGCTCGACACGGTAGAAGACCATCTGCGTGCCGGCGAGGACCTCATCACCGCGCTGCTGCAATCGGGACGCCGCCGCTTCCGGCCCGTCCTGATGACTTCTCTCGCCGCGATGCTGGGCATGTTGCCGCTGGCACTTTCGTTCGGCTCCGGCTCCGACCTGCTCCGGCCGCTTGCCATCTGCGTCATCGGAGGACTGCTCTTCGCCCTCGTTCTCTCGCTCGTCGTGACTCCGGCGGTCTACGCGATGATCCGCGGCGGGAGAGAGAGGGAGGTCCCCGCTCCGCAATGAGGGACGAGTACCGGCGACAGGATCTACGTGGCGCTGACGCAAATGCTTGCCGGCGCCCCCAGATAGGCGCCCTCAGATTACAATCCGCGCCCCATGGCGACGAAACCCAGCACGGGCGAGAAGCTCATCGCCTCGAACAAGAAGGCGCTGCATGACTACTTCGTCCTGCAGAAGCTGGAAGCCGGCGTGTCGCTCACCGGGACGGAGGTGAAGGCCCTCCGGGAGGGAAAGGCCAACCTCAAGGACTCCTACGTCCTGGTCAAGAACGGGGAAGCCTTCCTCTTCGGCACGCACATCTCGCCGTACGCCCACGGCAACCGCGAGAACCACGATCCCGAGCGCATCCGCAAGCTCCTCCTCCACAAACGTGAGATCGAGAAGCTCCACGAGCAGGTGACCGAGAAGGGCCTGACCGTCGTTCCCCTCCGCCTCTATTTCAAAGGCGCCAAGGTGAAAGCCGAGATCGCCGTCGTCCGCGGCAAGAAGCTCTACGACAAGCGCGAGACCGAAAAGCGCCGCGAAGCCGACCGGGAAGCCGCCGCCGCGATCAAGACCGGACGGAGGTAACGGGGAAGGGCGAAGGATGAAGAGCGAAGGAGGAACGGGCTGAACGCCTCCTCGATGCCGATACGTGGTTCGTCCTTCGCCCTTCCTCCTTCGCCCTTCGCCCTTAAGGATGTGGCTCCTGAACCACACTCCCGGGTCGCAATGACCACACAATTCCCCCGTCCCGCTCGCCGCTCGCCGCAACCAAGCAACACATAATCAACAACTTAGAGCAGTCGACCCCGCTCGCCGGCCAGTGGCACCTCCCTCGCGTAAGAAGCGAGCCGGACATGTACGTACAACGGAAAACCATCAACGCAACGGTCGGCATCACCGGCATTGGTCTGCACTCCGGGATCTACACGAAAGTCGAGCTTCGCCCGGCACCGGCAGGCAGCGGCATCACCTTCGTCCGCGCCGACCTCGAGGGACTGCGCATTCCGGCCCTGCAGGCCTCGACCACCGCTCTCGATTACGCCACGACCGTCGGTAAGGACGACGTCTCCGTCGGCACCGTCGAGCACCTCCTCTCGGCTGTCATGGCCTGCGGGATCACCGACGTCGACATCCACATCGACGGCCCGGAAGTGCCCATCGTCGACGGCAGCGCCGTTCCCTTCATGCACCTCATCGACGCGGCGGGCGTGAAGACGCTCAACAGCGAGATCGAAGTCCTCCGCATCCATGAGCCGTTCGAGATCGTCGACGGCGAGAAGTCGATCCGGGTCACCCCCTCCAACCGGCTCATCCTCAAGTACCGCATTGACTTCCCGCACCGCGCCATCGGCAGGCAGGCCTTCCACTTCGACTTCCACCACGACAACTTCCTCCGCAAGATCGCCCCGGCCCGCACCTTCGGCTTCCTCCGCGACGTCGAGAAGATGCGCCAGGCCGGGCTGGCTCGCGGCGGCACCGTCGAGAACTGCATCGTCCTCGACGACAAGGGCGTCATGAACGGCCCGCTCCGCTTCCGCGACGAGTTCGTCCGCCACAAGATCCTCGACCTCCTCGGCGACCTCGCCCTGATCGGGCGTCCCGTCGTCGGCGAGATCTCCGCCACCAAGGCCGGCCATGCCATGCACTCGCGCTTCGTCGAGAAGCTCCTCGAGATGGCCGGCCGTGAGGAAACCGAGCCGGCGGCGGCAGTGGTCCGTCCGGCGGCGTCCTTCGCGTAGACGCCCAAGTCCGAGTGGCGTGGGTCGAGTCGCCACCCTCTCCCGGCGGGAGAGGGTCGGCCCTGGAGCGCGCAATTCCGTTCGGTGAATGGGCTTCAGGGCATCAGGCGGAAGGGCCGGGGTGAGGGGTTTTGTTGCAAGTCAGCGTTCCGAACAGATGGAGGAGGCAGCGACGAAGGGAGGCCCCTCACCCGGCCGCGGAGCTGACTGCACGGCAATGACTCGGTGGTCCCGAAGTGCGCTCCGCGGCGACCCTCTCCCGCCGGGAGAGGGTGTCCTCACGGTGTCTTGTCGCAATTGCGCGAATCCGTCGCTGACGGGGTCGGCTACGCGCCGTTGCCGGAATGTGGTAAAAAAGCCACACCGTGCGGCGCCTTTGTCTATCCTTACTCTTCTGTCTCGCGCCGATCGCCCTGGCCCGCGAGGGTGACCCGCGCATCGACAACCTCGGCGCCACGGCGACCGGCGGCAAGGTCACGGTCCATTTCGCCCTGAACGGTGCGTTCACCCGTCCCCAGCTCCTGGAGGGACTGCAGAGCGGGATCCCGACCGCCTTCACCTACGTCGTGGAGATCTTCCGGGCCCGGCCGAACTGGTTCGACGAGGGAATCGCCCGGTCGCGGATCGAGGTGATCTGCACCTTCAACTCCGTCACCCGGGAGTACCTGCTGAACTACCGGCGCGACCGCCGCTTGATCCGCTCGGAGACGTTCAGCGACCTGGCCGCCCTGCAGCAGCGGATGACCACCATCGACGAGCCGTCGCTGTTCGAGATCGGCGACCAGCGGCCGTACAAGCTCAAGGTCCGGGTCAAGGCCGACCTCATGCGCGGCTGGCTGCTCTACTTCATCCCGTGGGAGATCTCCACGCGCTGGCGCGAAGTGCGCGTGGTGGCGGCGGTGGGACAGGCGGTGAAGGCGTCGCGGCGATGAGCCTCATCGAGCACCTTCGCTCGCTGGCCTTGCGGCATCGGAAGGATCCGCGCGTCATCGTCACCCTTCCCCTCCTCCTCCTGGCAGCCACGTCCCTCATCTACTACGCCGTACAGCGGGCCAAGGAGCTCAGCCCCGAGGCGCTGTCCAGCCAGGTCCTGCTCTTCGTCCTCTGGAACATCAACTTCCTTCTGATCCTCGGCATCCTTTTTGTCCTGCTGCGCGGCATCGTCAAGCTCGTCCTCGAACGCCAGCGGAACATGCTCGGCTCGCGCTTCCGCACCAGGCTCGTCGTGGCCTGGCTCGGCACCTCGC
The DNA here is from genome assembly GCA_964650405.1 of uncultured Thermoanaerobaculia bacterium. Taxonomy (GTDB): domain Bacteria; phylum Acidobacteriota; class Thermoanaerobaculia; order Gp7-AA8; family Gp7-AA8; genus CAZYTO01. The sequence goes on along the minus strand of CAZYTO010000118.1, from coordinate 11,665 downwards.
TCGTCCCGGTCGTCCTCCTCTTCGTCTTCGCCACCGACCTCCTGCGCGTCTCCATCGACCGCTGGTTCAACACGCCCGTGCAGACCATCCTGCACAACGGCGAGGCCATCGCCCAGATGGCCCAGGACCAGGCCGCGAATCAGGCCGTGAACGCCGCCCGCGACATCGCCGCCTCGCCCGGTGCCGCCGATGCTTCGAACCTCGAGACGATCCTCGGCCGCGTGCAGCAGTTCCACGGTGTGGACATGGCCGGCGTCTACCGCGACGGCCAGCTCGTGAAGGAGATCGTCAATCCCCGTGCGCCCATCCAGGAGGTCTCCGAGCCGCCGTTGCGCTTCTTCGACGATGCGGCGGCGAACGGGCGGGCGGTGAAGATCGACGTCGGGGCCAGCGGGAAGTGGATCCGGGTCGGCACGCGGATCGGCACGACGCCGTACTACGCGGTCACCGGCGTCTTCGTACCGGCGGCCATGAGCCGGATGATCGATGAGTCGATCATCGCCCACAAGAACTTCCAGCAGCTCGACGCCCAGCGTCCGACGTTGAAGGCTTCCCAGACCTCTCTCTTCATGGCCGTAACCCTGGCCATCCTCTTCACCACCTTATGGACGTCGATCTACGCCTCCCGGCGGATCACCGTGCCCATCCAGGCGCTGGCCGAGGCGACCTCGAAACTGGCTGAGGGAGGATATGGCCACCGTATCAGCCTCACGGCCGGCGACGAAGTGGGGAAACTCATCGAATCCTTCAACGCCATGTCCTCGCAGATCGCCGACGCCAACGAGCGGCTCGACAACGAGCGTGCCTATCTCTTCACCGTCCTCGATTCCGTCTCCGCGGGCATCATCGCCTTCACCCAGAGCTTCGAGCTGCTCTCCCTCAATCGCGCCGCTCTGGAGATGCTCGACATCGAACAGCCCCTCCCGCGTGCGCGGCTGGAAGACGTGCTGACGGGCGACCTCACCCCGCTCTACGTCACGCTGCGGGAGCTGACCCAGCGCAACACGCGGGCCCGCGAGGTGACGCTCATCCGCGGCGGCGAGCTGCGCTACCTCGAGCTCTCCTTGGCTCGCCTCAGCGGCGGCGGCGAAGGCGGCTGGGTCGTGGCCATCGAGGACTCCACGCAGCTCGTGCAGGCCCAGAAACTGGCGGCCTGGAACGAAGCAGCCCGGCGCATCGCCCACGAGATCAAGAACCCCCTCACTCCCATCCAGCTCTCCGCCGAGCGCATCGCCCGCAAGTTCCGCAACGGCGACGGCGACACGCAGGAGGCCATCGAGGAAGGGACGCGGACCATCGTTTCGGAGGTCGGTGAGCTCAAGCGCATGGTCGACGAGTTCGCCCGCTTCGCCCGCATGCCCGCCGTCCACCTCCGCCACGCCCAGCTCGCCGGCATCCTCCATGGCGCCGCCAGTCTCTATCGCGACGTCAAGAAGGGTGTGACCGTGACCGTCGACATCGAGGGAGAGCTGGAGCTCCTCCTCGATCCGGAACAGATCCGGCGGGCTGTCGGCAACCTGCTCAAGAACGCCGTCGAAGCCACCGAGGCCGGAGAGATCCGCGTCACCGCCCGGCGCGAATCGCAGCACGTGGTCATCGAGATCTCCGACCCCGGCCGCGGCGTGCCCGACGCCGACAAGGAGAAGCTCTTCCTCCCGCACTTTTCCACCAAAGGCCGCGGCACCGGCCTGGGCCTGGCCATCGTCCATCGCATCGTCAACGACCACGACGGAAAGATCTCCGTGCATGACAACTACCCGAGGGGGACGAGGTTTGAGATTGAGCTGCCAGCGTGAGGGGGGAGAGTGCCGAGTGCAGAGTGCCGAGTGCCGAGAATGCAGCCCCGAACACTCGGCACTCAGCACTCGGCACTCGGCACTCGGCACTAGAACGAACGCATGTCCAAAATCCTGATCATCGATGACGAAGCGACCATCCGCTCCACGCTGGCGAGCATCCTGGCCGACGAGGGGCACAAGCCTACGACCTGCGAGTCGGGGGAGGAAGGCATCGCCACGTTTGCCCGCGAGGAATTCGATCTCGTGCTGCTCGACCTCTGGCTGGGCGGCATCGACGGAATGACCGTGCTGGAGCGCCTGAAGGCCGCAGGCGCGCCGGCCGTGATCATGATCTCCGGCCACGGCAACATCGATGCCGCCGTCCGGGCCACGCGCCTCGGCGCGTACGACTTCCTGGAGAAGCCGCTCTCGCTCGAGCGCGTCCTGCTCACCATCAACCACGCCCTGGCCGACACGAAGCTGCGCGCCGAGGTGCGCGACCTGCGGCGGCATCTCTCCCTGGAGGAGCTGCTCATCGGCGACAGCGAAGTGATGAAGCGCCTCGAGCAGCAGATCCGCAGCGCGGCCCCGACCAACAGCCGCGTCCTGATCACCGGCGAGAACGGCAGTGGCAAGGAGATCGTGGCCCGCACCCTCCATCGCCTCTCCACGCGCGCCGACCAGCCCTTCGTCGACGTCAACTGCGCCGCCATCCCCCGCGAGCTCATCGAGTCCGAGCTGTTCGGCCACCGCAAGGGCGCCTTCACCGGCGCCATCGACGACCGCAAGGGCAAGTTCGAGCTGGCCGACGGCGGCACGCTCTTCCTCGACGAGATCGGCGACATGAGCATCGAGGCCCAGGCCAAGGTCCTGCGCGTCCTGCAGGAGCAGACCTTCCAGAAAGTGGGCGGCCACCAGACCATCACCGTCGACGCGCGCGTCATCGCCGCCACGAACAAGGACCTGGAGCGCGAGATCGACACCGGTACCTTCCGCAGCGACCTGTACTACCGCCTCAACGTCATCCCCCTCGAAGTGCCGCCGCTGCGCGCGCGCGCCAGCGACATCGTCCTCATCGCCGAGCACTTCCTCCGCCGCTTTGCCGCCGAGAGCGGCCTGCCCCGCAAGCGCCTCTCCGCCGGTGCCCAGACCAAACTGAAGGCGTATCACTGGCCCGGCAACGTCCGCGAGCTGCGCAACGTCATCGAGCGCCTGGCCATCCTCCTGCCCGGCGAGGTCATCGAGCCGGAAGACCTCCAGCTCGGCGCCCGCGTCCCCCCGTCCGCTCTGGCCGCCGACATCGCTCCCCACCTCACCCTGCGCGAAGCCCGCGACGAGTTCGAGAAGCAGTACATCCTGGCCAGGCTGAAAGAGTTCGCCGGCAACGTCAGCCGCACCGCGGACGCGCTGGGCGTCGAGCGCTCGAACCTCTACCGCAAGCTGAATGCGTACGGGATTCGGGTGGAGCGGGGGTGACACCCACTCGGTACTCGGCTCTTCCTGCTGTCGCCCTCCCCCGGACCTGGCTCGGAGGCAGGGTTGCCCGGGTGTCGTGATGGTTGTCTCCGGCCGCCGGAAATACCCCCCACCCCGACGAGGTTACGGCCGCTTGACTGCACGGGGTGGTTCGATTAGTCTTCGCCGCCTCACCACGCGGTATCCGACGCGGGCATAACTCAGTTGGTAGAGTGCAACCTTGCCAAGGTTGATGTCGCCGGTTCGAGTCCGGTTGCCCGCTCCAACCTAACAACTTTCTCCTCAATAAATTAGTTCCGGCTCGGCCAGGTACTCAATACGTGCTCTTCGATCGAGAATCGGAGCGCGTCCTGTGGAGGCTCTATCGCTGTCACGTTTCATCCTGTCCTCACCGCGCCTACCGTTGGTGCAGGTGTCTTCTCTGGATTCAGGGCATCCCATCTCTTCCATGAGCGCTACGCTTGTGCACAAGAAGGGGCGTGAGTCACAGGTCACAGCTCTTGTTTTCTTTCAGCTACGTTGGCCAGACAACATGAACCGCGATGACGTGATTGCTTCCCTCCAAGAGGTCTTGGTTCCAGCTCTTCGTAAACGTGGGTTCAAGGGTTCGCTGCCCCACTTTAGAAGAATCAAAGATGGTCGGGTTGATCTCTTCACAGTACAGTTCGATCGGCATGGTGGCGGTTTCATCGTGGAGATTTCGCGGTGTAGTTCTGCCGGTGTAACAACGAGATGGGGCAAGCACATCCCGGCAAACAAGGTCTGTGCGCACGACCTTCACCCGAACGAGAGGCACCGATTGGGATCGCCAGGCCCGGGCGTTGATGGGCGCTGGTTCAGATTCGACGACGGCACACCAGCAGAGGAAGTTGTCGATGCAGCCGCAGCTCACCTCGAGGAAGCCGACCGGTGGTGGGCCGCTGGCTGACTTGGCGTCAGAGCGGTTCGGCCAGCACTTCTGCCGGTACACTTGCACAGAGACTCCCTCCAGTGCAGTTGAGACGCGCCGGCCTAACCCATAACGACGCTGCCCTGGCCGGGGTCCGCAGTGAAGAAAAGCCGTGCCCTTCACGGCGACAGCGGTCCGGAGCACTGGCTGCTGTGCCTCGGCGTCGACGGCGCCGCCCACGGCATTCTCTCCACCTGGGCCATGGACGACGCTTCGCGCGACGCCGTGGCGGCTTCCCTGACGCAGTTGTTCCAGGAGACGGGCGTCCAATCGTTCGGCTCCCATGACGCGGACGACCTCCCGGACAGCTTCGTGCACTTCGGCTACCGCGACGGCATCTCCCAACCGAACATCGACGGCGCCCCGATGAGAAACCGCGGTCTGGGCGGCCAGCCGATCGTGGCCACGGGCGAATTCGTCACCGGCTACGCCGGCCAGGACGGTACGACGCTGCCGGTTCCCCTCTCGCCGGCGTTCGGCAAGAACGGTTGCTACAGCGCGTTCCGCATCCTGGAGCAGGACGTGCCGGCGTTCTTCGATTACGTCAACGCCCAGGCGGCGAAGCTGGGCGTCGGTCCGGGCGTGATCCAGGCGAACTTCTGCGGACGTCAGACCGACGGGACGCCCATGGCCACGCACACCGGGCCGGGATTGAACAACTTCGACCACTCCGACGATCCGAGCGGGAGCAAGTGTCCCTACGATTCCCACATCCGCCGCAGCCATCCGCGAACCTCGATCAGCTTCGGCCCGCCGCCGAACGGCGAAGGCTACAAGCACCGCATCCTGCGCCGGGCCTTGCCGTACGGCCCGCCGTGGGACCCGGCTCATCCCGATCGCGATTCCACGAGCCGCGGCCTCATCGGCCACTTCATGGGCGCGAGCCTCGGCCAGCAGTTCGAATTCGTCATGACCCAGTGGGTGAACGGAGTCACGGTGGCCAACAACCTCGACGACGCGCTGATGGGCGACAACACGCCGAGCGGCACGCTGCAGATGGCCAATGGGACCACGCTCTCCGGCTTCACCCGTTTTACGCGGACGCGGGGCAGTGCGTACCTGTTCTTTCCGAGCATCACCGCACTCCGGACTCTTTGACGCGGCCGGGCCTTGCCCAAGTGGATGCGAAGCGACAAGGCACCGTGAGGACACCCTCTCCCACCGGGAGAGGGTCGCCGCGGAGCGCGCATCGCCCGAACGGAGTCACCTCGGAGCAGTCAGCGGAGCGGCGGGGTGAGGGGTCAAGGCCTTCCAAGGTCACCTTCTAAGGTGCGGGTTGCCTCGAGCAGAAAGCCCCTCACCCCGGCTCTTCCGCGCTGAATGCTTCGGCGGGATTCACTCCATGTTGAATTGCGCGCTCCAAGAGCCGACCCTCTCCCGTGGGGAGAGGGTCGGGCCGGCTCTGCTTTGAGTAGTCCTCCTTGCCTCGTGTCCTTCCACACACCCCATCTTCAGAGCAGAGTGTTGCCGCAGAGCACACATCGAACGACTTTGAATCGTCCGGAGGGCTCAGCGGCGTGGGTGCGTGCCTGCCGCGCCGGTCCTCACTTCGACCGGCGGACCTCGTGAAAGAGCGGGTGGTTGCGGATGCGGGCGGTGAGGTCGCGGATGGCGCGGGGGTCCTCGGCCAGTGTGGCGGTGTAGAGCTCCATCAGCAGGAAGAGCAGCTCGAGCTTCGGCTTCGTTTTCTCCACCTCACTGCGTTGCAGGGCCCACCACTCGCGGGCCAGGTCGAAGCGTTTCTTCTTCAGGAACGTAATGCCGCGGCGAAGGATCTCGGCGTACTGGCCGCCGCGATCGAAGAGGTCGCCGAGGACGATGCCCCCGATGGACGTCTCCGGGGCGGCCAGGGTGAGGAGGGACTCGATTTCGCCGAGGGTCGGGGCCTGTTCGTCGAGCCGGGCCAGCCCGCCGCCGAGCTCGGAGAGCTGCAGCGGGGCCACGGCCTCGGCGTCGAGGATGAGCGAGCCCAGTACCTCTTCCCGGGCCAGCAGCGGCCGGGACATGGCGGCGGCCATGATCTCGTCGGTGACGCGATCGGCCGCGGTGGTGATGCGCGCCAGCGATCCCGCCGAGCGCGGAAGGGAGCAGACGCCGCACCGCGATGCGCTGTCCGCCAGCTCCGCGCCGCAGTTGGTGCAGGCGCTCATCGCCGGCCCGCCGGAGCGACCGGTTCGAGCGGCCGGAGAAACTCGTCCGCATCGAGCTCGTCGCCGCCGAGGTCGTGGCCGATGTCGAGGGCCTTGGCCGCGCTCGCCGCGGGGGAGGTCAGCTTGGGGAGGCGCTTCAGGAGCTTCGTCCGGAATTCGGCATTGAGCTTGATCCTGCGGGTGCTGCCCTGAGCGGAAGCGTCGCTGTCGGCTCCAACGGTCGCAGTTTCGCGCGGGCTATCTTTCTCGGTCATGTCGTGCTCCTGGCGGCGGCGCCGAAGGCGATCTTGCCGACTTCGCGGAGGATCGATTGATCGAGCTCTCCGAGGCGCGCGGCGGTGGCGCCGAGAGTGTTGACCAGACGGCTGTACTCCTCGCGGATGGGGAGGAGGAGCTGGCGGCGATCGGGCTCGGCGAGGCGCATGGCGTCGTCGACGAGCGAGTCGAGAAAGGCGGCCCGGTCCCGAAGCGACTCGATCGAAGGGTCCTGCGAAGGGAGATCGCCGGCTGCGTCCACGTCGGCGAGCAGGGGCTGGAACTCCCGGAACCGGCCGAGCTCCTCGGAGAGAGCCTTCCGCACCTGCGGCCGCACGGCGGGGTCGGTGAAGAAGCGGCCGGAGCTGCGCAGGAAGCGGTCGAGGAGGTCCTGCCGCTCCGTCTCCGTGGCGCGGTACTTCGCCAGCACGCGACGGGCAATCATGCTGCGCGTGCCCATGATCACCGCCGACTGCACCCAGGCCATGGCTTTGGTTCGCTTGTCGTCGGAGAACCAGTAATAAAGGATGCCGAGGGCGGCCAGGACTTCGCGGTGGCGGGGCTCGAACTGCAGGGCGCGCAGGAGGCCGCCGGCGAGCTCCTGCGTCTGCTCCGGCTGGAGCGGCTTTCCTCCCCGCGCGCTGACGCGCGCCGCGACGATCGCCTGCAGGAAGAGGAACCCGCGGAAGGTTTCCCGGCTGAAGGGGAGGGATTTCGCGTCGACGGCGGCTTCGAGGTACTCGTCGGCCGTTTCATCGTCGACGGGCGGAAGATTCCGGGGAAGGATGGAGGCGACGAACTCGCGCACCAGGGCGAGCGTGCGGTCGTCGTCGCCTTCCCGGTAGGCGACCAGGACGTCGAAGGCGCGGCAGGCGTTCGCCAGCGCGGCGGCGTCGTTGCGGGGCAGGCCTTTCATGCCGCGCAGCTCTTCGACCGCCGTTCGCGCCTCGGCCAGGCGGCCGGCGGCGAGACTGCGGCGGATGCCGGCCACGCGGTGCTCGAGCAGCATGATCTGCACGCGATCGCCCAGGACTTCGAGGCTCCTGACCTGGCGGAAGAGCTCTTCCGCGGCCGGGACTTCGTTCTGAGCGAGCTTCTCCGCGGCCAGACCGAGGACGCAGACGCTGCGGTTGTGCGTGAACGGCAGCTCGGCCTTGGCCAGTGGTTTCGCGGAGGCGTCGAAGTGCTCCAGTGCCGCCTTGTGCTCGTCGAGCAGTCCGTGGGCGACGCCGAGCAGATACCGGCCGGCCGCGAATGCCGGCGCGCGGCCGATGAGGGCGGTGAGGCCGGCGATCGGCTTCTGGAGCAGCTCGGCGCGTTTGCCCGCGTTCGTCGTGGCTCCGGCGCGCATCACGGCGCAGTAGGCGGAGAGAAAAACGTAGTTCGTGACGTCGACGCGATCGAGCAGGTGATCGTCGATAGACTCGGCGATCGAGGCGCCGTCGTCGTAGCGGCCGTCGTCCGCCGCGGCGGCGAGCCGTTGCAGTGCGGCCGCGGCGCGAGCCCGTTGCCGCCGCGTCGTCACGTCGCCGAATCGCTCGCGAATGGAGGACGGCAGGAGCGTGGAGGGGTCGCCCGAGAGAAGAATGGCCAGCGTTCCGAACGCGAAGACGACGATCAGGATGGCCAGCATCGTCGGGGACAGGGCAGGCCGAGGCGCGGCGGTGACCGGTCCCGGACTCGTCGTGCTCTGGCGGATCGAATCGAGCTCTTTCCGCAGATCGCGGAGCTCCTGCTCGTTCGCGGCGATGCGTTGCTCCAGAGCCGCCTTCGGCGAGCGCTCCGGGAGGCGGAACGGGCGCCAGACGGCCAGGGCCATGATGGCCAGGATCACGGCGGCGATGACCAGCCGTGCGGTGGATGGAGGCAGGCCCTCTCTCCGCTCGACGGCGAAGGCGCGCAGGACCAGGAGGAATTGCGCGGCGGCAACGGCAAGGAGGATCAGGAGTGGCGTCGTCATCTCAGCGGGCCTCGTGCAGAAAAGAACGTCTCTTCGTCGTACCACGGCACGCGCGGGGGATGGGCCGTGCCGTCGTTTGCGGATGCCACACCGCGCGCCTGCAGGTAGGCGCGGATTCCGGTGTGGATGGTGGCGTAGGCGGGAGCGGGCACGACTTCGGTGAATGCACAGATCCAGCGAAGCCAGCGCGTGGCGGCGTCGATGATGTCGGACGCTCCGTCCGCCAGGGCGAGCTCCATGGCATCCACGAAGGCGCGATAGGAATCCGCGAGAAAGGACGCGTTCTGGTACCTGGCCACGGCGGCGAAGTTGGCGATTCCGTTGAGCAGGCTCAGATAGGCGTCGGCGTACTTCCCGCCGGCACCGCCGCGGAAGGGAATGGTGGCGATGATGGCCCGGGCTTCCTTCGCGATGCGGCTGACCAGCTCGAACTCCTCGCTCTCCGCGCAGAGCCGGGCCAGCAGGACGGCACGGACGACCTCGTCCCAGCTCGATTCCAGGCGGCGGTTGAGGATCGTCCGGGCGCCGTCACGGTCGTCGAGGTAACGAGCCCGGACGTGCGCCGCGAGCAAGGCAGCGGCAGGCGTGGCGTCTGTCGCGGTCAGCCTTGCCACGGCGGTGCGGAGGGGCTCGATCGCGTTCGCGACCTGGCCTCCCGAACGGCGCAGGACGCCGAGGAACGTGCGGATCTCTTCGGAACCTCCGGTGGGGAGGGCATTCGTGGCGGTGCTCAGCGCTCCGCCCGGATCACCGCGTGTTTCCATCAGCCGGGTGATGGCCTCCCACGGGACACTCTCGGTCGGTGCGCTTCGGGCAAAGTCCTGCAACAGATGCAGAGCCACCGCGGGCTGTCCCTCGTGCTCCCAGCGTGCGGACAGGCGGCGCACGGAGACGGTTTCGAACAGCTCGTTCAGCAGGTTGTCGCTCTCCTCCGGGGAGGAACGGGAATCGGCCGGAGCAAGGTGATTGAAGATGACCTTGTGGAGAAGGAGTCGTTCTTCTTCGAAGCTTCGCGGCATCGCGGCCGCGATGAGGGAGTCAAGCAGCGACGGACGGCCGACGCGTCCGCGCACGGCGCGCTGGAAGCGCTCGCGGCGGCTGAGCAGGGGCGGGAACAGATCTCCCGTGATGGCGCTGTGCAGCGCCGCGCCGATCACGTATCGTCCGCCGGCCGGCGCCATGCCGAGCAGCGTCTCGGAAGCCGTCCACCCCCAGGATGCCGGGTCGCTTCGCGCCCAGTCGGCGAACGATACGGCGGTGGCGGGAACAGCCAGTGACTTCCATGAGCCGCTTTCCGTGTCGAGCCAGACCGTGAGAGGCGAGAGCGGCAGCAGGGCGGCGCCGCTTTCTTCCAGGAACCGGCACGAGGCGGCCACGGCCTCTCCGAAGCGGAGGATGTGAGGCAGGTTGAGCACCAGGCTCTCCCGCCAGGAAGCGGCGACTGTGGCGAAGGGCTGATACGCCGCGGCGGGGACGTGCACCCGAAGGTCCATCCGCTCGGCGGTGCTGCCCACGATCTCCGGCACGACGAACAATTGCCTTCCCGTCGACTGCATCCGCGTGACGGTCGCCTTCAGCCGCGAGGCGGCATCGCCGCGCGCGGCCAGGTGCAGGTCGATGGTCTCACCGTCGAGCTGCAGCTCCCCTCCGGGGATGGGTACCTGCTGGGAGTGAGGCGTCATCGTCAGAAGGCTGGTTGTGATCGCATCAGGCTCATCGTCAACTGGGCCACGATGGCCGCCTGCTCGTTCGTGTCATTCGACTTGCGTGCGGCGTCGAGGCGGAGCAGGAGCGCGGAGATCTCCTGCGGCCGGTCCGGAGGCATGCGGTACAGATTCTCGGTGGCCTGCCGGATCAACTGCTCGATCGGATTCAGGGGCGGCGCACCTGCCGGGACGGATCCGCCCACCGGAACCTGTCCCTGGTTGACCATGTCCGCGAGGTCGATGCGCCGCTTCTCCGTGATCTGTCCTTTGCCGCGATCGAGCTCGATCGGATAGATCTTGCCGGTCTGGTGGTGTTTGACCTCGCCCTTGAAGATGGCGTTGACGTCGAGGCCGAAGGTGATGGCGAAGCGGTGCGTTCCCTTCGGTTCCGGTGTCAGGGGGATGACGACCTCACCGAGGTGCGTGTTGAGACTGGCCTTCGAGCTCTCGCCCTGATAGACCGGGATGACGACGGTGGTCTGGTTGTCCTCCGCGTTCGTGTAGCCGTCGCGCACGACGTTGAACGGAATGACCGTGTCCTTGCTGATGAGGCGGTCGTAGACGTCGTCCTTGAGTCCGACGCCGAGGGTGTGACTGACCACGTCCTTCACGTCGCGGTGGTCGGCGAAGGCCTTGGCGTCCGGATCGATGCGGCGCTCGACGTTGTCACGGATCTCCGGGCCGAGGCTGGGCGTGTAGCCCTTGCCCATCCAGGCCGCGCCGATGGACACCACTTCGTCGGGATTGAGGTCGGACTTGATCGGCTTGAGGTAGCGCTCCTTCAGCACCCGCGCCACGGCCGGGATCTTGCTCGAGCCGCCGACGAGGATGAAGGCCTCCACGTCGTCGAGGGTCAGGTCATGCTGCCCTTTGGCGCTGGAGAGGGCGATGTCGACCTGGGCCAGCGTCTTGTCGAGGATGGGGCGGACCATCTCTTCGAAGACCGGGACGTCCAGGCGATAGGTGACCTCGGCGATTCCGTCGCCGAGGTTGTCGAGGTAGAACTCCTGCGCGGTGCCTTCGTTGCAGATGTTGATCTTGACCTTCTCCGCCTCCAGGCGCATGCGGCTGACGGTTTTGATGTCGCCGCTCAGGTCGCGGCCATGGTCGCGGCGGATGTTGGCGAGGACCCAGTCCACGATCTTCTGGTCAATGTCGCCGCCTCCCAGCCGGGCGTCGCCGCCGGTCCCCAGGACGTCGAAGGAGCGCTCGCTGTTGGCGCGGACGATGGAGACGTCGAACGTGCCGCCGCCGAGGTCGTAGACGATGAAGGTCTGCTTCTCGCCGGAGTCGATTGCGTAGGCGATGGCCGGCCGCTGCGGCCCTGTGGTGTATAACAAGGGGGTCCGCTTGGCAGTAGGCGCAGCCTCTGTGGGGGGGTTTCGGTGGGG
>CAZYTO010000117.1:4014-16249 GCA_964650405.1 uncultured Thermoanaerobaculia bacterium | reverse complement strand
GGTGCGTCAAGTCCCCAGCACCTCAGCGTTGGGCCGAATGCTCCCAAGGTTTTGACAACCTACCTCCTCAGTTTCATCGCCATCCACCTGCTCGCCTGGTGCGTCAACGGTCAGTTGCGCGAAACGGCGGCGCAGTACCCGCAGAGCGACCTCGCCGCGGCGGCCATGCCGGTGCTCGGCACGACCCGGCTGCATGCCGGGCTGCTCGTGGCCGTCGTCGCCTGCATCGCCTCGTGGCTGCTCCTCTACCGGACGGCGGAGGGCCTGCGGTTGCGGGCCACCGGCTACAACGCCAACGCCGCGCGCTGGGCGGGCGTGAACGTCACGGCACAGGTCGCCCGGGCCATGGCGCTCTCCGGCGGCGTGGCCGGATTGGCCGGCGGCATCGAGCTGCTCGGCGTGACGCACCGCCTCTTCGAGCGATTCGCATCCGGATACGGCTACTCCGGCATCGCCGTGGCCCTCCTCGCCCAGCTTCACCCGCTGGCCACGCTGGCCTCGGCGCTCTTCTTCGGCGCGCTGACCACCGGCGCCGGCGAGCTGCAGCGGGCGGCCGGCATCTCCGCGACCGTGGCCACGCTCGGCCAGGCCGTGGTCATCCTGGCCCTGATTCTCTTCGGCAGTTGGCGTCTTCGGGAGCCCTCCCATGATTGACGCCATCCTGCTGGCCGTCGTGGCCGCCACGCCGCTGCTTCTGGCAGTGGAGGGAGAGCTTGTCCTCGAGCGAAGCGGCCTGCTGAACCTCGGCATGGAAGGGATGATGCTCACGGCGGCCATGACCGCGGTGCTGGCCGCGCAACTGACGCACAGCGTGCTGCTCGGCTTCGCCGGCGGTATCGCCGGGGCGCTGGGGATCGGCGCGCTCTTCGGCGCCTTCACCATCGCCGTGAATGCCGATCAGATCGTGACCGGCACGGCCATCAACCTCCTCGCGCTGGGTGTCACAGGGTTCATCTACAGCGAGGAGAGCGCCCTCTTCAGCGTGGCAGTACCGCAGGCGCGGAGTGCCGCGCCGGTGCTTTTCGCCTGGGTGGCCGCGCCGCTGGCGCTTGCACTCCTCCTCTGGAAGACGATGTTCGGCCTCCGCCTGCGCGCCTGCGGGGAAAACCCGGAAGCCGTGCGCTCGACCGGCGCCTCGGTGGCGCTCCATCGCTGGGCGGCGCTGGCCATCGAGAGCGCGCTGGTCGGCGTGGCCGGGGCACACCTCGCCCTCGCCCTCTCGAGCGGTTTCGCCGAGAACATGACCGCGGGCCGCGGCTTCATCGCCCTGGCCATCGTGATCTTCGGCCGCTGGAAGCTGAAGGGCGCCCTCCTCGGCACAGCAGTCTTCGGCGTCACCGCCGCGGCGCAATACGCCCTGCAGGCCAGCGGCCGCGGTCTGCCGTTCCACCTGCTCCTCGCCGCTCCCTACGTCGTGACGCTGCTCATCCTCTGCGGACTCGTGGGCCGCGTGCGCGCGCCGGAGGCGCTGGCCCGCCGGGAGTAGACAGGACGCCGGGGTAGAATCACGGCCGTGGCGAAGAAGCGAGGGACGAGGATGTTCAACGGCGTCGTCGACATCAATCACAACGACAATCTCGACCTGGCCCAGGCCCAGACCGAAGGCGTGGTGGCCATCATCCACAAGGTGACGGAAGGGGCGACGTTCGTCGATCCGCTCTACCTCACCCGGCGCGCCCAGGCGGATCAACTCGGCCTGCTGTGGGGCGGTTACCACTTCGGCACGGCCGCGGATGTCGGGCAGCAGCTCGACAACTTCGCCAACGCGGCCGACCTGCGCCCTACGGACCTGGTGGCCCTCGATTACGAGACCAACAGCACGAACACCATGTCCCTCGATCAGGCCGAGCAGTTCATCATCGCCTTCCAGGGGCGGTTCGGCTTCGTCCCGCTGATCTACGGCAGCTCGCTCCTCACCGCCGCCTCCCAGCAGGGTTCGTCGACGCTGGCGAGCTGCCCGCTGTGGATCGCCCAGTACTCCAACGTCACCACGCCGGCCCTGCCCAGCCTCTGGCCGGCTTTCGTCCTCTGGCAATTCACCGACGGCACGTCCGGACCGCAGCCGCACACCACGGCCGGCATCGCCTGCGACCGCGACAGCTACAACGGCAGCCAGTCCCAGTTGAAGAAGAAGTGGCCGCTGCGGCCGTGAATCCCATCTGTGGTTTTAATGGTTAGAAAGTGAGTGGTCAGGAGACGCCACTCTCCCAACCCCTAACCACTTATCTTCTAACCACTAACCACTTCTATTGGCCCGGGGCGGTGGCCGGAGGCGAGGCGGCGCGCAGCGCGTCGATCTCGCCCACGATCGCCTTCACCAGCGCCTCGGTCACGATCCTGCCCTTCTCACGCGTGGCCAGCGTCGGGTCTCCCCACGCGCCTGTCGGCGAGTAGACGCCCTTGCCGTGCGGGTCGCGGGTGAGCCCGCCCGGAGCGTCGCCGTGGTAGTCCTTCACCGCCTTCTTCATGTCGACCGACTCGGGCGCCAGGTACAGCATCATCGACGTCTCGATCTCGTCCGCGTGCGTGCCTCCCTCCTCCTTCCGGATCGGCGCCTCCACCGGCCCGGTCACGTGGAGGTCGGTGTAGCGCAGGAGGATGCCGTCCGCCTTCAGGATCTCCGCCGCGGCGGGCAGCATGCGCAGGGTCGAGATGCCGGTGTTGAGGATGTAGAAGCGCTTCGGCCCGTAGCGTGCCAGCGAGCGGCAGATGTCGACCACCATGTCGCGCGCCGTCTCCAGCCGCAGCGACGTCGAGCCGGGGTATTCGAGAAACGCAGGGTAGTAGCTGTAATTGATGGTGGGAGCGAGGACGACCTCGCGCGCCTCCGCCACCCGTGCGGCGAGGGCGTCGGCCATGAGCAGGTCGTTCTTGAGCTTCAAGTGCGGTCCGTGCTCCTTGGACCCGGCGCCGAGCGGGATGACCACCACCGTGTCCGGCGTCAGCGCCTTCTCCGCCTCCTGCCAGGTGAGGTCCTCGAGACGGACGCTCTTCGGTTTCGGGGCCGCGGACATCGCCGCGACCGCCAGTGCCAGCAGCATCACCTTCCTCATGTCACGCCTCCGTCCACTCCATTCGAGCGGAGTATGATGCAAGGCACGAGGCCATGTTCGAGACCGTCGCCCGCGGTGCGCTCGCCGCGAGCCACCGCCGTCTTCGGTTCGAAACGCTGCCGCTCTCCGTTGGGCTGCATGCGATGGCCATCACACTGTTCCTCCTCAGCGCCCACGTCTCGTTCCCGGACCACCCGCCGAAACTGATCATGTCCTACCTCCTCGTCGGCGACAGCGGCGCCCTTCCGCCGTTGCCGCAGGGAGTGGATAAGCCGATCACGCCGCCGAAGAAGCCCGAGGCCCCGCCGGTGGTGCCGCGAACCGTGCCGGACGCCGTCCCCGCGCCGCCTATCGAAACGAACGAATTCGCCGAGAAGAGCGAACAGACCGGCAAGGCCGACGGAGAGCCGGGCGCGGTCGTGACGGGAGTGGCCGGCGGCATCCTGGAAGGCGACGGCCGCATCCACTTCGGCATCGGCGGCCTGCTGCCGATGGCCGTCCTGGCCATGGACTACCCCGCCTACCCCGAGGCCGCGCGCAAGGCGCGGGCCGAGGGCGACACCGTCGTCCGTTACATCGTGGGAAAGGACGGCCTGGTGAACGACGTATCGGTCGTCGAGCCAGCGAGCTGGCTGATGTTCGACGAAGCGGCCATGGCCGCCATCCGGAAGTGGCGCTTCGAGCCGCTCATCTACGCCGGCGCCGCCCGCGAGGTCGTCCACGAGATCCGCATCTCGTTCCGGCTGGCAAAAGAGAAGGTAAGTGGTTAGAAGGCGAGTGGTTAAGAGGAGAAGCCCCTAACCACTTTCTTCTAACCACTGGTCTTCTGCATTTCCTAACCACTCAATCCTCTCACTCCCGTCCCCACCCTCCCAGCGCGTCCCACACGCTCGTCGTCTGGCGATCGTTCGTGGCAGGTTGCTCGCTCGGTCTCTTGTGCGGGGCAGCGGCGAGCGCGGCGGCGAGGAGGGGGACCTCTTCGGGCATCTCGCGCTGGAGATCGGCTTCATGATCGGCGAGGAAGCGCGTGGAGACCTTGCCCTCGCGGAAGGCGGGGTGGGTGACCACGCGACGGAGCCAGCTCACGTTCGTCTTCGTGCCGAGGATGACGTAGTCGCGGAGGGCGGATGCGAGGCGGTCGATGGCGGCGTCGCGGTCGGCGGCGAAGCAGATGAGCTTGGCCAGCATCGGATCGAACTTCACCCCCACCTCGCTGCCGGCGGCGATGCCGGCATCGACACGCACGCCCGGCCCGGACGGCTCGGCATAGTGGGCGATGCGCCCCGTCTGCGGGAGAAAGCGGTCATCCGGGTCTTCGGCGTAGATGCGCACTTCGATGGCGTGGCCGCGCTGTACGAGATCCGCCTGCGTCCACGGCAGCGGCCCGCCGCCTGCCACTCCGATCTGCGCGCGCACGAGATCGACCCCGGCCACCTGTTCCGTCACCGGGTGCTCGACCTGCAGGCGCGTGTTCATCTCCAGGAAGTAGAAGTCGTTCTCCGGCGTCACGATGAACTCCACCGTGCCCGCGTTCTCGTAATCGACACCGCGCGCCGCCGCGACGGCTGCTTTCGCCATCCGCTGCCGCAGCTCGTCGGAATACGTCGGTGCGGGCGATTCCTCCACGACCTTCTGGTGCCGCCGCTGGAGCGAGCAGTCGCGCTCGAAGAGGTGGACGACGTTACCGCGGCTGTCGCCGAAGACCTGAAACTCCACGTGCCGCGGCTCTTCGATATAACGCTCCAGCAGCAGGCGGTCGTTGCCGAATGCCTTCATGGCCTCCCGCCGCGCCGACTCGATGGCCGCCGCCAGCTCCGCGTTCTCGCGGACGATCTTCATGCCCTTTCCGCCGCCGCCCGCGCTGGCCTTGACCAGCAGCGGAAAGCCGATGTGCACCGCCGCCGCCGCCAGCGTGGCAGCGTCCTGGTCTTGGCCGTCGTAGCCGGGCACCACCGGCACGCCGTGGCGCTGCATGAGCTGCCGGGACTCCGCCTTCGAGCCCATGGCCGCGATCGAGGCCGCCTTCGGTCCGATGAAGACGACGTTCGCCTCATTGCAGGCAGCGGCCAGCTCGGCCCGTTCGCTGAGGAAGCCGTAGCCCGGATGCAGCGCGTCCGCACCGCTGGCCCGCGCCGCGTCGATCACCTTCCCCACGTGCAGGTACGTCTCCCGCGCATCCCCGCCGCCGAGGGAGATGGCTTCGTCGAAGAAGCGCCGCACGAAACGAACGTCGTCGCTCTCCGAATGGGCCAGCACCGACCGGATGCCCATCTCACGGCAGGCCCGGGCGATGCGGACGGCGATCTCGCCGCGGTTGGGAACGAGGATCTTTTTGATCACGACTTCGCCCACGGCGCCTTTTCCTTCGCCAGGAACGCCTTCATACCGGCCTGTCCCTCGGCGCTGACACGGCGCGTGGCGATGGCGTCGATAGTGTACGGAATCGCGTCCGCCCGCTCGTGCGTGCTCACGTACGCGATGAGCTTCTTGCATTCCCGAACCGCTTCGGGACCAGAGCTGCCGAGCTGCTTTAGCGTCTCGCCCACCGCGGCGTCGAGGTCGTCAGCGATCCGGTGCACGAGGCCGATACGCAGGGCGCGCTCAGCGTCGAACCGCTCTCCGGTGAGGAAGAGAGCCCGGGCATGCGACGGCCCGATCTTGCCGATGACGTACGGCGAGATCACGGCCGGCAGGATGCCCAGTTTCACCTCGGAGAGCGCGAACTTGCAGTCCTTCGCGGCAATGGCCATGTCGCACACCGCCACGAGCCCGGCGCCGCCACCGATGGCCGCCCCCTGGATGCGGCCGATGACCGGCAGCGGGCATTCGTCGAGGAGGGCGTACATCTTCGCCAGCAGCGAGGAGTCGCGGACGTTCTCCTCGCGGGTGTAGCTGACCATGCGCGACATCCAGTTCAGGTCCGCGCCCGCGCAGAAGTTCGGCCCGGTTCCGCGCAGCACGACGGCGCGCCCGTCCCGGCTGCCGATCGAGCCGAACAGGTCGACGGCCTCGGCGATCAGCTCGTCGTTGAAGGCGTTGTGGACGTCGGGACGGGCGAGGGTGATCGAGACGACGCCGTCACGCTCCTCCACCTGCAGTGTCTTGTAGGCCATGCGGCGCGGATTGTAATGCGCGCCACTCCGCGCACAACGTGCGCGCCGCCTCCGGCCACTCCGGATGGCGGAAGAGGAAGCCCGATTCGGTGAGGCGCCGCGGCACGACCCGGCGGCTCTTCAGGATCAGCTCCGTCTCGCTGCGCATGACGAACGCGCCGATTTCCAGCATCCAGCGCGCGGCCGGAAGACCGATCCGCGCGCCCCAGGCCTCGCGCAGGGCGCGCATGAACTCTCGGTTCGGCAGCGGATGCGGCGCGGCGATGCTGATCGCGCCGGAAAGCTCGTCGTGCCCGAGGATCCACTCCACCGCGGCCACGAAATCGGCGTGGTGAATCCAGGAGATGAATTGCCGCCCGGAAGCCGCCGTTCCGCCAAGGCTGCGGCGGACGAGCGTGAGGAGCGTGTCGAAGATGCTGCCACGGTCGGCGTTCATGATCATCGCCGAGCGGAGCTTCACCAGCCGGGTCCGTGGTATCTGCGCTTCATCGGCCGCCGCTTCCCAGGCCCGAGCCACGTCGATGGAGAAGTTCCACGTATCGGGAGCGTCCGGCTCCTGCCCACCGAGGATGCCGGTGACGTCGTCATTCGGCGCGTCGAAGCGGTGCGCGTAAATGGTGGCCGTGCTGGCCTGCAGCCAGACCCGCGGCGGCGCTGCGGCATTTGCGATGGCTTTCCCCACGGCGTGCGTCGTCTCGACCCGCGAGTCCATGATCTCGCGGCGGTTGGCGGGACCATAGCGGCAGTTCACGCTCCGGCCGGCGAGGTTGATGACCACATCCGCACCGTCGGCTTCGCCGACCAGTGCCTCCCATCCCGCCTCCCGCCACGGCTGCGCGTGGCGCGGCGACCGGCTGATGATCACCACGTCGTGACCGCCGCGGGCGAAGGCCCGCGCGAGCACGATCCCCACCTGGCCGCTGCCTCCCGGAATGACGACTCGCAACGATGGGCAGTTTACCTCTCGCTGGGCGCTGGTGGCTGGTCGACGATCGCCAGTCGCTGTCGCTAATCGCGGTGACGGGGTTGCGGGGTTACGAGGTTGCGGGGTCGTTCTGTGCGGAGGCCGCCCCCTCGCGCCCCGTCACCTCGCAACCCCGCAACCCACTTCAACCCACCCGCTTTTCCTTGCGGCAGGCGGCACAGATGCCGGTGATGTTCACGCTGACGGCCTGGGGGCTGAATCCGTTCACCGGCCGGTTGGGGATCAGCGCGTCGTAGTCGTGAGTGTAGTAGTCGCGGATCTCGCCGCAGGAAGAACAGACGAGGTGATGGTGGGGATCCAGGTTGGCGTCGAAGCGGCGTTTTTCGCTCACCACGGGAACGGCGCGAATGAGCCCGACCGCGGCGAAGGCGTCGAGGGTCTTGTAGATCGTGGCCAGCGACAGCGACGGCATTTTGCGTGAGACGACACGAAAGAGCGCTTCGGGCGTGGGGTGCTCCTCCGACTGCAACAGGGCCCGGT
This sequence comes from uncultured Thermoanaerobaculia bacterium, assembly GCA_964650405.1. Lineage (GTDB taxonomy): Bacteria > Acidobacteriota > Thermoanaerobaculia > Gp7-AA8 > Gp7-AA8 > CAZYTO01. The sequence goes on along the minus strand of CAZYTO010000117.1, from coordinate 8,618 downwards.
AGATGGCGATGCGCTGCGGAGTCACGTTCATGCCCACCTCGCGGCACCGCTCCACCATGTTATTCACCCGGGTCTGGAGCGCCTCCCTGGACCGATTCATTGTTATAACAAGCTTCTCCGCGGAACCGCCGCTCGTCAAGCAGCGTAAACGGAAGGTTGGGACGGCGGACAGAAAGTGAGTAGTTAGAAGATTAGTGGTTAGAGACGCTGCCGCACTCGCCCCCGGCCCCCCGCCCCCCGGTACCCGTCACCCGGTACCCGTCTTTTCCTCCCCGCTCCCGAAGCCTTCGTCTAGAATGGCCCGCCGCAGCAGCCCGCATGGACGAGAAAACGCCCGGCAGTAATCACCACGACGGCGAGCAGACGACAGGGTTTCGCAAGCTCCGCCGTATCGTGATCGGCAAAGCCCGCAACGTCACCGACCCCGAGATCTTTCACCACACTTCCCTCGTGGCCTTCCTAGCCTGGGTGGGTCTCGGCGCCGACGGCCTGTCCTCCTCCGCGTACGGTCCCGACCAGGCCTATCGCGCTCTCGGCGGGCACATGCACCTGGCCATCCTCCTGACGGCCATGACCGCGGTAACGATCCTCATCATCTCCACCGCCTACGCGAACATGATCGAGTTCTTTCCCGGCGGCGGCGGCGGCTACCTCGTGGCCACGAAGCTCCTCGGCAACCGCATCGGTGTCGTCTCCGGCTGCGCCCTGCTGGTCGATTACGTCCTCACCATTACCGTATCCATCTCCGACGGCTGCGAGCAGATCTTCTCGTTCCTGCCCATGCAGTTCCATCACTACAAGATGCCGGTGGAGATCCTCCTCCTGGCCTTCCTGGTGGTGCTGAACCTGCGCGGCGTGAAGGAGTCGGTCAAGTTCCTCACACCCATCTTCATCGCCTTCCTCGTCATGCACGTGGCCATGATCGGCTACGCCCTGCTGCGCCACGCCGGGGCCATGCCGGAGATCTTCCACGGCGCGGCGCACGACTTCCATGCCACGGCCCAGACGCTGGGCATGGTGCCGCTGCTCTTGCTCGTCCTGCGCGCCTACTCCATGGGCGGCGGCACGTACACCGGCATCGAAGCGGTCTCGAACGGCGTGTCCATGCTGCGCGAGCCGCGCATCCTCACGGCCCGGAAGACGATGCTGCTCATGGCCACCTCGCTCGCCTTCACCGCCGGCGGGATCATGTTCGGCTACCTCTTGACCAACTCCCGGCCGGTGGAGGGGAAGACGATGAACGCCGTCCTCCTCACGAACCTCTTCAGCGGCTTCCACTTCGGACACTGGCCGCTGGGCACGGGTCTCGTGGTCCTGACCCTTGTCACCGAGGCCGCACTGCTGTTCGTGGCTGCGCAGGCGGGCTTCCTGGACGGGCCGCGCATCCTGTCGAACATGGCCATCGACTCCTGGATGCCCCACCGCTTCGCCCAGCTCAGCGACCGCCTGGTCACCCAGGACGGGATCCTCATGATGGGCGCCGCGGCACTGGCCGCACTCCTGTACACGCACGGCGACATCGCCACGCTGGTGGTCATGTACTCCATCAACGTGTTCATCACCTTCTCCCTCTCGCTCCTGGGCATGTCCAAGCACTGGATCCAGGACCGCAAGACGGAGCAGAAGTGGAAACAGCGCCTGGCCATCCACGGCACGGGACTCATCCTCTGCCTGTCCATCCTCGGCGTGACCATCTTCGAGAAATTCGCCGAGGGCGGGTGGATCACGCTGGTCATCACGACCATCCTCATCCTCGTCGCCTTCGCCATCCACAAGCACTACCAGACCGTGCGCCAGGGACTGCGCAGCCTCGACGAGATCCTCTCCGACCTTCCTGCCTCCGCGAACCCGGCCGAGCCCGCGCCAATGGACAAGAACCTGCCCACCGCGGTCATCATGGTCAAGTCCTTCTCCGGGTTCGGCATTCATGAGGTGCTGTCCATCCACCGGCTCTTCCCACGCATGTTCCGGAACTTCATCTTCGTCAGCGCCGCGGTGGTCGACTCCGGCAGCTTCAAGGGCGCGGACGAGATGGAACGGCTGGAGGACGAGACGCGGACGAACTTGGAGAAGTACGTGATGTGGGCGCGCAGCCAGGGCATGAACGCCGACTACCGGATGGGCATCGGCACCGAGCCCGTGGATACGGTGACGGAGATCTGCCGCATCATCTCGGAGGAGTACCCTCGGGCCATCTTCTTCATGGGCCGCCTCATCTTCCGCGAAGAGAAGTGGTACTACCGAATCCTCCACAACGAGACGCCGAACGCCATCCAGAGGCGCCTGCAGTTCGACGGCCTGCAAGCCATCGTCCTGCCCATCCGCGTGCTGGACGCGTGAGCCTGCGACGCTTCGTCCGACGATTCCTCCCGCGGCGCCGGCACCCGCTGCTCGATGCGGAGGTCACTCCCGCTCCCCGCGACGAGGAGCTGCGGGCGCGCTACGCCGCGGCCGTGGCCGGGGAGACCGACGTCTTCGTCACGCAGCGCTTCGAGGAGGGCCTGCGGTGGCGGGAGGTGGTGCGCGCAATCGCCGGAATCAGCCCGCCAACGGCGAACGGCCGCGGTGATGCCGGAGATGAAAAGCAGTGTCAACCCGAGCGAGGGGCGGGCGGGCGCAGGGGGAGCGCGGGACCTGCTTTCCCAACGCAGGCAGCACATCCACAAGAATCACCGGGGTTCGGCACGACGCAGTCGTGCCCTACATTGCTGAACCGCGTCCTCGATGCGGGCGCCGGCAACGGAGCCATCGAGCTGGCCTTCTCCGGCGATCCGGCCACGTTCGCCGTCAGCGTTGACGCGCTCTGGAACACCACCGCCGCCCGCCTCGGCGTCCGGCGCGTGCTGGCCGACGCCGCCGCCCTTCCCTTCCGCGCCGGCGTCTTCGATACCGTGCTCTGTCTCGAGACCATCGAGCACGTTCCCGATCCTCGCGGTGTGGCGGGGGAGCTCGCTCGCGTCGCGGCCGGCGGCGCCATCGTCCTTGTCACCACCCCGCCGAAGTGGCGTTACGCATTCCGCGCTGACCCGCATTTCGCTATTCCTTTTCTCACGCTCTGGCCGCCCGCCATGCAACGGCACATCGCGGCGAGCCGCGGGTTCACGGAACCACACCACTATGTCGATCGCATCTATGCGTCGACCGCGCAACTGCGGCGCATCTTCGCCGGCCTGCGGCACGAGGCGACCCTCACTCGGGACCGCATGCCCGGGCGATGGTTCTGGGATGCGCTGGTCTTCCGGAAACGATAGCCGCTACCTCAACCGGAACTGGATCGTCAGGTTGAACAGCACGGTGACCGGCTTGCCATCCAGTGTGGCCGGTTGAAAGCGCCACTGCTTCACCGCATCCATGGCGGCGTCTTCGAGCCCTGCCAACGGTTTGAGGACGTGCGCTCCGGTGACCTTGCCGTTCGTGTCGATCAACGCCGAGAGGATGACGATTCCCTGGACCCGAGCCAGTCGCAGCTCCTCGGGATATACCGGCTCAACCGAGTACATCTTCACGGGCGCCTTGAGGTCGCCGCCGACGTGGTGGACGTCTGGCACTTTCGCCGCCGCCGCGTCGTCGAAGACCGACACGGCGATCCACTGAGGGTTCTCGGCATCGTCCGGCGTGGAAATCACGAAAGTGCTGTTGTACGGAATGGGGAGGCTGAACGGTCCACTCGCCCCGTCAACCGCCACACCGACGCGCGCCTTGGAGCCGCCGACGCGCTCCAGCGTCACGTGGGCGGGACCGACGTTGCGATGGTCCGCCACCCCCAGCGTGAAGCGCTCGACATGCTTCAGTGCGATGCCGCGCGTGCCGAGCAAATCCCATAACTGGTTGAGATCGGAAGGCCATTCGCGGCTGGTGACGTGATCGGGAGGCGTGGCCTTCCCCGCTCCGGCGTGCTCGAACACGGCCACGCGAAGGGTGACCTGCTGCGCGAGCAGTGCCGGCGCGGCCAAGAGTAACGCGAGCAGTACCACGCGTCTCACGGCGTGATCCATCCCGCGAACTGCGTCTTGCCTCCGTCGATCCGGATCATAGCCACCGGTTTGATCGGATCGCGGTCCGCACCCATGGTGATCACTCCGCTCACGCCCTGGTAGTCCTTCGTCGAGGCGATCCGGTCGCGGATGGCCTTCTTGTCGGGACCGCCCGAAGCCGTGATGGCGTCGGCCAGGATGTGCAGGGCGTCGTAGCCGAGAGCCGCGTTCGCAGCCGGATTCTGGTGGTACTTCTCCCGGATGGCGGCCACGAAACGCTGCACCGCGGGGCGCGGCTCATCGAAGAAGTAGTGATCGCTGAAGTAGTAGCCGTTCAGCGCCTCCTTGCCGATGTCGAGCAGCGCCGGCGCGTCCCAGCCGTCGCCCCCAACCATCGGTACATTGATGCCCAGCTCGCGAGCCTGTTGCGCGATCTGTCCCACCTCAGTGTAGAAACCAGGGACGAAGATGACGTCGGGGTTGGCAGCCTTGATGGCCGTGAGCTGGGGCCGGAACTCCGTGTCGCCGGCGACGTAGCTCTGCTCGGCCGCGATCTTCCCGCCCAGCGACGTGAACTGCGTGCGGAAGACCTCGGCCAGCCCCACGCTGTAGTCGTTCTTGTTGTCGCGG
>CAZYTO010000117.1:0-4004 GCA_964650405.1 uncultured Thermoanaerobaculia bacterium | reverse complement strand
GGAGGCTTTACCAACTGGGCTACTGCCGCTCGACAGAACTCAATCACTTTCAGGGCTCGATCTTACTTCTTTTCCGGTTTCTTTTTCAAGAACTGCATGCGCATGCAGTAGGAGATGAACTCCTTGATGGCTTCGGGCTGGATATAGACCCTGCCGGTGCCCTGGCGGTTGAATTTATCAATGGAGGTTTGCGTCAGCTCGGTGTCTTTGCGCCGGTAGCGGATGTGTTTCTTGTTGGCGGGGAGGATGGCCACGTTGTTCGCCTTCAGGTTGGTGCGGGCGAACGTGGCCAGCGCCTTCCCCTGGTAGGGATCGGTGAAGCAGACCCGGAAGATGTACTCGCCCGTTTTGGTGACCTTCGGGTTGGTCGAAGAGGGGGAGATCATGGGCACCTTGTACTGCTGGCAGGTCGGGGCAGCGGCCAGCGACTGGGCCGACGAGTTCTCGCCGATGACGGCCACGACGTCGTCGCGGGTGATGAGCTTTGTCACCACCGAGGCCGCGTCTTCGGCGCGTCCCTGGTCGTCCTCCACCACCAGCCGGATCTTGCGGCCCAGGACGCCGCCCTTGGCGTTGATCTCGTCGGCGGCGAGCTGGACGCCCTGCAGCGTGGCCTGTCCGAACGACGCCTCGCCGCCCGTCAGCGCGGCGTAGACGCCCACTGGAATATCGTTTGCGCCGCCTGCCGTTTGTCGTTCGGCGCCGCGCTGGCAGCTCAGGCCGAGGACTGCCGCAAGCGTCACAACCCACAACGAACTACGTTTCAGTCGGCTCATGCGGCCGAGAGTTTATCAGCGAAAGGATTCACCACTTCATGCAGGCGAACGATCTCCGCAGGGGCATGGTGGTCATCTTCAACGGTGACCTGTGCCGGGTTCTCGAGTTCCACCACCACACCCCGGGCAACCTCCGGGCCATGGTCCAGGCCAAGCTCCGCAACATGCGCACGGGCAACCAATTCGAGCACCGCTTCCGCTCGCAGGATGAAATCGAGCAGGCCTTCATCAACCAGCACGAGATGGAGTACCTCTACTCCGACGGCCACGCCCACCACTTCATGAACACGGAGAACTACGAGCAGGTCGAGATCACCGAGGACGACCTCGGCGAAGCGGCGTCGTGGCTCTCGCCCGGAGTCAAGCTCCAGGTGCAGTTCTACGAGGCCAAGCCGATCGGCATCGAGCTGCCCAAGACCATCCGCGCCCGCATCGCCGAGACGGAGCCGCAGGTGAAGGGCTCCACCGCCTCCGCCTCCTACAAGCCGGCCAAGCTCGAGAACGGCGTGACCGTGCTCGTCCCGCCCTTCGTGAGCGAAGGCGAAGAGATCGTCGTCGACCCCTCGGAGAACCGCTACCTCGAACGGGCCAAGTAAAGCGGAAAGAGCTGGAAGGCTGAACGGCGAGCGCGTCTCGCCGCACGTGTGTGAAGGGCTCGTTCGGTGCATGCATTAGCATGCCGGCCATGACCGTGCCCGAACCGCGTCGCGTGCTCATCGCCACCATCACGCTGGCGGGCGGAACGGGCACCGCGGTCTACACGCGCGACCTCGCCAAGGCCTTGCTGCGCCGCGGCCATCTGCCGATCGTCTATGCCAGCCAGACGGGCTCGCTGGCCGAAGAGCTCCGTCACGCCACCATCCCCGTCGTCATCGACCTCGACGACATGGCCGCGCCGCCGGACGTCATCCACGGCCATCATCAGTTCGAGACCCTTGCGGCCTTGACGCGGTTTCCGCGCGTCCCCGCGCTGTTCGTCTGTCACGACGGGCTGACGTGGCACTCGATCCCGCCGGTCGGGCCGCGCATCGGCCTGTACGTCGCGGTCGATCGCAACTGCCGCGACCGGATGGTCTTCGAGCACGGCATCTCCGAGCAGTCGATCCACGTGCTCACGAATCCCATCGACCTGCAGCGGTTCGCGCGTCGCTCGCCTCTCCCGCCAAAACCGGCGCGGGCGCTGGTGTTCAGTAACAACACCGAGGAGACGTGGGTCGCGCCCATTCGCACGGCATGTGAGAGCCGCGGCATTGCGCTGGAGATCGCCGGAGCCGCCGGCGGCCGCCCGATCGACCGCCCCGAGGAAGTGCTGCCACACTACGACCTCGTCTTCGCGAAGGCCCGCTGTGCAATCGAGGCGCTGGCCGCCGGCTGTGCCGTGATCGTTTGTGACGCCCAAGGCCTCGGCGGCCTCGTCACGGCGAGCTCGCTGGAAGCGATGCGTCAACTCAACTTCGGCGCGCGCACGCTGAGACGCGCCATTACGGCATCAGACATCGGAGCGGAGATCGACCGCTACGATCCCGCCGATGCGGCCGCAGCCTGCGACCGTCTCCGCCATTCGGCGGACTCCACTCTCCTCGCCGATCAGTTCATTGCTCTCTACGACGAGCTGTGCGCGGAATCGTGCGGCCCACCGCCGGCCGAGGGTGACGAACTGCGGGCCGTCAGCCGCTCGCTCTCGCGCATGGCCGCGCAGCTCTACGCCCATGTAGGAAACGGGCAGTCCGCCTCCGCCACTCGCTTCGGCCGGCTACGGCGGTTGGCGATGCGGCTGAGGAGATTCGTTTCGCCCTGACTGTTTGAGATGGACGGTCAGTCCGGCCTCCACTCGGGACGGACAGGATTGTCCGTCCTCCACTTAGAATGCCGCGCGTGCCCTCGGTCCACTTCCTCTGCCCGCACTGCGAGATTCGTCTCGGGCGCGACGCCGGGGAAGCGGCGCGCCCGTGTGAAGGGTGCGGCACGGCCAGCAGTGTCACGGCCCCTCCTCCCGACACCCTGATCGGCCACTGCGCCGCCTGCGGTCACGACCAGCTCTACTTCCAGAAGGACTTCAACCGCGCCACCGGCATCACGCTCGTCGCCATCGGCGCCATCCTCGCGCCGTTCACGTATTTCATCTCCCTGGCAGCGGTAACGGTCCTCGACTACGTCATCTGGCGCAAGGTGAAGAACGTCATCGTCTGTTACCAGTGCCAGGCCGTCCACCGCGGTTATCCGCAGAATCCCGACCTCAAGCCGTTCGACCTAGTCATCCATGACCGCCATGTCTACGGCGCCGCGCCGCCCGGAGCGGAAGAGGGACACGGAGGTTGAGAGTGGTTAGAGTGGCTCTCAACGGCTAGGCTGTCAGTCCTCCGAAGGCCAGACCGGAGAGCAGGACGAACGTGATGTCGCCGGGGAGGGATCTGATGCGAAGGCTCGCGGCGTCGACTACTATGGCGCTCGCGCCGAAGGCCACGCCAGCCCAATGGCGGTTGCCGGAATCCAGTGCTTTACGCTGGGCATGGTCCGCTTCAGGACCACCCACTGTGCCGCCCCGACCGCCGCACCCACCACGAGCCCGATCGTCAGGAGGCTCAACGCGCGAAAGACTGCACTCAGACCTGCCACGTTGGGACGTACGCCCGTCATCAGGATCCCGGTCTGATCAGCTTCGCGTCGGTCTTCATGTGTTGCCTCCGTCAGGATCAGTCTACGCCGCGAAATCGAGACTCGGATCAAACACGATTCCTGACGAGATTTGCTGGAGCGTCACTCCTCTGGCAAGGCTTCGGCGAACCATACGCGATCCAGACAATCGCCACACATAGCATCTTTCAATGACCGCTCAATGATTCGCCGACGATCACCCTACGCGGCTTTAGTCCGCGACTTGGAACTCCTCTCCACCTCTACGCCGCCCGGGCCAACCTTTATGCGACGAACAGAGAATAGTGACTGAAGCACCCGCCGAAAGGCGGCTATCCTTCCGCATCGTTTACACTCGATCCGCACAGAGAATGTAAATGCCCGCTTCGCCCACTTCAAGCGTTCAACTACATACTTTAGGTGACGGGCTCTTTCGCAACGCGGACATTTTAGTGAAGGATACTGAATAGGGATCTCCTGCTGTATGGTTTCGAAAATCATGCCACAATTGGCACACTGCCCATGAATGCAGTGAACAATCTTGGCCCTCCCTTTCACACGCCACGCTGTCTCATCTTTTTGCTTAAACGATTG
>CAZYTO010000116.1:10544-16372 GCA_964650405.1 uncultured Thermoanaerobaculia bacterium | reverse complement strand
GGCCGGCGCCGCCGCGCGGAGCATCGAGGACATCTGGGACCGGGAGCGCGAGGGGCAGTGGCGCGATCGCGCCGCCGACATCTCGCTGGTGATCGACTCGCTGGGCGATCTCGAGACGCGCTTCCCTGAGCTGCGCGGGAAGATCGACCGCACGAAGATCGGCGTGGCCGGGCACTCGTACGGGGCATTCACGACGATGCTCGTGTCGGGTGCGAAGACGTTTTCGACGACGCCGGTCGAGGCCGGCGATCCGCACGTCACGGCAGCCCTGGCCATGTCGCCGCAGGGTGTTTCAACCGTGCGCGGGCTCACCGCCGACTCGTGGCACGACGTGAAGGTCCCCATTCTTTACATGACCGGATCGCAGGACATGGGCGTGGGACAGGGCGAGGACCCGGCATGGCGCAAGACGGCTTTTCTCAACTCGCCGCCGGGCGACAAGTACTTCGTGGAGATTGAAGGGGCGAATCACCTCTCCTTCACGGGCCGCCTCGGTACGTTCGAACGGAGCGCCGCGATGCTGGAGCAGCCGCGCGATACGGTGGGCACAGGCCGGAGCAACGTGGCCGACACCAGCGCGGCGCGCCGGCCGGAGGTTGCCTTCGGCGCGGGCCGCAATACATTCCGCATCATCCGCGACGTGTCGATCGCCTTCTGGGACGCCTACCTGAAGGCCGACGGCAAGGGGAAGGAGTTCCTGCAGACCAAGGTAGCCTCGGACGTGGTGAAGGTGGAACGGAAGTAGACTCGCGCCCTTATGCAAATCGAGAACGCAAAGGCACTGGTCACTGGGGGCAGCGCAGGGATCGGGCTGGCCACGGCCCGCATGCTGAAGGGAAAGGGCGCGCAGGTGGCCATCTGCGGCCGCGACCGCGACAAGCTGGAGCGCGCGGCCGGCGAGATCGGCGTCCTGGCGGTCCCGGCCGACGTCTCCAGCGAGGCCGATGTCGCGCGGATGGTCAGGACGGTCATCGACACGTTCGGCGACTACAACGTCCTGGTCAACAACGCCGGGTTCGGGCACCGGTCCGCGCTCGTCGACACGCGGCTCGACGACCTGCAGCGCATCTTCGCCACGAACGTCTTCGGCGCGCTCCTCGTGGCGCGCGAGTCGGCCCGGCACTTCGTGGAGCGCCAGTACGGCAACATCGTCAACGTCTCGTCCAGCGCCGGAAAGCGCGGTTTTGCCAACGGCTCCGTCTACGTGGCCAGCAAGTTCGCCCTGTCGGGGCTGACCGAGTGCTGGCGCGCGGAGCTGCGGCCGTTCAACGTGCGGGTCATGCAGGTCAACCCCAGTGAAGTGCAGACCGATTTCTTCACGGCGTACAGCGGCGCGACCCGGCCTAAGAGCGCACGCAAGCTGATCGCGGACGACATCGCCCAGGCCATCGTCTCGATGCTCGAACAGCACGACCGTGGGTTCGTCACCGAGACGAGCGTCTGGGCGACGAACCCCGACTGAGCGGGTCCTCGCCCGGCGGAGCCTGCGTGCCTCGGGCCGGCCCTCACGCCGCGATCAGCCGTCAGGGCGTCAGTTCGTCCGGTTTCAGCGCGAACGTCAGCTCTGCCGTCTGTGCCAGGCAGCTCGTATCCAGCTTTCCCAGGTCACCTTTCAGGATGAATGCCTCGATGATTCCGTTGACGCAGGCATCCGTGTCGTTGTGTCCGCGGCGGGGAAGGATGAGCCGGCGGGAGTGTGGCAGCGACTCCGCGACGCGTTTGCCGTAGCTCGGAGGCGTCAGGTGATCGAGCTCGCCGTTCATGACGAGAACCGGGACATTCGATTCGACCGCCTTCCAGTAGTGCTTCGGCAGCCATCCGCGCACCCACTCCCGGCACGCCGTCACGTCGCGCCCGACGCGAAAGCTGCCGAGAAATGTCCCGGCCGCCGCAGCGGGCAGATCGCCGGCGTTGAACTGCGGGACCAGCTCGCTGCAGACGATCGAGAGATAGATCCCCTTCGGAATCCCGCTGTCGCCTTTGACGACGATCCTCTCTGCCAGCGGCTCGTAGCGGCCTTCACGCGCCAGATGGATCAGCAGCGGGAGGTCGTGGAGCCGATCGGCGGAGTAGAGGCGACGCAACACGAAGCCGCGGAAGATCTCGGCGTCGATTCTGACCGTGTCGTTGCCCACGGTGACGGAGACAGGCGTTTCGGAGAGTCGCTTCAGCAGAGCATTGAATTCGTTCTCGAGGTCAGGAAAGGCACGGTGACAGTCCGGCTGGGCGGCGCAGGACGCAAACACTCGGTCCAGCGCCTGCTGTGCCGAACGTGGAACCTGGAGCCACATCGGCTGGTCGATCGGAATGACCCCCTGGATGGCGGCTGTCCGCACGCGATCGGGATGCTGGCGGATGTACACCATTGCCGCGGTCGTGCCATAGGAAACGCCGAAGAGGTTGAGCCGCGAATAGCCAAGCCAGCGTCGGACCTCGTCCAGGTCATCCATGGCGATGGGTGTCGTGTAATACCGGAGGTCGGCCTTCTTCCCGACCTCCGCGCGGCAGCGCTGAACCGCCGCCACGAACCGGGCCTCGTCGCGAAACTCGTCGTTCGCCGGATCCGTGGAGAGCTCACACGCCAGCGGATTCGATTCCCCGGTGCCACGCTGGTCGACCAGAAGGATGTCGCGGTGTTCGCGCAGCTTCGGATACGACGCTGCGAGAAACGCGGCATAGCGCGTTGCCGGAGCCACCCCTCCGCCGGCGAGAAATACGAGAGGATCGCGCTCCACCGGTGAAGCCGTTGCCGGAAGCACGACGATGTTCAGGGAGATCCTCCGTCCGCTTCGGGCGGCGCGGTTCTCATACACCTCGTGCCGTCCGCAGCGAACCTCTTCGCTCACGTCCGGTACGTGGCACGGAGTGAGCTGCTCCCCCTTCGGCACCTGGCCGCGGGCGCCGGCGGCCAGGACGATGACGAAGAGTGCGGCGACACTGTGACGAATGAAACCCCTCGTCATGACATCTCCTCCCGTGCCGGATGATTCGATGAGGGGATACGAAGCAGGGCGGGGGAGGTTAACGGGGAGGCGTGCCTCGGGCGCCGCATTGGACACGTTTCCGGACGCCGGCCAAAAGAGTCGAGCCGCTGTTTCCAGCGGCTCGAGGGAAGGGTGCTGCGTGCGAGCTACTTGAACGACTCGACGGTGAGGAAGTTGCTGCCGCCCGCCGTGTAGGCGTGGCCGGTGACGGACACGGACTTGCCGACCTTCTCTTTCAGCGCGGCAGGGATCTCCCCGCCTTCCTTGGTGGGGAGAAGGATGTACAGCTTCTTCCCTTCCAGCAGCCCGACGGGGATGCCGTGCTTCAGACAGCCCATGCCGCAACCGGCATGCTCCTCGCCGGCCTGGCCGTTGGCGACGTAGCAGTAGGTGTCGATGACTTCGCCCTTCACAGTCACGCTCGCCGGCTTGTCGGCAGCGAAGGCCAGGGTGGCGGCGAGCACGAAACTACAGAGGATCACGATCCGTTTCATTCAGCACTTCTCCTTTCGCAAGAGGTTAGTTGCGATGTGCATCCTAACGCCGCAACGAGAGGGTTACGTTCCTGTTCAGTTGATCCTGAGCGAGGGTGGCGGGTTGGGTGGGAGCGAAGGACCTGGTGGGAAATGCCAGGATCTTCCAATCTGCCGCCAGACCCTTCGCTCCCACCCATGCCACCGCCCTCGCTCAGGGTAAAGTCAGCGTATGCTTCCGTAAACATGTCCGAGGAGATCTCCCTTCGGACGCCGTGGACGACGACGGCGCTCGACACCCAGCGCATCGCCACCGAGCAGTTGCGCCTCCTCGGTTCGGCAGTGCATGTCAGCGGACAGGGCATCGCCATCCTCACCCCGGCTGTGGAGGCCCTCGGTCCCCGGGTGGCCTTCGTCAATGAAGGGTTCTGCGCGCTGTTCGGCAGGCTGCGCGAGGAGATCATCGGCCAGACGCCGGTGGTCTTCGGCATCGTAGAGCGGCACCAGGCCATCTTCGACGCGCTGCTGCAGCACGTGTTCGAGCAGAAGCCGTTCGAGTGCGAGGCCACGTCGCGCCGCAAGGACGGCAACGAGTTCGAGCTCGAGTTGCAACTCGTGCCGGTGGCGGACGGCGGCACGCTCACGCACTGGGTGGCGTTTCTGCGCGACGTGACGGACAGCAAGCTGCAGATCGTTTCGCTTCGCCACCAGGCGCTGCACGACGCGCTCACCGACCTGCCGAACCGCAGTCTCCTCTACGAACGGCTGGACAAGTCCCTGCAGACGGCCCGCGATGAGAAGACGGTCGTGGCCCTGATGGTGATGGACCTCGACCGCTTCAAGGAAGTGAACGACACGTTCGGCCATCACTTCGGCGACGTGCTGCTCAAGCAGGTGGCGCAGCGCCTGGTCAACCAGATGAAGCAGGGCGATACCGTGGCCCGTCTGGGCGGCGATGAATTCGCCGTGGTTCTGACGTCGGCGCAGGACGCGAACGGCGCGGCGGCCAGCGCCCGGCGGATTCTCAACACGCTCCAGCAGGCGTTCGTCGTGGAAGGGCAGGTGCTGGAAGTCGGGGCCTCCATCGGCATCGCCCTGTATCCGCAGCACGGCGCCGACGTGCGCACGCTGATGCGGCGCGCGGACGTGGCCATGTACGCGGCGAAGTCGGCCTCCCTCGGCTATTCGTTCCACAGCCAGGATCACGAGCCCCGCTCGGCCGATCAGCTCTCCCTGATCGTCGAGCTGCGGCAGGCGGCGGAGCGCAACGAGCTGGAGCTCTACTACCAGCCGAAGCTGCACCTGCGCAGCGGCCTCATGACCCGCGCCGAGGTGCTGCTGCGCTGGAACCATCCGCGGCGCGGCCTCCTGGCGCCGTCGGCGTTCATCCCGGCCGCCGAGCGGACGGGGATGATCAAGGCCATGACCGACTGGATCCTCGACCGGGCCCTGGCCGAGGTGCGGCACTGGCACGACGCCGGGGCCCCGGTACACGTCGCCGTCAACGTCTCGGCGAAGAGCCTCCACGAACAGACCCTCCCGCAGAAGGTTCACGCGGCGCTGGAGAAGTGGGGGATCGACCCCCGCTTCCTGAAGATCGAGATCACCGAGAGCAGCATCATGGCCGATCCGGCCCATGCCCTGGCCATCCTGGCCATGTTGCAGTCCATGGGCGTGCGCCTGTCCGTCGATGACTTCGGCACCGGCTTCTCCTCTCTGACGCATCTGCGGCAGCTTCCCATCGACGAGATCAAGGTCGACAAATCGTTCGTCCTCGGCATGTCGACCAGTGAGGCCGATGCCGCGATTGTCCAGACAGTCATCGACCTGGCTCACAACCTCGGCAAGCAGGTCTGTGCTGAAGGCGTGGAGGACGAGGGGACCTGGAAGCGCCTCTGCGACATGGGCTGCGACCTCGCCCAGGGCTACTGGATCGCCCGGCCGCTCCCGGCGCATGAGCTCGACCGCTGGCTCGCCGAGAACGACTGGGGCCTCAAGCTGAAGACGGCGCGGTAGCGAAGAGCGTCGCGCCGGACGACGTTTGTCCGCCGTCCATTGTTACCTCGTTCCCGCCGGCCGCAATCCCTTCCGCCACGGATACTCGGTGTGCAGGAGCGCGAAGGCGTCCGGCATCACACGCGTGGTCGTGGGAACCGAGCCCGGCAGGGGAGCGAAGAGGCCGATGTGAACGATTGTTTTCGATTTCGGCTGTCCCCGCTGCGAGTTGACGAGGAAGGTCGGTAACCCCGACGTCTCCGCGCGGGCTCGGTATTCGGTCGTCGCCGATGTAGGGGCGAACGCCGAAGGAGCGACGCCGGTGGTAATGGCGGGTTGGGCGCGTCAACAGGTGGCCGAGGGCCCGCAGGGCAAC
>CAZYTO010000116.1:0-10534 GCA_964650405.1 uncultured Thermoanaerobaculia bacterium | reverse complement strand
GGGGGGGTCGTGGGGTTTTGGGAGGGAAACGGGGTGGCCGAGGCCACCAGGGTGAGCGCAATCAGGAGTCGTTTCATGAAGACGACTAATGCACGCCGCTGACCAGGTAGACGTCGGAAAGCAGGCGCGAGTAGCTGAAGACGACGGTCTTGCCGTCAGGCGTGATCAGCACGGGACCGACGTTGATGAGACCGGCGGGATCGGGAGGGGAAAGCGTGCCCAGCACGGTGCGTCCGGCGGTGTTGAGGTCGACGCGCGTCAATTCGGCCGGGATCTTGCCAAAGGTGCTGACGAAGACGCTCTTTCCGTCGCTGCCGAAGCGGACGGGGACGTCGCTGCTGCGCAGGGCTGGAACGGGAAGCGGCTGGCTCGCGCCCTCCGAGGGGAAGAGGAAGAAGGCGCCGTTCTGCATGCGGGCCAGAACGTGCGTGCCGTCCGGCGTGACCTGCGTGCCGGCGGCGTTCTCCGGCGAGATGGCGTGCGGCGCGCCACCGTGGATGTCCTGCACCCAGAGGCGCGGGGCCTGACCGGGAGGGCCGCCGGTGAAGAGGATGCGCTGCCCGTCGGGGAACCAGCGTAGGTTGCGATGGGTGAAGTTGTCGTGCGTGATGGTGCGCGGCTCGCCCGCGCCGGTGGGAAGCATGATCACCGGCGCCGGCTTGCGATTGCGCGGCACGGAGAGCACCCACTGGCCGTCGATCGAGAGCGACTCGGTGGTGCCGTCGCCGAGGCGGATGGCGGGGGAGGCGTCGGTCTTGCGGAGGTAGACGCCGAAGATCGACCCGCCGGCCTCGCCCGATTCGGAGAAGACGAGGGTCTTGCCGTCGGGGGAGAGGTCGCGCACGATGGAGAAGTCGAGCCAGGAGAGGTCGCGCGGCGACTTGTCGCCGTCGACCGTGGCGATGATGCCGCCGCGCATGAGGTCGCGCGCCAGGAGAACGCGGCCGTCGGCGGCGATGTCCTGCAGCCAGAGGGAGCCGGCGCTGGTGACGAGCGTGCGCTCCTTTCCACGCAGGCTGACGGCGTTGAGGGTCCGGATTCCCGTGCCGCGATCGGCCGTGAACCAGATCTCGCCGCCGCCGGGCGGCCAGGCCACGCCGTTCGCGCTCTGCGATTCGAGCGTAAGTGTGCGCTTCACGCCTCCCGCCGACGGGATCACGGCGATGGAGCCGCGGTCGTCGTTGGCGAAGGGGTGGTCGGCGAAGGCGATCGTGTCACCGGCCGGATTGAAGCGCGGGGTGCCGATCCAGCCGTCGGTTTCGTACAGGACCTTCCCGATCGGGTACTCGAGGCGCGTCTTGCCGTTCACCGTGCGCACGACGGCCAGGGTGCGGCCGTCCGGGCTCCAGTCGGCGAACTCGACCTCCTCGGCCAGCTCGCGCGGGGCTCCGCCGGCGATGGCCACCTGCGCCAGCGTGCCCCGGTCGCGCAGGTAGCCCACCGGGTGGCGGTGGAGGGAGATGGCCAGTTGGCCGTCACGGGAGACGGAGAGGACGTCCGCCACGCCGAAGCCGAGGTCGCGCGACTCAGGCGAGTCGGCCCGGATGGAGAAGACCGTGACCGGCTGCCCGCTCCAGCGCGCGCCGTAGAAGACGGTCTGTCCGTCAGGTGAGAACCGGGCGTTGAAGACCGTGCCGCTGCGGTAGGTCAGGCGGTGAAAGCGCGGCGGGGGCATGGTGCCGTGCTCCTGCCCGGCAAAGAAGGCGACGGCGGCGATCACGGCCGCGATCGCAAGATAAACGAGGAGCCGGGTCAAGTCGCGCCAGCGGAAGTTGCGCAGGGACGGCCGGAAGATGGCCTGGCTGGTCAGTCCCGACAACGCGCCGAGGTCGAAGGCCACGTCGCGCGCCGACTGGAATCGCTCTTCCGGGTTCTTCTCCAGGCAATGGCGCACGACGCGGTCGACGGCCGTGGGGATGCGCGGATTGAGGTCGGCGACGTCGGGCGGGTCGTCCTTGAGGATGGCGTTCAGGGTCTCGATGGGAGAGTCGCCGCGGAACGGCTGCCGCCCCGTGAGCATTTCGTAGAGCATGGCCCCGAAGGCGAAGATGTCGGAGCGGTGATCGCCCGGCAGTCCGCGGATCTGCTCCGGCGACATGTAGCCGACCGTGCCCAGGAGCCGGCCGGGCTCGGTGGGCGTGCCGGGGAGCGTGGGCGCTGTGTCGTCGAGCGGCGCATTCGGATGGACGCCGGGCACGCGCGGCGACATCAACTTGACGAGACCGAAGTCGAGGATCTTCACCTGCCCGTCGCGCATGACGAAGATGTTCTCGGGCTTCAGGTCGCGGTGGACGATGCCCTTCTCGTGCGCGGCGGCCAGTCCCCGCGCCACCTGCTGGGCGATGTCGATGGCCTTGCGGGGCGAGAGAGCCCCCGACCGCAGGCGCACCCGCAGCGATTCTCCCTCCAGCAGCTCGCTGACGAGGTAGCGGCGGTCGCCTTCCACGCCGATGTCGTAGAGGGCCATGATGTTGGGGTGATTGAGCATCCCCGCGGCGCGCGCTTCCTGCTCGAAGCGCCGGAGCGACTCGCGGTCATTGGAGAGGTGGTCGGAGAGGACCTTGACGGCGACCTCGCGCTCCAGCCGGGTGTCGATGGCGCGATACACCTCGCCCATGCCACCGGCTCCGATCGCTCCGACGATTCGGTAGGGACCCAGCAACGTCTCGGGGGCGAGCATCTGCGCGGAAAGAGGATAGCAGGACGTTGTTCGTTCTCCGTTGTTCGTTCTCCGTTGTTCGTTCTCCGTTCTCCGTACGTTGTTCGGAGAGTGCCGGGTGCTGGGTGCCGAGTGCCGAGGTGGGCATGAGGCATGAGGCATGCGGCATGAGTGGCTTTGTGCGTTGCCTCGGGCGAGGACGTCGCGAAGATTGACCGAGGCCACGCCGTAGCCGCTCATCCAGGCATTGAAGGTCAGCGCCGGCCACGCCCAATCGGTCCAGAGCGTGATCTTTGCGATCTGCGGATACGCCGAGGTGTTGACGATGCTGAAGAGAGTCGTTTGGGCGGCGGCCGCTGAGGAGTAGGTGTCGACCTCGAAGTATGGGAGGAGCAGCGTCGCCGCCGGCGCCACGCCGATGTCGCAACTGTCGTCGTTCCGCGTCGTTGCGGGCGCCTGGGCGTGAAGTGCCGTCGTTGCAAGTGCGAAGACAAGCAGAAGCGTTCGTTGCGCGGACTGAATTACGCTGCGTGGTTGTTGTTCGTCTACGTTGCAACTCTCCGCTTCCTCGACTTCGATAGACTTCCCACCGATGAAACCCGAATCCACCGTCCGCCTCACTCCCGGCAAGCGCGTCCTCTTCCTGACAAAGGACCCCGAGCTGATCCGCAGGCAGCTCCGCGGGGAGCTCGATCTGGAGATGAAGGACCTGTCCGCCGGCGATCTGCTCGACGACATCAACACCGACGCCATGACGCCGGCGTGGGTGTGCTTCGACTACCGTCCTGAGGACATCGCCCGGAATGCGTATGCAGGACTGATCGTGGGCGGGGAGCGGCTCATCCCGCCCGACGCGCTGCGCAACGGCAACTTCGAGGTCATCGTCAGCGGCTATCTCAAAGGGGTGGGCAGCTCGCGCGAGCAGGCCACACAGAGTGAAGTCTTCAGCGGCATCCGCATCGCCGTGGCGGCCTCGTTCGCCCCCATCCACGCCGGAAACAACGTCAACCAGGGACTGCTGATGGCGGACCACGGCATGCTGGTCCGCCTCCAGGCCGGGGAAGGAATCCCCATCGAGGAATTCACGCGCGGCCGCGACGCCATCACCCAGCTCATCATCCGCGAAGGCGGGCTCTTTCCGTTCGCGAAGGCCCTGGAGCGGGGGGAGGTCGAGATTCCCGTCCCGCACACCGGCAAGCGTCCCATGACCATGGGCGAGAAGATCCTGGCCCGCCATGCGCGGGGCACGGAGTACGTGAAGCCGGGCGATGCGATTGTGGTCGACGTGGACGGCGGCTATACGCACGAATTCACCACGGCCCAGGTGCATCACTTCCTCGCCGAGGAATACGGAGCGGAGTACACGATCCGGAATCCGCAGAAGTTCGCCGTGTTCGAGGACCACCTCATCTACGCTGACGAGGTGGCGAAGATGCGCCCGTTCCTCGACAAGATCCAGAACCTGCGCGACCTGCAGCGGACTTATCAGGGGCACACGGGCTGCCGCGACTTCTCGGCGAATGGCCGCATCTCGCCGGGGATCTGTCACGAGGTGGCGCGCGAGCTGATCATCGACCCGGGCGACTTCATCCAGGCCACCGATTCGCACACCTGCATGGGAGGGGTGAACAATGCCCTGGCCTGGGGCGTCGGCGCGACGGAGTACGCCAATCTGGTTCACGCCGGTTTCACGAACATCGAGGTCTCGGAGTCGATCCACTTCGAGCTGACGGGCGGCCTGAAGGAGAACGTCACCGCCAAGGACGTGATGCTCTACATCCTGCTGCACTATGCGAAGCCGCAGGAGACCCTCGACCGGATCATGGAATTCACCGGCCCCGGCCTCCGCTCGCTGTCGCTGGACGAGCGCGCTACGCTGGCCAACATGGCCACGGAGTGTTCCGCGCGCACAGCCATCTGCGAGGCGGACGAGCAGACGTTCGCATGGATCGCCTCGATGCGCCCGGGCACGAACGTCGAGGCACTGCGCCGCCGTGCCGTGTCCCCCGATCCGGATGCACAGTACGCTGGCGGTGTCCACACCATCGACCTGGGCACGATCGAGCCGATGGTCGCCCATCCCGGCGATCCCGACCACGGCATCGCCTCCGACCCGACCAACGGTGCACTCGTGGCCGACATCGGCGACGTGCGCATCGACATCGCGTATGCCGGCTCGTGCACGGCCGGGAAGATCGACGACCTGCTCTTCTACCACCAGGTGGCGAAGGAGGCCGTCGATCACGGCTTGCGGGTCGCCGAAGGCGTGCAGTTCTTCATCCAGTTCGGCTCGCAGGCGGTGGAGGCGTTCGCCCGCGACAACGGATTGCTCGATACGTTCGAGCGCGCCGGCGCGGTGGTCCTCAATCCCGGCTGCGGCGCCTGCATCGGCTGCGGCCCGGGCGTGTCGGATACCGGCGACCAGGTGACGGTCAGCGCCATCAACCGCAATTACAAGGGGCGCAGCGGCCCGGGGAAGTTGTGGCTTGCGTCGCCGCTGACCGTTGCCGCCTCGGCGTTCACGGGGCACATCACGGCGTATACGCCGGGGATGTTCGCGCGCGCATCCGAGCTGGCGAAGGTGTAGCTACCAGATCGTCTCGACGACGGCGGCATCGCGGATCGTGCCGTCCTTTGTGACGAGAGGTACGCCGTGCTGTAAGGCCGCCGCGACGATGAGGCGGTCGGCGGGATCGCCACCGACCGATCGAGGCAGCTTGCCAGCGCGCGCAGCAATTGCAGGCGTGATTTCCAGTAAATGGATCTGTGGCAACCGCACGACGGAATTCAGCCAGAGTTCCACCGCCACGTCGAGCCTGATCCTCTTTCGCTCTGCCAACATCGCGACTTCCCGGAGTGAAATCGTGCTGATGCCCACTTGCGGTTCGAGGGCGAGGACTTCTCTGGCGCGAGAAGAGAGAAGGTCTCGGTCCTTAATCCACCAGATCAGCGCGTGCGTGTCGGCGACGATCACCGTTCCGCATCCCACGGCTCGTCGAGCGGAGCAACGATGTCGCCGAGGATCGTTACGGAATCTCGTAACTGATCGAGTGTAAGGGGGAGGAACGCGGTTTCGAACGGTACGAGTTTCGCGACGGGTTTACCGTCCTTCGTCACGACAACCTCATCGCCGCTGCTCACCACTTCTTCAATGAGAGCGATGAACTTTGGTTCGAATTCCGCTTCAGCGACGCTCTTCATAACTACATCATCGTAACGCACCGACGTGACCCAGGCTTCGTATCTTCGTGACGATCCCTCGTCACCATTTGTAAATGAGTCACGAGATCGAGGCCCGGTTCGTGCCATGGACGACCGCGGCGAGATCGTCGGCGAACTGTTCTCCGTCCGCCACCGTCAGCGCCGCCACGGTCACGCGAATGGCCGGCCCCGTGCGGATGCGGTAGCGCTCCCCGGCGTTGACCGCCCAGCCGCGTTTGAGCAGGGCGTTGACGACGGCGGCCTCTTCGCGCAGGGGGATCCAGACATTCAAACCGGAGGCTCCCTGCGCGGCGAGGCCGCGGGCGCCGAGGGCCTGGAGCAGCGCTTCCCGGCGTTCGGCGTAAACGCGGGCTGCGGCGGCGAGCCGCTTCTGCGTACCGCGGTCGCGCCATAGCGACGCCACGAGCTGCTGCAGGATGTGCGACACCCAGCGGATGCCGAGGTTCTGGCGGCCTTCGACGCGGGCAACGGTGCGAGCGTCGCCGGTGACGAGCGCTACGCGGAGATCGGGGCCGAGCGACTTCGAGACCGACCGGACGATCGCCCACCGGTCGCGGCCGGAGCTGATCGAGCGGTACACAGCTCCGGAGACGGGGCCGGCGTGGTCGTCTTCGATGATGAAGAGGTCCAGCTTGTCGCGCAGCAGCGTACGAAGCTGGCGGGCGCGCCGTTCCGACAGTGCCGCGCCAGTCGGGTTCTGGGCGCGCGGGGTGACGATCAGCGCGCCCGCCGTGCCGCGCAACGCCTCGCGCAGTGCGGCCGGCTCGAGGCCCTCGTCGTCGACCGGCACCGGCACGGGAGTGAGCGACAGAGCGCTCAACAGATCGAGAAAGCCGGTGAAGCAGGGGTCCTCGACGAGGACGCGGTCGCCGGCACGGAGGTGCTCACGGAGCGCGCGCTCCAAACCGTCCATGGCGCCGCTGACCACGGCCACATGCGTGGCGTCGATCCCATCCTCCTCGAACTGCTTGCGGGCCAGTGCCACGAGCGGCTCGTGATTGAGGTCATTGCCGTAAAGCCGCCGCCCGGGCCGCAGACGGGCCACCGCGGCGTCGATGTCCGGCAGCAGCTCGGGATCGGGATTCCCTGCGGCGAGGTCGCGCACGCCGTCCGGCAGGTCGGCCTGAATGGAAGGGAGGGCGGCGGACACATGGCGCAGACGCGTGCCGCGGCGGCCGTCGCTGACGGCGATGCCGCGATCCTGCAGCAGGCGGTACGCCGAGGCGACCGTGGCCGGGCTGACCGAAAGGTGGGAGGCGAGCGCGCGCACGGGTGGGAGGTTTTCGCCGCCGCCGAGGCGACCGGCGGCCAAGGCCTGCTCGACGCTGGCGGCGATCTTGACCGCGCTGTCTCCGCTGAAGTAGTTTTGTACTGTCATATCGCAAGTATTGTACTAGAACAAATTGAGCAAGACCAACGTATCGGGCTCCGGCCTGAGGAAAGGATCACCTCCATGACCGCCTCCCTCCAGACGCCCCGCACGACCGTCAAGCGCCTCCCCAAGCGTGGCGCCTACGACCGCGCCACGATCGAAGCGATCATCGACGAAGCGCTGATCTGCCACGTCGGATTCGTCATCGACGGCCAGCCGGCGGTGATTCCCACGATCCACTGGCGGGCCGGAGAAACGCTCTACTTTCACGGCTCGACGGCCAGCCGCATGCTGCGCTCGCTGAAGAACGGCGTCGATGCCTGCGTGACGATCACTCTCCTCGACGGCCTGGTGATGGCCCGTTCCGCCTTCCACCACTCGATGAATTACCGCTCCGTGGTCGTCTTCGGCAAGGCCCGGGAGGTGACCGATCCGGCCGAACGGCTGGCGGCGCTCGACTCGCTCGTGGAGCATGTCTGCGCCGGCCGCTCGAAAGAGGTCCGCGCGCCCAACGAGCGCGAGCTGGCCCAGACGCTCGTCCTGGCCCTCCCGCTCACCGAGGCCAGCGCCAAGATCCGCACCGGCGGCCCGGCCGACGACGAGGAGGACTACGCGCTGCCGTACTGGGCGGGGGTCATCCCGTTGCGGCTGGTGGCACAGGCGCCGGAAGCGGATGAGAGGCTCGGGGAGGGGATTGCAACGCCGGGCTACGCGGTTGGGTACGGGAGGCCTACGAGTTCTTGATGAGGCGTCTGAGCGTGTAGAGCTGCTCGAGATCGAGCTTGTCCTTGGTTCGCCCTGCTGCAGTTTTCATCCGAATCAGATCCTCGAGCGAGCATACAAGGCACTCAAACCCGCCGAGGTCTTCGATGGTCGAGTCTCGCCGAAGGTCGGGGAATCCGGTTGTCCCGCTTGGGTTTGCAAGGCAGTCGAAACGCCCGAACGGCGTGTCGAATGTGAATGTATCCCCGTTCCAGATGCTGCGTTCATCCAGGGTGAACGGGAGCCCTTCCGGAAAACTGGTGAGCTTTGCGTCGAGCGCTTTCAACGCGTCAACAAGAGCACAAACGTTCGGCTTCGTTCTGCGGTAGCAGATGTCCACATCGTTCGTGATCTGGTCAGAGCCGCGGAGTGTCCCTGCGATCCCGCCGATGATCACGAACTCCACGGCATGGGCCGTCAGCACTCTCAGAATCGCCTGCGGGTCGAAGTGATCATCCGCAAGCATCATGAACGCCGTGCTGCGCGGGCCGCGCGAACCATCCTTCCGATGTTGCGAGCAGCGATGGTGTTGTAATGAAGACGCTCAGCGGAGGTTTTTCGAAGCGCTGCTCTCATCCCGGACATGTCTATCCCGTTGACGGGATCGATGTTACAGCGCGCGTAGTCGAGCGGCGCGTCACGCAGCATGTCCCGCTCGGCGTTCTTCCTCTCAGGCATGCACCGAGGATAACACCCCGCAACGCTGCGCTACTCCTGACTCTCGCGATTGCGGCGCGCGCGTGCCAGAAACTCCAACATCGCATTTGAATTTGACACGCCCAGAGCCAGCCGCTCGGCAGGTGTGAGCTTCAGAAGGCGTCGAATCAATGACATATCAACGCCCCGATCCGACACCGCGGGATACCGATCCACGGTCGTTCCGAAATCGCGTGTCCCGTCATCCATAAACCGAGGATAACTCCTGCCGCCGCCCTACTCCGTGGCAGTCCACGGTGGCACCACGCCGTTCACTCGCGCGTAGGCGATCGACTGGCCGAGGTGCTCGTGCAAGTGGTTCAGGGCCGAAATGAACGCGGCCCGCTCCGTCGTGTCATTGCCGAACATCTTGATCGACTTCTCCAGGTCGGCGTCGGTGGCAACCAGCGCGGCCGTGCGAACGTGATCGAACGAGCGGCGAAGCTCCTCGAGGACACGCGGCTTGTCGGTGATCTTCTCCAGCTTCGTCGTGTCGTACGACGGCATCTTCATCCCCATGAACGTGGCCAGGAAATAGTTGCCCCCGGCGATGTGCATGTAGACCTCGGAAACGGACCGTACGCCCGGTGCCGGGCGCCAGTTGTACTTCTCTGCCGGCATCGCGTCGGCCAGGGAGAGGATCTTCTTTTGTACCTCGTCGAGGTCGTGGAGAAACTCGGCCCGGAACCCGCTCTTCGGCGGCGCGGGCACGTTGGCCGTCGCCGGCGCCTGTTGGCCGCGGGGACCGGCAAGCAGGGTCGAGGTGCACACGAGGAGCAGGACGGGGGCGACGCGACGCATGCCGGTAGTGTATGCGATTCCGTCATTACGTTCGTGTCACAGCGGTGACGCGCCTCGAGAGCGCGAAACACGAATGCTGTGAACGGGAAGAGCACAGCGACGGAGGCGAGCTCGCATGGTTCACCGTCCGGCTACGGCATGGCGTGGAATCGTTTGATAGAATCCGGCGCCTGGCCTGACGTGGGGGGGCGCGCCGCTCCTCGCCCGATCCCAAGCCAATCCGGATACTTCGAGGAGCCATCGATGGATTTTCGTCTGACCGACGAGCAGACCCAGATCAAGACCATGGTGCGCGAGTTCGCCGAGAGCGAGATCAAGCCGCACCTCGACCAGTGGGACGAAGCGCAGCACTTCCCGGCCGACATCTTCCGCAAAGCCGGAGAGCTCGGCATGCTCGGCGTCACCATCCCCGAGGAGTATGGCGGGTCCGGCCTCTCCTATGTCGACTACGTCAACGTCATCGAGGAGTTGGGTGTCGTCGACAGCGGATTCGGGCTCTCCGTCGCCGCGCACAACTCCCTCTGCACGGGCCACATCTACCTCGGCGGCAACGACACGCAGAAGAAGAAGTGGCTGCCGAAGCTCACCAGCGGCGAATGGATCGGCGCCTGGGGCCTCACCGAGCCCGGCTCCGGCAGCGACGCCTCGGGCATGCGCACCACGGCCGTGAAAGACGGTGACGAGTGGGTGCTCAACGGCACGAAGAACTTCATCACCAACGCCACCTACGCCGACATCTCCGTCGTCCTGGCCGTGACCGACAAGAGTGATCAGAAGCACGGCATTACCGCCTTCGCCGTGGAGAAGGACCGCAAGGGCATCCGTCCCGGGAAGAAGGAGAACAAGCTCGGCATGCGCGTGTCTGACACGGCCGAGCTGGTCCTGGAAGACTGCCGCGTGCCGGCCGCCAACGTGGTCGGGCAGGTCGGCTACGGCTTCATCGACGCCATGAAGACCCTTGACGGCGGCCGCATCTCCATTGGCGCCCTGGCCATCGGGATCGCCCGCGGCGCCTACGAGGC
>CAZYTO010000115.1:0-16431 GCA_964650405.1 uncultured Thermoanaerobaculia bacterium | reverse complement strand
ACTGCCCGGTCGCGAGGTCATTTTCCCCAGACCACGCCAAGTAATCGCCGAGAACGATGCGGCCCTCCAGAAACGTGGGAGTTATCTCAACCACGCGTCTGTACAAAGGCTCGACATCCTGTTCGTCGTCCATTCCAGAAATCGCTTGAGCCAGTCCGATGTATGACCGGAAGTGTCGCGGATTGGCTCTAATCGCGTGTTCAAACGCCCAGCGGGCTTCCGCCAGGCGGTTTCGGAGAACCTGAAAGCGGTCCTCGCGGCGATCGTCTCGACACATGCCAGCTCCCCGGAGGGAGCCGACACGCAGCGCATCGCCATTCCCACGTTCCCGTCAGTTCCACCGATAAGAATGGTTCCATCCCGCCCAGACCAGTCCACGCGATGCGTCACATTGTGAAGCCCTGGCTCTGCACGGACCGAAGGAACCCCTGCACCATTCGATCCAGACTATCTTTGGACGTGAAGCCACGCGAGCCTGTAAGGACGACGACGCCGCCGTCGGCTCGATATGCCCAAAGCGCCAACGTATCGCGCGTTTCGTTAGCCTCGGTAACCTTCGATTGCAAGCTGACATCGCTGGCCAGCTCGGTTGTGCCGGGTTGAACCCACAACTGCTGGTTCCGCTCTCGTCCATCACCCGAGGCGAGAGTCTAACGTATTACGGCACATAGCGTTCCGTCGTGCGGAACCGCTCTGAGCGGAGCCGAAGGGCTCGGGATGAGCGCTCTTCTTTCAGCCTTCCAGCCTTTCAGCCTTTGGCCTCCGCTCGCCGCTCGCCCGTCTCCCGCTCGCCTTACTGCGCAAAGTACCCGCGGATCGTCCTCGCCGTCAGCTTCGGCGAGTTGAGCTGCACGTGGATCCTCCGCCACTCGTTCTTCTTCGCGAAGTCGGTGATCTGGTAGAGGATCGCGTACTGGGCGCGGAGGTCCTTCTCGATGTCGCCGTATCTCTGCTGCAGGTTCGAGTTGTTCGCCGCGACCATGAATCCGCCGGTCTGGTTGGCCAGGTACTTCATGCGCCCGAGCTCCTGGCCGTCGCCGTCCATCGAGCCGCTGTCGTAGGCGATGATGTAGATCGGAATGGCCGCCTCGGTGGTGAGCTTGTCGATCTCGTCGAACGAGGCCATGGAGGACGTGTCCCCGCCGTCGGTGAGGATGACGATGGCCCGCCGCACCTTCTCATCCGTAAGCTCACGCGTAGCTGTCTCGATGGCGTCGTAGAGGGCCGTGCGCCCCTTGGCCTGGATGTTCAGCACCGCATTCTGCACGGCGCCGAGGTCGCTGGTGAGAGGCTGCTCGCGGCGGGGCGTGTCGCGGATCGAGTAGACGGCGCACTTGTCGCCCGGTTTGAGCGTGTGCTGCACGAACATCTGCGCGGCCTTCGTGGCATCGCGCATCTCGAACATCATGCTCGTGGAGGCGTCGAGCAGCAGGGCAATGGAGATCGGCTGGTCGAACGCCTTCTTGAGCTCGAGGATCTTCGCCTCGGTGCCGTTGTCGATGACGTGGAAGAGAGCCGGATCGACGTCGTCGCGCGTCGCGCCGTTCCGGTCGTCCACCACGGACACGTAGATCGGCCGGGTTCGGACGTCGACCGCCTCCACGTGAACGCCGCCGGCGCTCGTCCAGAAGTCGGCCGCTTCTTCCCCTGACTTCGTCCTCGTCGTCACCTGCACGAATTGCTCGGCCAGGATGTTCTCGGGAACGGTAAAGCGGTACGGCGGCCCGCTGACGGAGGCGACCTCCTTCCCCTGGTCCCACAGGGAGACACTGATGACGGGATCGTCTTTCGGCGCGGTAACCGCCGCTTCGAAGAGCCGCGTAGCCAGGTCGACTGCGCTCACTCTGACCTTCAGCGGGAGGAAGCCCTTGTTGATGGTCTCCGTCCAGCGCACGCGCTTGTTGTCCGGCGTGACCGCCGTGACGGCAATCCTGTGCTCCACCGGCCTGGCGCCGAAATCGATCGTCACGCGGTAGGGGTAGCGGAGCCCGTCGGCGATGCTCTGTCCATCGACCGAGATCGAGACCCTGGCGTCGTCGAAGCCGGGGTTGACGAGCAGGTCCCGCACGCCGGTCAGCTCTCCGGCAGGTGACTGGCCGTCGCGGGCCAGGACGAGGGTCTCGTTGGCCAGGAGCGGCGTGGCCGCCCAAAGGGTGAGTACCGTGATGAGGGAGACGAACCGGCGATGCCTACTGCACTTCAGAGCCTTCATGATCCACCGAACCTCGGATCCGACTCGGCCTCCGGGCGTCGCGAATCGGTCCAGTGAATTGGGGTACCGATCCGCCACTGAGCAAGCGTGTTGCCAACGCCCCCGGGCAGACGCGACAGCACGAGAAGTAGTTTTCCTGGTAGTCGCTTGTAGTACCGATTCTGCTCCGAATGCTCCGCGTTGTCACCTGTTCTCGTAGATCCGGCGGTATTCGAACCGGTTCCGGCTCACCGTCTTCACGTAAAGCTTCGTTTCGGCGAAGGGGATGGAGTCGACAAACAGGTCGACGTCGTCGGGCGGGATGCGCGCCGTCCATTTCGCGACGTTGTCCTCGCCGCCGTTGTAGGCGGCGATGGCCAGGATCGGGTTGCCGTGCTCGAAGGCCAGCTTCTGAGCGAGCTCGGCGGCACCGACGGCGATGTTGATCTGCGGGTCGAAGAGCTGCTGGCGCGCCGGCGGCGGCAGTCCCGCGGCGACGGCGATGGCCGGTGCCTCGGCGGGCATGATCTGCATGATGCCGACCGCCCCGGCGTTGGAGACGATCGACGGCTCGAAGCCGCTCTCCTGCCGGATGATCGATGCGACGAGGTACGGATCGAGCTGCCGCTTCTCGGCCTCGGACTTGATCGCCTCCCAGTAGTTCAGGGGAAAGAGAATCTCCCAGAAGCGGTGGGGGATGCCGCTGCCGCCGTGGCGGACGAACTGCCGGAAGCGACGCTGCAGCACGCCCTGGGCCCGGAACGGCTCGCCCCCCCGCACGTAGATGTCGGCCAGCAGAAACTGGATGCCGAGGTTGTCGGGGTAGCCGGCGGCGACCGACTGCATCTCGCGGGTGGCGTCGCGGTTCATGCCCACCGCCAGCATTTCGTGCACGCCGTCGATCCGCGGATCGGCGACCGAGGCGGCCAGGGCCTCCACGTTCGGAAAGACGTTTCCGTTGGAAACGTCGTCCGGCGCCGCGACCGGCGCGCCGGTCAGCTCACGGACGCGGAAGCTGTAATAGCTGTACGGATAGAGCTGCAGGAGCCGGTTCCACTGCTGATCGCGCTCGGCGCGGTGCTCGTCCGGCCGGCCTCGCGCGGCGAGGAGCTTGCCCGACCAGAACAGCGCATTGCTGAGGTAGTCGCCGTCGGCGTAGCGGCTCTCGTACTTCCCCAGCGTCTCCAGGGCGGCATCGTCCTCGTGGGCCAGGATGTAGAGGAAGGCGAGGTTCCAGAGGTTCTCCCCGTCGGTGCCGGCGTTGCCGGCATCGATGGCGGCGAGGTAGTTCCGCGCCGCCAGGTCGTAACGCGGCTCGTCGGTCACGTAGTACTTCGCCCGCTGCACCCTGGCCTCGGCCGCCTCCGGGGTGGAGGTGAACTTCTCCGTCTCGTCGAGGCCCTTGAGAAAGTCCTGCGGCCGCCCGGCGCGCCACGCCGCACGCGCGCGCAGAAGCGTGAGCGGGGCGTCCAGCGGCTGGCCGGCCGTCTCGCTCAGCAGCTCGGTGTAATGCCGCGAGTGGAAGAGCGCTTTGATCCGCACGCTGCGCACCTGCGCCGACGTCTGCGCCTCGGGGAAGCGCTGCTGGATGCGGCGGAGGAGGTCGAGAGCCTGGTCGTATCGGTCGCGCGCGGCGAGCTTCGAGGCCAGGGCCAGCTCGTCGTCCAACGTCAGTTGATTGATCGGCGGCGCGACCGCCCCCACCGTGCGACCGTACGTATCCTCCGTGAGTCGCCCCTGCGGATACTGCTGGAGGAGACGCAGGCGGTCGGCGCCGGCCAGGTCCGGACGGTTGGCCGCATCGAGCTGTTTGGCAAGGTCGACGAAATCGGGCTCGGTCAATTCGTCGATCGTGACGGACTTCGTCGCCTCGAAGCTCGAGGCCGTATTGGCGGCATCGCCGGCCCCTGCGTAAAGGCCGGGGAGCCGCAGCCTGGCCACCACCGCCGCACCGCTGGACGGCGTGTCCTGCACGATGCGCGTCGCTGCGGCGATGGCGTCGGCCGTCTTTCCGGAAGCGCGCGCCGCATCGACGATCCGGAGCCGCAGGTAGGGGGCAATCAGCGGATCCGCGTCCACTGCCTGCGCGACCAGCGGCAGCGCCTCGTCATTACGTTTCTGATCGAGCAGCGCCAGCGCGCTCTTCACCAGCCCTTGCCGGGCCTGCACCGGATCGGCCGGCGGCGCAGGCGGCTGAGGTGCCTCAACTAACGGTGGGGGCACGGGCGCCGGGGCGGGAGGTGCAGAGTGCGAACAGGCGAGGAAGGTTGAGGTCACAAGGCAGAAAACAGAAGGCAGAAGAACGCCACTCGCTA
Source organism: uncultured Thermoanaerobaculia bacterium (assembly GCA_964650405.1). Classification (GTDB taxonomy): domain Bacteria; phylum Acidobacteriota; class Thermoanaerobaculia; order Gp7-AA8; family Gp7-AA8; genus CAZYTO01. Next base: position 11,925 of record CAZYTO010000115.1, on the reverse strand, counting down.
CTGCTTCGCCCTTCACCCTTCGCCCTTCGCCCTTCACCGTCACTCTCCCACCACCTTCACCCATTTGGTCCCCTCTTCCCGGAAGCCTACACGCTGTAGAAACTCGTCGCTACGGCCCCGTGGTGCCTCGATTCGTGTGCGATCCATCTTTGCCGCCAGCGCATGCAGCTCGTTCATCATCACCCGGCCGATGCGTTTGCGGCGCAATTCCGGGGCCACCACGAGATCGTCGACGCGGATGGCGGTCTCGGTCACTTCCATGGCCAGTACGGCCACCAGCTCCCCGACCAGTTTTCCGACCAGACCGCAGGCCGGCGGCGGGCCGCAAGCGCCGGATTGTGAGAGAAATGCGGTGATCGCGGCCGTGTCACCACTGTCGATCGGACGAACGAAAAGTCTTTGTCCCTTCATGCTTTTCCAGCATACTGAACGAACAAATAATTCTTGACAATGGGTGTCTCCCGGCTACACTTCGACGCGTCCGCTTCAGCAAAGAACAATTGCAGCCGGTAGAACGATGAACGTGCAAGAGGCCATTGCCGACTTCCTGCAGCATGGGCAGATGGTGCGCAATCTGTCCGATCGCACGCTGCGCGCGTACCACTCGGATCTCACGCAGTTTCACGTGCACATGAGCGGCACGGAGGCAGTGGAGATCACGCCCGAGCACCTCGAGGGGTACCTCGACAAGCTGGGAACCGGACCGTATCGCGATACCTCCATCCGCAGGAAAGTGGCCGCGCTGAAAGTCTTCTTCCGCTACCTGGAAGACACCGGCGTCGTCACCGAGTCGCCGGCGCGCAGGCTGAAGATTAAGCGGCCGGTCGAGAACCGGGTGCCGACCGTGCTCTCGCCCCGGGAGATCCACGCCCTCCTGGCCGCGCCGAAGGAACAGATCACGGCCCTCTCGGCCATGCGCGACTCCTCGCCCGGCGGACGCAATCGCTACTTCTGCGCCGTGCGCGACAACGTCATCCTCGAGCTGCTCTTTTCCACCGGCATCCGCATCGGCGAGCTGGTGGCGCTCGACGTGGCCGACGTCGGGCTCGATGGCAAGCAGATCCAGATCACCGGCCGCGCCACGCGCGGACGGAGTGTGACCCTGACCGCCGAACCGGTCATCGACGCACTGGTGAACTACCTCGACCTGCGCAACGAGCGGAAACTCGATACGCAGGCACTCTTCGTCGGCCGCTCCGGAACCCGCCTGACCATCTACTCCATCGAGAACATCTTCAAAAAGCACGTCCGCCTCGCCGAGATCAAGCGCCACATCACTCCCCACTCGCTCCGCCACACCATGGCCGCCATGCTCGTGGCCACCGGCGCCGACATCCGCGAGGTCCAGGAGATCCTCGGCCACGCTTCCATCCTCTCCACGCAGGTCTACACGAAGCTGCCCGTCCAGAAGGGCCGCCGCGGCACGCCCGAGCCCGCCCGCATCTTCGTCGACGGCAGTGCGCGCCTCCCCATCAAGCGCCGGTAGCGCGAAGAGCGATAAGCAAGTCCAGCGAATAGGCGAACCGCGAATTAGCGAATAAGCGATTCGGCGCCCGCGACCAGCGATCAGCGATCAGCGATCAGCGATTCGCTTACCATTGCGCGCCATGCGACGCGCTTTCGTGCTCCTCTTCCCGCTCCTCCTGGCCGCCGCGGCGTTCGGGCAGGAATCTCCGGCCCGGCATCTCGACGAGATTCTCGCCCGCATCGACGCTACCCGCCTGAAGGCCACCGTCGACAAGCTCGCCTCCTTCGGCACGCGCCATACCCTCTCTGATACCACGTCGCCGGCCCGCGGCATCGGCGCGGCGCGGAAGTGGATCTTCGACGAGATGTCCCGCTGGGCTGCCGAGAGTGGCGGCCGCATGACCGTCGAGTACCAATCCTCGATGCAGCAGTCGAGGAGGACGAACGACAAGCCCGCCGAGATGATCAACGTCGTGGCCACGATCCGCGGTACGAGCGATCCGAATCGCGTCTACATCGCCACCGGCCACTACGACTCGATGAACAGCAACATGATGGATCCGGCCGGCGATGCGCCCGGCGCCGACGACGACGCCTCCGGCACGGCCGTGATCATGGAACTGGCCCGGGTGCTGTCGAAGACGCCCGCCGGTGCCACCATCATCCTGGCCGCGGTGATGGGAGAGGAGCAGGGACTCCTCGGCGCGAAAGGACTGGCCGACTGGGCGGCGGAGAAGAAGCTCGACGTCGAGGGCGACATCACCAACGACATCGTCGGCGGGATCTCGGGCACGAACGGCGCGACGGACAACCAGACCATCCGCATCTTCTCCGCGAACGAGAAACCCACCTCGGAGTCGAGCTCGCGGCACTGGGCGCGCTTCGTCCGCGACGGCGTGCGCGAATGGCTGCCGGCGGTCCATCCGCGGCTCATCTACCGCCTGGACCGCTTCGCCCGCAGCGGCGATCACAAGCCGTTCTTCGACAAGGGCTTTCCAGCCATCCGCTTCACCGAGCCGAACGAGGACTACCACCACGAGCACCAGAGTGTGCGCATGGAGAACGGCATCCAGTACGGCGACCTGCCGCAGTTCGTCGACGGCAACTACCTCAAGCTCGTGGCCGGCGTGAATGCCGTGGCCCTGGTCACCGGCGCCTGCGCGCCTGCCGCGCCGCGCAACCTCAAGAACACCGTGAAAGCAGGTCTCAACGACACGATCCTCACCTGGGACCTCGGCACGGACGCCGATCTCGATCACTACGAGATCCTCATCCGCGAGACCACCAGCGACGAGTGGGAGCGCGTCATCCCCGCCGGCAAGGTCGGGACGTACACCCTGAAGAACGTGACCATCGACAACTACCTCATGGGCATCCGCGCCGTCGGCAAGGACGGCAATCGCTCGCCCGTGCGGACGGTCGACGCGGACGCACGTCCCGCGGAAGGAACCAGCCGGCCCGCCGCCGACGCCCCGAAGCCAAAGGAGTGACACCGCGGCAAAGGACGAAGGGTGAAGGACGAAGGAAACAACGAACAACGGATAACGGACAACGAACAACGAACAACGACTCCTGATAACCGCGTGGCCGGATGTTCGTATTAACCGGCCATCATGCTGACGGTCGAATCGGTCTCGAAGAAGTTCAAGGGTGGCAACTACGGCGTTCGCGATGTGTCGCTGACGGCCGGCGGCGGCGTGCTCGGCCTGCTCGGGCCGAACGGTGCGGGCAAGACAACGCTGATGCAGATGATCGCCACCATCACGCGGCCGACGGCCGGGCGGATTCTCTTCCGCGATCACGACGTCGCCCGCGAGCCGGAGCAGTTGCGGCGCGTGCTCGGCTATCTGCCCCAGGACTTCGGCGTCTACGACAACCTCACCGCGCAGGAGTTTCTCGGTTACTTCGCGGCGCTGAAGGGCGTCCGCGGCACGGCCAAAGTGCGGGAAATGCTGGAGGCGGTCAACCTCCATCACGTGGCCAATCGCACCGTCGGCGGCTTCTCCGGCGGCATGAAGCAGCGCCTCGGCATCGCCCAGGCCCTGATCAACGACCCGGACATCGTCATCGTCGACGAGCCGACCGCCGGTCTGGACCCGGAAGAGCGCGTTCGTTTCCGCAACCTCCTCTCCGACCTCGGCGCCGGCAAGCTGGTCATCCTCTCCACGCACATCGTGAGCGACGTCGAGTCGATCGCCACGGAGATCGCCATCATGAAGCAGGGCTCCCTGGTGGCGCTGGCCACGGCCGAGGAGTTGTTGCGGCAGGCGGAAGGCAGCGTGTGGGAGCTCGTGGTCAGCTCGGAGCGGTTCGAGCGCATTCGCGCGGAGCTCGTCGTCTCCAACGCCGTCCGCCGTTCCGACGGCGTGCACGTGCGCACGGTCAGCCAGCGCAAGCCGCACGCCGACGCCACGCAGGCCGATCCCCGCCTCGAGGACGCGTTCCTCTACGTCATGAACTTCGCCGCTCCGCCGAAGCTGGGAGCGGTGGCATGAGCGAGTCGCTGCGCCGCATCCGCGCCATCATCGGCGCCGACGTCCGCATCCGCTTCCGCCGGCTCTCCACGCTGGTCATCTTCCTGCTGCTGAGCGCCATGGCCTACCTGTGGGTGCCCGATCCGGCCACCGGCCGGGCCCTGATGCACATCAACGGCCAGCGGGCGCTCTACAACTCTGCGGCGGTGGGAGTGGGCACGGCCGCCCTGGCCTGCATCTTCATCGGCATGATCGGGTTCTACGTCGTCTCCAACGCCGTCGGCCGCGATGCCCGTTCGCGGTGCGGGTTCGTCATCGCCTCCACGAACGTCAGCAGTCTCGAATACCTGGCCGGCAAGTTCGGCGGCAACGTCGTCTTCCTGACCACCTTCACGCTCGGGTTCATGTGCAGCTCGATGGCCATGATCCTCGTGCGCGGCGAAGCGCCCCTGCAGCCGCTGCTCTTCGCCAAACAGTACGCACTGATCATCCCCTCGACGATCTTCATCGTCTCGGCGCTGGCCCTCGTCTTCGAATCGATCCCGTTCCTCTCCGGCCGCCTCGGCGACGTGGCCTACTTCTTCCTCTGGTGCATGATGATCGGGTTCAGCGCGAACGCCATCGAGCACGGCGGCTCGCCGCGGATCTTCGGTGCCTTCGACGTCTCCGGTCTCGGCTACCTGATCGGGACGATGAAGACCCATCTGCACACAACCGCCGTGGCCATCGGCGCCTCGGACTTCGACCCGCGCAAGGGGATCTACGTCTTCCAGGGACTGACGCTGGACCGGGAGTGGATCCTGCCGCGCCTGGTCTCGATGCTGCTTCCCCTGCCGTGCATCCTGCTGGCCTGGGCCTTCTTCCACCGCTTCGACCCGGTGCGGGTGAAGGCGGCCGTGGTGAAGCGCACGGGCTGGCTCTCCCGGATCAACCTGCTGTTCAAGCCGCTCACCCGCGCCTCGATGAGGCTCGTGGCGAACGGCGGCGGCGCGTCGCTCCTCCGCTCGGCCCTGGCCGACGCGCTGCTCACCGTCACGGCCACGCCGGTGCTGGCCCTCGTCGTCATCGGCACTTCGATCGTCACGCTGGCGGCACCACTGCAGGAAGCCATGCCCATCGTCATCGCCGCCATGGGCATCGCCATTGCCGACGTGACCTGCCGGGAGGCGCGCTCCGGCGCCACGGCCCTGGCCTTCGCCGCACCGCTGCTCAAGCCGCGCTTCGTGGCCTTCAAACTGCTCTCGTCGCTGTTCGTCCTGGCGCCGTTCACCTTCGTGCCCGTCCTGCGCATGCTGGACTCGCCGAAGATGCTGGTGGCCTTCGCCTCCGGATCCCTCTTCCTCGCCGCCGCGGCCACGTTCCTCGGCATCATCAGCGGCAACGCCAAGACGTTCATCGTGCTCTTCCTGACCTTCTGGTACGCCGCGGTGAGCGACAAAGGTGCGAACCCCGGCTTCGACTTCGCCGGCTTCAACGGCAGCGCCACCCCGGCCGTCATCGGCACCTACTTCGTCATCGCCCTGGCCGTCATCGCCGCGGCACAGACGGTCCACGCCGTGCGGCTGCGGAACGCGTGACCCCGTCTCCACCTGATATGTTCTAGTCCCCGAGAGCGGCCGTGCCGCCCGGCTGTTGCCGGAACTTCGCCTCGTACAGCAGCTTTGCCAGCGGCGCGGAGTCGACACCGCCGTGCGCGCCGGCGTGCTCGACGAAGACGACCACCACCATCTGCGGGTTGTCGTTTGGCGCGTACGAGGCGAACCAGGCATGGTCGCGCGCCATGTAGGGCATCCCGGCTGTACTGAACCAGCCGCTCTGCGCGATGACCTGCACCGTCCCCGTCTTGCCGGCGATGTTCAGCCCCGCCACGCGGGCGTTGCCGCCCGTGCCGCCCTCTTCGTTGACCACCTTCCACAGGCCGAGCTTCACGGTCTCCAGCGCTTCGGGGGAGAGCTGGAACCGGTGCAGGATGCGCGGCTCGACCCGGAACCGCTTCAGCGAGCTGTCCTGCTGCACGCGATCGATGTAGCGGACGACATGCGGCTGGTAGACCGTGCCGCCGTTGGCGATGGCCGCCATCATGTTCGCCACCTGCAGCGGCGTGACGATCAATGGTCCCTGGCCGATGGCCACGGAGATAGTCTCCGACGAATACCACTTGCGGTGCTGTTTCTCCAACGCCCACTGTGTCGACGGAACGATGCCCGCCTTCTCACCGTCGAGGTCGATGTGCGTGAGCTCGCCAAAGCTGAGGGTGTGAGCGTATTGCGAGATCTTGTCCACGCCCAGCCGCGCGCCGGTGTTGTAGAAGAAGATGTCGCAGGAGACTTTCAGGGCGTTGGCCACGCTGATCTCGCCGTGGCCGCTCTTCTCCCAGCAGCGGAACCGCCGGCCGAAGAACACGGCACTGCCGCCGCAACTGAAGGCCGTACTCGGCTCGATGGCGCCGTCGGAGAGCCCGGCCATGGCCATGACCGTCTTGAACACCGATCCGGGTGAGTAGAGACCCTGGATGGCGCGGTTCAGCTCGATCTTGAACGGATTGGAGACGATCGTCTTCCAGACGTCCGGGGTGAAGCGCTTCGAGTAGACATTCGGGTTGAAGGCCGGCGAAGACACCATGGCCAGCACTTCGCCGTTGCGCGGGTCCAGGGCGACGGCCGAGCCCACGAATTCGTTCTCCGTGAAGTACTGCTCGGCGCGGCGCTGCAAATCGAAGTCGAGGGTGGTGTAGACGTTGTCGCCCGGCGTGGGATCCTTCCGCGCGGGCCGGAACTCCTCCAGCCGCCGTCCGTGCGAGTCGTACTCCCAGTACTGCGCCCCGTCCCGCCCGCGGAGGTATTCGTCGTAGAGCAGCTCCACCCCGCGCTTGCCGATCAGATCTCCCTGGCGCAGTTCCTTCCGTTTGGCCAGCTCCTTCTCCGACACCTCGCCGATGAACCCCATTACGTGCGCGGCCATCGTGGCGTAGGGATAGTTCCTCCGCTGCACCGGCTCGACGTTCAGCTCCGGGAACGAGACCGACTGCGCCTGGATCGCCGCCACCTGGGGCATGGTCAGATCCTCGGCCAGGATGAACGGATGCGTGACCGGGACGGACTTGCTCTTCTCGAAGCGCGCCTCGATGTCGGCCGGCGGCACGGCCAGAACGCTAGAGAGGAACGTCACCAGCCTGCCGCGGTGGGCGGCGTCGCCCTTCGCCATCGACCGCAGAATCATCCGGTCCAGCGTGAGCGAATAGGCCGGCTGGTTGTCGGCCAGGATCTTCAGCCCGGTCCGGTCGTAGATCAGCCCCCGCTTGGCGGGGATGACCACCTCCCGCAGGGCATTCGACTCGGAGAGGTTGCGGTACTTCTCCGCCTGAACCCCCTGCACGAACCAGAACGACCCGGCCAGAAAGACGAAGACGACCACGATCGCCCACAAGAGGGCGTTGATGCGAAAGGTCAGGAACTTCTGGTCGTCTCGATAGACCCGCATGGAGGCGGGCGATTCTAACCACGAACCACCGATCTCTAACCACTAACACTCTAATCTAATCTTAATCTAACCACTAACCACTCAATGCCCGAGATTGCTGTTGGCGGGCTGGGGAGGCGCCTTCGGAAGCTGGCCGGGCACCGGGATCTTCCCTTCCAGGATCCGTTCCCGGGTGTCGGGGTTGGCCAGGTCCCCGAAACCGGTCGCTCCGCCGAGCTGCTGCTGGAACTTCGCTTCGTAGAGCAGCTTCGCCAGCGGCGCGCAGTCGACGCCGCCGTGCGTTCCGGCGTGCTCGACGAAGACAACCACCACCATCTGCGGGTTGTCGTTTGGCGCGTACGAGGCGAACCAGGCATGGTCGCGCGCCATGTAGGGCATCCCGGCTGTACTGAACCAGCCGCTCTGCGCGATGACCTGCACCGTCCCCGTCTTGCCGGCGATGTTCAGCCCCGCCACGCGGGCGTTGCCGCCCGTGCCGCCCTCTTCGTTGACCACCTTCCACAGGCCGAGCTTCACGGTCTCCAGCGCTTCGGGGGAGAGCTGGAACCGGTGCAGGATGCGCGGCTCGACCCGGAACCGCTTCAGCGAGCTGTCCTGCTGCACGCGATCGATGTAGCGGACGACATGCGGCTGGTAGACCGTGCCGCCGTTGGCGATGGCCGCCATCATGTTCGCCACCTGCAGCGGCGTGACGATCAATGGTCCCTGGCCGATGGCCACGGAGATAGTCTCCGACGAATACCACTTGCGGTGCTGTTTCTCCAACGCCCACTGTGTCGACGGAACGATGCCCGCCTTCTCACCGTCGAGGTCGATGTGCGTGAGCTCGCCAAAGCTGAGGGTGTGAGCGTATTGCGAGATCTTGTCCACGCCCAGCCGCGCGCCGGTGTTGTAGAAGAAGATGTCGCAGGAGACTTTCAGGGCGTTGGCCACGCTGATCTCGCCGTGGCCGCTCTTCTCCCAGCAGCGGAACCGCCGGCCGAAGAACACGGCACTGCCGCCGCAACTGAAGGCCGTACTCGGCTCGATGGCGCCGTCGGAGAGCCCGGCCATGGCCATGACCGTCTTGAACACCGATCCGGGTGAGTAGAGACCCTGGATGGCGCGGTTCAGCTCGATCTTGAACGGATTGGAGACGATCGTCTTCCAGACGTCCGGGGTGAAGCGCTTCGAGTAGACATTCGGGTTGAAGGCCGGCGAAGACACCATGGCCAGCACTTCGCCGTTGCGCGGGTCCAGGGCGACGGCCGAGCCCACGAATTCGTTCTCCGTGAAGTACTGCTCGGCGCGGCGCTGCAAATCGAAGTCGAGGGTGGTGTAGACGTTGTCGCCCGGCGTGGGATCCTTCCGCGCGGGCCGGAACTCCTCCAGCCGCCGTCCGTGCGAGTCGTACTCCCAGTACTGCGCCCCGTCCCGCCCGCGGAGGTATTCGTCGTAGAGCAGCTCCACCCCGCGCTTGCCGATCAGATCTCCCTGGCGCAGTTCCTTCCGTTTGGCCAGCTCCTTCTCCGACACCTCGCCGATGAACCCCATTACGTGCGCGGCCATCGTGGCGTAGGGATAGTTCCTCCGCTGCACCGGCTCGACGTTCAGCTCCGGGAACGAGACCGACTGCGCCTGGATCGCCGCCACCTGGGGCATGGTCAGATCCTCGGCCAGGATGAACGGATGCGTGACCGGGACGGACTTGCTCTTCTCGAAGCGCGCCTCGATGTCGGCCGGCGGCACGGCCAGAACGCTAGAGAGGAACGTCACCAGCCTGCCGCGGTGGGCGGCGTCGCCCTTCGCCATCGACCGCAGAATCATCCGGTCCAGCGTGAGCGAATAGGCCGGCTGGTTGTCGGCCAGGATCTTCAGCCCGGTCCGGTCGTAGATCAGCCCCCGCTTGGCGGGGATGACCACCTCCCGCAGGGCATTCGACTCGGAGAGGTTGCGGTACTTCTCCGCCTGAACCCCCTGCACGAACCAGAACGACCCGGCCAGAAAGACGAAGACGACCACGATCGCCCACAAGAGGGCGTTGATGCGAAAGGTCAGGAACTTCTGGTCGTCTCGATAGACCCGCATGGTGACTCACCGATCGTTGTTCGTTGTTCGTTGTTCGTTGGTCCTTACCCCAGCATCGCCCTCACCGATCAACGGCGAACAGATACGGACAACGAACAACGACCTCACTGCCAACTGGTTCGCTTCGAAGCGTCGATCGGCTCTTCGCGCAGAAAAAGCGTCAGCAATTGGTAGACCAGCATCCCGAAGAGGCAGGTGAAGATCGTCTTCACCACCACGCCCTGCTCGAACATCTCGATCTTCTGCTTGAGCAGGATGTTCACCAGGATGTAGATGACGAGCTCGTTGACGATCACGGCGCCGATGAGGCAGGCCCCGAAGGCGAGCGTCCCTCGCAGCACGAGGCGCGAGTTGATGTAGGCCACGGCGTAAGCGCAGACCGTCAGGGAGAAGGCGTGCATGCCGAACGGGGCGTAGCTGAAGGCGTCCTGCACCAGCCCGGCCGCCACGCCGGCGATGATGGCCCCGAAGACGTTGCCGCCCATCGAGTAATAGACGATGAGGATGACGTAGGGATTGAAGAAGGCCAGGGCGTTGGGCGAGAAGCTGTCGAGCAGGGAGTGGAGAGTCAGCGCGATCAGCAGGCCGACGATGAAGCGAAGCCACCTCAAGGCGCGTACCTCACCACGTCGTGCGGAATCTTGCGGGTGTGAAGGACGATCACGCCCTCGATCGAGCCGAAGTCGACCGCAGGCTTGATGACGATCGACTTGAAGAGGTCGGCGCCGCGTTCGGCCTTGACCACGCTGCCCACGGGAATGCCCTTCGGGAAGATACCGTCGATGCCGGCCGTGAGCACCTGATCGCCCTGCTGGACGTCGGCCAGCGACGGGATGTCGTAGAGCTGGCCGCCGGTCGTGCCGTCGCCGCGCATGACGCCCTGGCGCCGCGTACGTTCGATCAGCGCTCCCACCGCGCAGTTGTTGTCCACCAGGAGCTGCACCTTGGCCATGTCCTTCGTCGTCAGGACCACCCGTCCGATGAGGCCGTCGGCGTTGACCACGGTGTCGTTGACGCCGATGCCGGCATTCGAGCCGCGGTCGATGATCATCGACTTGAAGCGCCCCGACGTGTCCAGCATGATCGTCTGGGCCATGGTGGTAGGCATGGAGAACTGATCGGCGTACCCGAGCAGCGAGCGCAGGCGGCGCAGGTCGCCTTCCGACTGGCGCAGCTTCAGGTTCTCCGTGGTCAAATCCACCACCTGCTTCTTCAGCGCCAGGTTCTCGTTCACCGCGTGGCGCATGTCGAAATAGCCGTGGTAGAGGTCGGACGTCGACTGCCCCACCGCGTTTACCGTCTTCGGCACGGGGGAGAAGATCGTCATCACCGTGCGCTCGAAGAGCGTACGGGTCTCGCCCAGGTACCTTGTGCGGCTGCTCAGGCTCATGAGCACGAGCAGCATCACCAAAACGACGATGAACAGCAGCGTCGGGCGGCGGGGGATGACGTCAGCGGTTACGGCCATGTGTTACTCGCGAGTTCAGCAGCTTTGTTGCCAGCGAGCGAGGGTTGACGGCGGCGGGCGGGGCTCCGCTCGCCGCCCGCCCGGATCCCGCTCGCTATTCGATCGAAATCTTCCGCAACAGGTTGAAGTCCGTCAGCATCTGCCCTGTTCCCAGGGCCACGCAGGCCAGCGGATCCTCGGCCAGGGTGACCGGGAGGCCGGTCTCCTCGCGCAGGCGCTTGTCGAGATTCTTCAGCATCGAGCCGCCGCCGGCGATGATGATGCCCTTGTCCATGATGTCGGCCGAAAGCTCGGGGGGGGTCCGCTCCAGCGCCACGCGCACCGCTTCCACGATCGTGGCCACCGTCTCGCTGAGGGCCTCGCGGATCTCCTCGTCGCTGACCACGAGCGTCTTCGGCACGCCCTCCACCAGATCGCGTCCCTTGATCTCCATGGTCATCTCTTCGTCGAGGGGGAAGGCCGAGCCGATCTCCATCTTCACCTGCTCGGCCGTTCGCTCGCCGATGAGCAGGTTGTACTTGCGCTTGATGTACTGAATGATCGCGTCGTCCATCTCGTTGCCGGCCACGCGTACCGAGCGCGAGTAGACGATACCGGCCAGGGAGATGACCGCCACGTCGGTCGTGCCGCCGCCGATGTCGACGATCATGTTTCCCGTCGGGTCCGTGATGGGCAGGCCCGCGCCGATGGCCGCCGCCATGGCCTGCTCGATGAGGTAGACCTCGGTGGCCCCGGCCCGCAGGGCGCTGTCCTTGACGGCCCGCTTTTCCACCTGGGTGATCTCCGAGGGGACGGAGATGACGATGCGCGGCTTCACCAGGAAGGTCCGGTTGTGTGCCTTGCGGATGAAGTACCCGAGCATCTTCTCGGTCACTTCGAAGTCGGCGATCACGCCGTCTTTCATGGGGCGGATAGCGACGATGTTGCCCGGCGTCCTGCCGAGCATCTCCTTCGCCTCCTTGCCCACCG
>CAZYTO010000114.1:0-16442 GCA_964650405.1 uncultured Thermoanaerobaculia bacterium | reverse complement strand
TCCGGGTGCAGGGGCCCATGCTGCATTGCATGTTGTTCGAGATCTATGTGCTGGAGCTGGTCGAAGAGATCGCCACGATCCTGCTGCCGCCCCTGACCCTGAACTTCTTCCTGGTCTTCCCGCGGCCCATCGTGCGGCACCGCGGCGTGCTGGCGGCCATGTGGGTCCCGCCGCTGCTGCTGGGGATGTGGGACCTGGACCTGCTGGTGGCCAGCAACGCCATCCCGTTCACGGACGTGCTGCGCTCGCTCGAGGTCATCCGGAAGTGGGAGTACGCGCACTTCGCCATCTACTTCACGCTGGCTGTGGTGGCCCTGGCGTACACGTACCGCACGGCCGCCGCCGTCGGCAAGAAGCAGATCAAGTGGATCTACCTGGGCATGGTGCTGGGCTTCCTGCCGTTCCTGGCGGTCTACATCCTGCCGTACCTGATCTTCGGCTCGGTGACGCAGCTCAACACGACGATCTCCATCCTGCCCCTGGCGCTGATCCCGCTGGCGTTCGCGGTGTCGATCCTCAAGTACAAGCTGTGGGACGTCGAGGTGGTGATCAAGGAGATCCTGGCCTACAGCGTGACGTTCATCTTCGGCATGATCGCCTTCTCCACGGTGAACCTGGTGCTGTCGCGGGTGATCGAGGAGCGCTCGCTCTACGAGCGCAACTTCCTGGCCTTCGGCTCGGGACTGCTCATCGCCGGCGTGCTCATTCCGGTGAAGGGGCGCATCGAGTCGATGATCGAGATGTTCGTCTATCGCGATTCGTACCGCCACCGCCGGGCCATGGCCGAGTTCGCGCAGGAGCTGGCCACGTTCCACGACGTGCACGAGCTGATCTCGATGATGCGGGAACGGCTGCGGGCGGCCCTGGACATTCAGAAGATGAACCTCTTCACGCGGGAAGGAACGTCGCTGCTGATCTACCAGCCGGAAGACGGCATCCCGCGCCGGGTGGGGATCGCGGAGTTCGGACCGATCCCGCAGAGCCAGCCGCTCATTCTCAGCGAGCCGCGGCTGCCCGACCCGACGGAGATCCCGTGGCAACTGCTGCGGGCCGGCTACCGCTACGTGCTGCCGCTGCGCAACCGCGGCGAGCTGCAGGGATTGCTGCTCCTGGGCACGCGGCGCGGCGAGGAGCCGCTCTCGCGCGACGACCTGCACCTGCTGGAGTCGCTGACGTCGTCGGTAGCCCTGGCCATCGAGAACTCGCGCCTCTACGGGCGCCTGCGGCGGCAGCTCGAAGAGATCCGCTCGCTGAAGGAGTACAACGAGAACATCATCGAGTCGTCGTCGTCGGCCATCGCCGTGGTGGCGGAGGACGGGACGGTGCTGACGGCCAACCGCGCCTTTTGGGACCTCGTGGGCGGCGACGAGGCGGAGGAGCCGATCACTGACCTCTTCCCGCCGTACAGCGAGCTGCGCCAGGCCAAGGCCCGGTCCATCGCCACGAACTTCGTCAACCGCCTGGGCGTGGACAAGGAAGTGACGGTGACGTCCAGCCCCCTGCACTCGGCGGACGTGGCGGACGGCGCGCGGGTGCTGGTCATCGGCGACATCACCGAGCGCGTGCGCCTGGAGCGCGAGCTGCAGGACAAGGAGCGCCTGGCGTCGCTGGGACTGCTGGCCGCCGGCGTTGCGCACGAAGTGAACACGCCGCTGACGGGCATTTCGTCGTACGCGCAGCTCTTGCTGGCGGAGACGTCGCCGGAAGATCCGAAATACCGGCTCCTGAAAAAGATGGAGCAGCAATCCTTCCGGGCCTCGAGCCTGGTGAACAACCTGCTCGATCTCATCGCCTCGCGGCCGCGCGTGCGTGAGACGATCGACGTGGGGAAGCTCATCGAAGCGACGCTGGCGCTGCACGAGGAGCACTTCGTGCCGAAGCAGATCGTCGTGCACCTGGGCGCGCTGCCGGAACTGCAGGTGCGCGGGAACTTTCACGACCTGCAGCAGGTTCTGACCAACGTCCTGCTCAATGCGCGCGATGCGGTCGAGGAACACGGCAACATCTGGATTACCGCGGAGGAGTGCGGTGAGCGCGTGCTGGTGCGGGTGAAGGACGATGGCAAAGGCATTCCTTTGGAAATGCTGGATCGCATCTTCGAGCCGCTGGTGACGACGAAACGCGGACAGGGAGGCACGGGGCTGGGTCTGGCCATCACGCGCCGCATCCTGCACGCGTCGGAAGGTGAGATCAGTGCCGCCAGCGAGCCGGGGAAGGGTGCCGAGTTCACGATCACGTTGCCGCGGGCGACACAAGCTAGTGTCATGCTGAGCGCAGCGAAGCATCCCCGTTAGTCATTGGCGAGAAGATCCTTCGCTGCGCTCAGGATGACAAGGAACTAATGCGAATCCTCATCGTTGACGACGAAGAAGTCCTGCGCGACGTGCTCGATGCCGTGCTGCGGCGCGAGGGCTTCGACGTGGTCATGGCCGCCAGCGGCGAAGAGGCGCTGTCCGTCCTCGACGAGGACGACAACATCGACCTGGTCATCCTGGACATCATGCTGCCCGGCATCAGCGGCATCGACACGCTGCGGGCGGTGCGCATCGCCAATCCGCGGCTGCCGGTCATCGTCATCACCGCGTTCTCGTCGATCGACGGCGCCATCGAGGCCATGAAGCACGGGGCCTTCCACTACATCCCCAAGCCGTTCAAGAACGAGGAAGTGGTGCTGACGGTCAACAAGGCGCTGGAGCAGCGGCGCCTGTCGAACGAGAACGAACGGCTGAAGGCGGAGCTGGCCGAGAAGTACGCCTACGCGAACATCATCGGGAAGTCGGAGCCGATGCGGAAGGTGTACGACCTCATCCGCCTGGCGGCGCCGTCGCGCTCGAACATCCTCGTGTCCGGCGAGTCGGGCACGGGCAAGGAGCTGGTGGCGAAGGCCATCCACCACGCCAGCCCGCGGGCGCGCAACGCGTTCGTCACGGTCAACTCCGGCTCGCTTCCGCCGGAGCTGCTGGAGTCGTCGCTCTTCGGCCACATGAAGGGCGCCTTCACGGGCGCGATCGCCACCAAGCGCGGCCTCTTCGAGGTGGCCGACGGCGGCTCGATCTTCCTCGACGAGATCGGCAACATCAACCTCGAGACGCAGGCCAAGCTGCTGCGCGTGATCCAGGAAAAGGAATTCATGCGCCTCGGCTCGGTGGAAACGATCAAGGTCGACGTGCGGATCATCGCCGCCACGAACGCCGAGCTTTCGAAGCTCATGGCCGAGCAGCGCTTCCGCGAGGATCTCTACTACCGGCTGAACGTCATCACCATCCCCCTGCCGCCGCTGCGGCGCCGGCGCGAGGACATCCCGCTGCTCGTGGCGCACTTCCTGGAGAAGTACACCGAGGAGAACCGGCGGAAGGTGAAGGACCTGACGCCGGAGGCCATGCGCATCCTCATGGACCACGCCTGGCCGGGCAACGTGCGCGAGCTGGAGAACACCATCGAGCGCGCCGTGGTGCTCTCCACCAGCGACCGCATCGGCCCGGAGCTGCTCCCCGATTACCTCCGCTACCCCGTGCAGACCGACCAGCCGGCCATGATCGTCCCGGCCGACGGCATCTCGCTGAAGGACGCCGTGTCCCGCTACGAGCGGGCCATGATCCTCCAGTCGCTGGAGATGGCCAACGGCGTCCAGAAGAAAGCCGCCGAGCTGCTGCAGCTCAAACCGTCGACGCTGAACGAGATGATGAAGCGCCTGGGCATCCACTCCCGCTCGAACGCGGGTGTGGAGGACGAGGTGGGCGTGGCGGATTAGGGCAGTTTAGAATCTCCGCTCGCTTGCCCCCATCGAACCATAACGACGAGCTCGATCTCGAGCGGCTCGGTTACACCCAGCAGCTCTTCCGCGAGATGGGCGGGTTCTCGAACTTCGCCGTCTCGTTCTCCATCATCTCCATCCTCACCGGCGCGGTGCTGCTGTTCGGCTACGGGCTGAAGCTCGCCGGGCCGATCGTCAACTCTGTGGGCTGGCCGCTGGTCAGCATCATGACGCTGGCGGTGGCGGCGTCGATGGCGGAGATCGCGTCGGCATATCCGACGGCGGGCGGGCTGTACTTCTGGGCCTTCCGCCTCGGCGGCCGCACCTGGGCGTGGACCACGGCCTGGCTGAACATGATCGGGCAGGTGTCCATCACGGCCGGGATCAACATCGCCGCGTCGATCTACCTCATCGGGGCGGTGACGCGCTTCCTCGGGCTGCCGGCGGACGTTCGCGTGCCGCTCTTCGGCCATGCCACGAGCTGGGGGTTCCAGCTCTTCATCATGGTGGTGATCCTCGTGCCGCAAGTGGCGATCAATCTCTGGGGCATCCGCCTCACGGCACGGCTGTCGGACCTGAGCGTGTGGTGGCACATCGGCGGCGTGCTGCTGATCGTGCTCACGCTGGCCATGCTCGGCCGGCATCACAATCCGCTCTCGTTTCTCCTGGCCTGGAAGCCGGTGGCGCACGCGCTTCCGGCACGGCCGCCGCTGATGATCGGCGAGGCGGCGCTGCCGTCGCCGCTCTTCCGGCTCATGCCGGGGCTGGCCGGCTGGTATGCCACGGCTTCACCCCTCCTGCTGTTCGTGCTGGCGCTGCTGCAGGCGCAGTGGACGTACACGGGCTACGACGCCTCGGCGCATATGGCCGAGGAGACGGTGATGGCGCGGAAGAACAGCGCGTGGGGGATCGTGCTCTCGGTAGCTGTCTCGGCGGTGGCGGGCTACGCGATGCTGCTGGTTCTGACGTGGTGCATCCCGCACGGCGACGTGGCGGCGACGGCCAACGACGCGTACCCGGTGCTGTACATGGTCCAGACCAAGCCCGTGCCGTGCTTCGCGCGGGCCGCTGCGGGGGTGCTCGGCGTGGCCATGTGGCTGTCCGGCGGGGCCTTGGTGACGTCGATGGGACGGGTGTGGTGGGCGTTCGCGCGCGACGGCGGCATGCCGGCGTCGCGCTGGCTGGCGCGCGTGAGTGGAACGCACCGCACGCCTGCCGTGGCCATCGTGGTGACGTCGCTCCTGAGCGTAATCGTCTGCCTCTACGCCGCGGCGTTCTTCGTCGTGACGTCGATCAGCACGGTCTGCCTGTACCTCGCCTACGGGATCCCCGTGCTGCTGAACCTGCGCAACCGCCTGCGCGGCCGCGGCGAATTCATGACGCGCTCGAGTGCCCAATGGTCCCTCGGCCGCTGGTCACCCGCGATCAATATCGTGGCCGTGGCCTGGATCGCGTTCATCGCGATCGTGTTGATGCTCCCGCCGAATGAGCTGGTGCTCTGGACCATGCTGGCCTTCGCCGTGGCGCTGACACTGTGGTGGATGGTGGTGGAGCGGCGGCGGTTCCGGGTGTAGGGGCCGGCGTGAGGGCAGCGTCGTTTTCGTTTCCGGAGAAGCCCCTCACCCCGCCGCTCCGCTGACTGTGCCGCGCCGATTCAGCTTCTGGCGATGTGCGCTCCGCGGCGACCCTCTCCCGCCGGGAGAGGGTGATTCCGGGTGATTCCCCCCGCGCTCGGATACGTCTTTCGTGTTAACCCTGGCGCGCGGCCTTCGTCTATACGTCTCATGCAGGAAGCGAGCGGCAAGGCCGGGTTCCCGGAGTGGCTGATTGTCATCGGCGCGAGCGTTTTCACGTTCGTTCTCATTCTCTCGGCGGTCTTTGACCCGAGCATTCGGTGGCTGCATTTCTTCCAGGCGTGGATGTACGTGGCCACCATCGTTCTGGCCATTCGCAGGAACGCATGGGGTTACTCCATCGGCATCTCCGCCGCGGGATTCTGGGATTACGCGAATCTCGTGGCGACGACGTTCTTCCGCAACGGACTGCACGAGTTATCGGTCTGGATCCAGACGGGCCGGCTCCATCACGCCGATCAATTGATTGCAGTGCCGGCCTGGTTCTCGAATCTCTTCGTGGTCATCGGATGTGTCTGGGCGTATTCGCGACGCACGGACAAGAGGCTCGCCGATCTGGGGCGGTTCGCCGCCGCGTTTGTGTTGACGACCGGCTTCTTCGCGGCGGCGGTGGCACTGTTTCAGCCGCGCTACCTCGTGATCCTGCGGCGGGTGATCGGGATCAACGGCTGATGGCGGACTGAGGTCTTTTCAGCAGAGATCCCCCGGGTGGTTCTGGCGCACGACGGTGTTGCCATGGACGGTTACACGCCCCGGCTCGCCGCGGACGAAGACGCCGCCGCCGGCTCCGTGCGGGCTGTCGTTCCCGGTGATCACGCTTCCGCCGAGCTGAACGTCGATCGACTCGGCGAGGTAGAGGCCCGCGCCCTCGCTGACCGGCGCGCAGAGGAGGTTGTCCGTCACGCGGCTGCGCCACATCCGCATGCGGCATCGTTCCGCCCAGATGCCGGCTCCCCGGCCGGTGGCAGCGGCGTAGACGGCGTTTGCCTGAATGGTGCTGCCGGCAATCTCGATGCGGCAGCCGGTCAGGTGCAGCCCGCCACCGCGGGCGCTGCCGGATCCGTTCACGGTATTGCCGGCGATCGTCGATTTCTGGACGCGCACGGAGGATTCCCGGCAGAGCATTCCGCCGCCGAGCGCGTCTTCGTCGTCGCGGCTGACGGCGTTCCCGGCGATGACGCACTCCTGCAGGCTGATGGACGAATCGACCGCGCAGATGCCGCGCGCCCGATGGTTGGAGCGAATCTCGATGCCGCTCAAATAGACCGCGGAGCTCTCGATCGTCAGTACGCTGGGGCTGGAATGGCCCGCCAGAACGACGCCTCGCCGGGAGAGGCGGGCGCTCTGGATGACGAGAGAAGCCTTGCCGGCCACCGAAAGGTCTTCACAGTAGAGGCCCGGCTCGATCACGAGGGTGGCAGGACCGGAGACGGCGTCGATGGCCTGCTGGATGGTGGGGAACTGCGACGGAACGAGGAATACGGCGTGGGCAGGAGACGGCATTGACGGCATGAGGGGCATTGTGCCAGCGCGCGCGCGCCGCCCGCCGCGATTCGTTCCCGGCGTAGCCGTGACGGGGGTTCGGCACGATTGCACCGTGCCAAATCCCGGGTCCTGGTCAGGCCTCAGTACGCGTCCGGCTGACCCGCCACAATCCGACGGCGCTCATGATGGTCCAGGTGCCCTCCAGGAGGATGAAGCCGAGCTGCACGCTGGTGATGGCGGCGGCGGTGAGGAAGGCGCCGCCGAGGACGTTGAGGAGCTGGTAGGCGACGGAATCGGCGTGGAGGCGCTTGAGCTGCTGGGCGCCGAAGGCGGAGAGGATCAGGATGGCTCCGCAGATGGAAATGGCCTGCATCAACATAGAATCTCGCGCATGACGAAGCGTCGTGTCCTCGCCATTGTCCTGTTTCTCACGATCACGCCGGCCATTTTTGCGCAACAGGCCGTTCCCACGCCGGAGGAGTATCTCGGCTATCCGCTGGGGGACCGGTACACGCCGTGGACCCGGATCGTCGATTACTTCAACGAGCTGGCCAAGCGGTCGAATCTCATCACTGTCCAGCAATTCGGGGAGACATACGAGCACCGGCCGCTGATCCTGGCCACGCTGACCTCGGCGAAGAACCGGGGGGCGCTCGACCAGATCCGCAAGAACGTCGTCTCGCTGACGGATCCGGAGAGCACGAATGCGGCGCGCGCGGCGGAGATCGCGAAGTCGACGCCAGCGGTGGTCTGGCTCGCCTACGGCGTGCACGGCAACGAATCGTCGTCCGCCGAGGCGTCGATGCTGGTGGCGTCGACACTGCTGCGCGATCCCGATGCGCAGAAGCTCCTCGACGACGTCGTGGTCATCATCGATCCGCTGCAGAACCCGGACGGGCGCGAGCGCTACATCCAGTGGTTCACGCGCACACGCGGCATGGCCGCGGACCCGAACCCCGATGCCTACGAGCACCAGGAGCCGTGGCCGGGCGGCCGCTTCAACCACTACCTCATCGACATGAACCGCGACTGGGCATGGTCGTCGCAGCGGGAGACGCGGGCCCGCATCGCCCAGTACCGCCAGTGGAACCCGCAGGTCTTCGTCGACCTGCACGAGATGTTCTACAACTCGACGTACTTCTTCCCTCCGGACGCGAAGCCGATCAACGCCAACCTGCCGCAGGACGTGGAGAAGTGGCTGGACGTCTTCGGCCGGGCCAACGCGGCGGCCTTCACGCAGCGGGGCTGGCCGTTCTTCGTCGGCGAGACGTTCGACCTCTTCTATCCCGGCTACGGCGATTCGTGGCCGTCGCTGCACGGCGCCATCGGCATGACGTACGAAGTGGCCGGCCACGGCCGCGCGGGCAGCGCGGTGCAGCGCGATGACGGCGCGGTCTACACGCTCGGCGATCGCATCGCGCGTCACGCCACGAGCAGCACGAGCACCATCCGCACGGCGGCCGCCAATCGCGAGAGCCTCCTTCTCTACACGTACAACGCCATGAAGCTCAATGCCGAGAGCGGGAAGAACACGTTCTTCCTCCTGGCCGGCTCGCCGAATTTCGACGACCTGCTGGCGCTGCTGCAGCGGCAGAACCTGAAGATCAACGTCCTGACCGCTCCCGTGACGGCGAAGGTGTCACGCGTCGTCGACGACGGCGCGGAGACGCGCACGTTCCCTGTCGGCACGGCGATCCTTACCACGAAGCAACCCCTCGGCGCGATCGTGCAGACGCTCCTGGAGCGGACGCCGACGTTCAGCAAGGGCTTCGTCGAGTCGCAGCGCGAGAAGGCGCTGGCCGACGAGGACACGGAGTTCTACGACCTCACCTCCTGGTCGCTGCCGCTGGCCATGAATGTCGAAGCGTTCTTCACGGGAGGCACGGTCGCGGCGCAGACGCAGCAGTACACGGCGCCCCTCCATGCCTCGTTCCGGCCCGCGGCGTACGGGTACCTCATCGACGGCAACGAGGCAAACGTCTATCGCGCCGCGGGGCGGATGCTGAAGGAGGAGGTGAAGTTCAGCGTCAGCGAGGACGCCGTGACCGCGGCGGATCACACCTTCGGCCGCGGCACGCTGATCGTCCTCAAGGGCAACAACGCGGCGGACCTCGATGCGAAGCTCGACCGGATGGCGAAGGCGGTGGACGTATCGATCTTCCCGCTGGAGTCGGGCTGGACGGGCGGCACGGCTTTCGGCTCGGAGCGCATCCACTTTGTCAAGGACCCGCAGATCGGGCTGGTGGGGGGACAGGGCACCGACCCGACGTCCTACGGCATGCTCTGGCACACGCTCGACGAAGACACGCCCATCCCGCACTCGAACCTCTCCCTGGAATCGTTCGGCGGCATCGACCTCTCGAAGTACCGCGTGCTCGTGCTTCCCAACGGCAACTACGGCGAGCGCCTCGGCAAGCGCGGCGCGGAGAAGCTCGGGGCCTGGGTGCGCGGCGGCGGCACGCTGGTGGCCATCGGCGGAGCGAGCGCGTTCCTTCGCGAGAAAGACACGAACATCTCGTCGATCAAACCGTGGGAGCCGAAGAAGGACAAGAAGGACGACGACAAGAACCCGCCGCCGACGGACGAGCGCTACAACGAGTTCAGCGTTCCCGGCTCGACGTTCCGTACGACGATGAATGAACGCTCATTCCTGACGTTCGGCGTGCCGCGCGCGCCGTATGTCCTCATCGGCGGCTCGGGCGCGCTGCTGCCGGTCAGCCACAAGGTGGACAACATCGTCACGATCGTGAAGGAGAACCCGCTCGTGGCCGGCGTGGCCTGGCCGGAGTCGATCGACCGGTTGAAGGGATCGGTCTATCTCGTCAGCGAGCCGGTGGGACGCGGCCAGGTCATCACGTTCGCCGATGACCCCGACTTCCGCCTGTTCTGGCGCGGGACGCTGCCGCTGTTCCTGAACGCGGTGGTGTACGGGCCGAGCTTTCCGCGGTGACGGGCGAGCGGGAGACGGCAAGCGGCGGGCGGGGTTGACGGGTATCGGGGTATCGGGTGACGGGTATCGGGGTATCGGGTGACGGGTATCGGGGTATCGGGTAACGGGTATCGGGGTATCGGGTAACGGGTATCGGCGTACCTCCGAGAGCTGGCACCCGATCCCCGATACCCAACGGTACCAGGCACCCGTTACCCGGCACCCACTGCCCCCTCCCGCTCGCCGGTCGCCACTTTCCGCTCACTGTGATGACAAAAACGCCGCTGGTATGAGACCAGCGGCGTCCTGTCTACGGATCAGTACTGGCCGCGATTGCTCTCTTCCCGGCTGCCCTGAAGCTCGGAACGGCTTCCGGCGTTTCGATCGTTGCCGCTGAGCGAGCCGCGGTCGCTGGCGCGCTCATTCCCGATGTAGCTCCGCTCGGTGTCGGACATCCCGGGGTTGACGGAACCCTGGGTCTGACGGGAGCGTCCGCGGCTGTGGCCGCCCTCGCGACCGATGGCCGACATGTGGGCACGGTCGCGGCTGACGGCCTCTCCGCCCTTGCGCCCGGCGACGCGTGCTTCGTCCGAGGTGAACTCGTGAGCGGTTCCCTTCGCGTGGGCAGCGCGGCCGCCTTTGCTGGCAATCTCTTTCTGCTTGGCCGCGTCCATGGAGGCAAAACCGCGTTTGCTCGTATTTGCCATTGGGGTGATCTCCTTTGGGGTTCGATTTGCTACTGCTGTCGACTGCGTGGAACTGCAGCGAGGCGATCTGAGATCGCTTCACGTTTTGTGCCATAGCTGAGCCGGGCGGCGATCCGGGCGGACGGTTTTGACGAGCGTTTGACGGAAACGACGTTAGTGGCGGTTTCCAGCCGCCTGGGATGCCGTCGCGCTCCGGTCGCGCCGATGCGATAGCCTAGAGCCTGAAACTACAGGGCACGGGGAGCGAAACGATGATCACCAGCGAAGCGACGGGCACGATGACGGCGGAAGAGATCGTCGAGCTGACCCGGCGGCACACTATTTTTTCGTGGTCCGCCCAGGGGAGCGTCAATCCCATTCCCATGGTGCGCGGCGAGGGGATTTACTTCTGGGATGCCGATGGCAAGCGTTACATCGACATGAACTCGCAGCTCATGTGCGTGAACATCGGCCACGGCAACCGTCGTGTGATCGAGGCCATCCAGCGGCAGGCCGCGGAGCTGGCCTACGCCGGGCCGGGGATGGCCAGTCCGGTTCGGGCCCGCATCGGCAAAATGCTCGCAGACCTGACGCCCGGCGATCTCAATCGCTTCTTCTTCACCCTCGGCGGCGCGGAGGCCAATGAGAACGCGCTGCGCATCGCGCGGACGGTCACCGGCCGCCAGAAGATCATGGTCCGTTACCGCTCGTACCACGGCGCGACCGCCGGCGCCATTTCCCTCACCGGCGACCCGCGGCGCTGGGCGAACGAACCGGGGATTCCGGGTGTGGTCCGCTTCTTCGATCCCTACAAGTACCGGAGCCACCTCTACCGCGAAGGCGACAGCGACGAGACGTTCACGCGGCGCTGCCTCGACGAGATCGAGGAGATCCTGCAGTACGAAGGACCCAAGACCATCGCGGCCATCTTCATCGAGACGGTCACCGGAACGAACGGTCTCATCGTGCCGCCCGACGGCTATCTGCAGGGCCTGCGCGCCATCTGCGACCGTCACGGCATTCTTCTCGTCTGCGACGAGGTGATGTGTGGCCTCGGAAGAACCGGCCGTTGGTTCGCCGCCGATCACTGGAACGTCGTCCCCGACATGATCACCATGGCCAAGGGACTGACCTCCGCGTACCTTCCGCTGGGAGCGGTGGGTGTCAGCGACCGCATCGCGAGCTACTACGAGAAGAACGTCTTCTACGGCGGGTTGACGTACAACGCCCATCCGATGAGCCTGGCCGCGGCGGAGGCGTGCCTGCAGGTGATGATCGACGACGACCTCAACGGCCACACGCAGCGCATGGGCCGCGTGCTCTCCGCGCTGCACGCGGAGATGAAGGCGAAGCATCCGTCAGTCGGCGACGTCCGTTCGATCGGTTTGTTCGGCGTCCTGGAACTGGTCCGCAACCGCGCCACGAAGGAGCCGATGGCCCCGTTCAACGGCACAAGCCCGGAGATGGGCAAGCTCGGCGCCTGGCTGCGGGAACAGGGAATGTACGCCTTCATCAATTGGAACAACCTCTTCACCAACCCGCCGCTCTGCATCACCGAGGCGCAGTTGCGGGAAGCCTTCGCCATCATCGACCGCGGGCTGGAGATCACGGATGCGGCAGTGACGGGGTGATAGAGGGAAACCCGGATGAACCGGCAAGGCGGTTTGGAGCTGAAAATGGAAGGTTTGTGGCTCAGCTGCCAGGCCTGTCGCCCACGATATCCATCATTTCTCGCCACGCGTTGTAGCGTCGTCAGGCCGGAACGACGAGGACGGCCGTAAGCTTCAACGCGGTGTGGGATACGACCGATCGGATGCGAGAGGAATCGTACCGCGAACATCTTCTCGGAGTCGTTGCGATGGCTGCTTCCGGGGCTTCTATAGCCGACGCATTGCGCGAGACTCTTAAGATCGTCGCGGCGTGAAGCCTGGCGGGGCATCCGAGACGATTTTCGAACCGCTCTGCTCGCCAGAGCAGCATAACCGGCGGTCGTTAACCTCCCGAATTCTGATGAACCAACGGCTGTTCAGGTTGGCAGTGTCGAGATTCATCCGTCAGCGTGGACGTCGAACGGTCTGCCTTCGGATTTATTAAGGCTGCGTCACCCCGATGTCATCCATGGATTCGTTTCGATTTGAGCCGCGGCAGGCTGAGCTGTACGAGCGTCTGCGGAAGATCGGCGCCTGGCCAGCGGCAGCGTTCCGCGACGCCTGCGCATTCTTCGCTGATGAGTCGAAGTTTGCCGATCTCGAAACCGCGGCTCACCTCGTCGTCCACCTGCAGCGCGAGATCAAGAGCGCGATTGCCCAGGTGCTCGTGCCGCTCGACTTCAAAACGCCCAAGGAAGTCGATGTCGCCGGTGTCATCGCCGGTATCTACGCGGCCTGCGGTACCGCACCAACGGCAGAAACTGACCAGCAGCTCCGCGCTGCGCTCGCACCGTTCAACCTGAAGAAGGCGAGCATGGGCGGGGACAAGGCCGCGCTCGCAGCGATTCTCGAAGCGTTTGAACTCCCAGCTGACCATGAGATCGCCCAGCTCTGGCAGGCGATGGGGAAGCTCCACGACAAGGCGCACCGCAACGCTCTCGCTGCACCGCGCAAGCTTGAGGACGTGGCCGAGGCATGGGAAGTCTTCCAGAAGCTGCTCAGCCTCCTTCTGACGCAGCTCGATGCTGCGTGGGCGCTCGTCTACAAGCGCATCGACAGCATTCTTGGCGTCCAGCATCCCGGCGAGGGTCAGGTCTCGCAACTGCGCAACAAGATTCCGAACAACAGCAACACCTTCCGATACTTCTTCGAGCGCGCGACCAGCAACGAGTGGATCGTCGCGATCACGAAGGACGCGAGTCTCTTCACTGATCCACCGGACGTCGGGCCGTGGCCGGCAATCGCCTTCCTGCAGCGCGTTGCCGAGACCCACGCGCAGGACGTACACCGCATCGCAACGCAGCTCTCCCGGACACCCAACGTGTCGATTCACATGACCATCATCGCAATCGCCAATGCTCTGCCGCATGAGTTGGCGAAGGACCTGGTGCTCAGCGAGGCATCCGCGTTTGCCGATGGCGATGTACATGACGACTTCATTGCCACCGAGCTGGCAAAGGCGGCGGCACGCATCGGTAGCCATGCACCGGATATCGCACTTCAGACTTTCGAGAAGCTGCTCGCGCTGCAACGACCGGCCAGCGAGTCGATCGACGACCTCACGTCGCCGCTTGACGTGCACTCCTACGAGGATGTCGTCAGCGCCGCCGCGGAACTCAATGCGAGCGCACCACGCGCAGCCTACGACACGCTCGCGAAGCTCCTCGATGCCGCCCTGCAACAGGCGCACGGCACGCCACCCAACGACAACTCCAACGGGTGGATGCCGGCCATCGAACCCCACGAGCAGAATCATCTCTACGATCCACTCCCGCACCTGGCCGGCGCCGTACGCGATGCTGCCGACGCTTGCATCAACGCAGATCCGAATGCGCTTGCCGCGGTAATCGAAGATTGCGAGCGACGGGGTTGGTACTTCTTTCGCCGACTCGCCCTTCACCTTCTCCGCCACGACCCTGCGTCACTTGCAGCGCGCCAGCGCGCGCTCGATCCCGGTCTCCTCCATCAGTGGTGGATGAAGCATGAAGCGCGACTACTCATTCGGGCCGCGTTCCCGCACTTGAATCCTGACGAGAAGCGGCGACTCATCGATGACATCCTTCGTGGACCTCGGGACACAGACGAGCCACCCGATGAGGAGAGCGGCCGCCGTCAAGACTGGTGGATCGCGCAACGACTCTGGTGGATTGAGGAATGGCTGCCGGAAGATGCGCGAGGCCGGTACGACGAACTGGTCGCCGAACATGGGCAGCCCGATGAGACCCAAGATTTTGTCGCATGGGTTGGCGCGATGTGGGTCGGCCCAACGAGTCCAAAGACCGCTGCCGAGCTTGCGCAGATGGATGTCCCTGGCATTGTCGAGTTCCTGCGCAGATGGCAGCCTGCCGCAGGCCGATCCTTCGACGCTCCATCCCGTGAGGGAATCGGGCGAGAACTCCAGGCCATCGCTAATAGCCGTCCGCTGGAGTTCGCCACCGCAGCCGCTTCGTTCATTGGTCTCGATGCGACCTATGTGCGGGGAATCCTCAATGGGTTGCACACCGCCGTGCAGAACGACCAACCGGTAATCGCGTGGGCACCGGTCGTAGTCCTTGCGAATTGGATTGCTGAGCAGCCGCGGGAGATTGCTGGCCGTGTCGAAGATGGATGGGATGATGACGACCCGCATTGGGGATGGGCACGCGGCGCCGTCGCTCGGCTATTCGAAGTAGGATTCCGTGACGGAGCGAGTCAGATTCCGATCGGGTTACGCGAGCAGATCTGGCTCATCCTCGCGCGCATCTCGGAAGACCCGGACCCCTCATCTGAGCGCGAGCAGGAACATCCCTCCGAACCGTTGAGCACCGCGATCAATTCGACACGCGGTCAGGCACTCGAAGCCGTCATCTGGTACTCGCGATGGGTACGTGTCTCCACGCCGGAAGATGACCGCCCGAAAACCTTTGTCGACATGCCAGAGGTGCGTACTCTCCTCACCGAGCACCTCACGAAGGACGCTTCACTGGCTATCCGCGCGCTCTACGGCCAATTTCTTCCACTACTGCGCGCCCTCGATCACGGCTGGTTCGACGACAACATCACGCATTTCTTCCCCCCGAATGAACCCGCACGTCGAGCGGCTACTTGGCAAACGTACGTCGTTCAAGCGCAAGCGCGACTCAACGACGACAAGGCACTCCTCGGTGAACACGAGCACGCCATCGGATTGCTATCGGGCGAAAAACCGCTCTACTCGCATTACCACACGCACCTCGCGCGTCGCATGATGTGGCTCTTCGCCGCTGGCGCGCTCACGCTCGACACCGGCGGCATCCTGGAACGCTTCTTCATGGCGGCGGATGACGATACGCGCGCCTACGCCGTCGGCTTTGCGCCACATGCTGTGGCAGACGTGATCAACGAAGATGACGATGCCTTCCGAGCAAAGCTTGCTGAGTTCTGGACTTGGTGCAGCGGGAAACCGGAGCTCGCCCCGTCTCTCCGCGGTTTCGGCATGTGGTTCCACGAAGCCAAGCTGGAGTTGCCGTGGCGCCTTGCGCAACTCGAACGAGCGCTCACGCTCGCTGGTCACGTCATGCGTGACTTCGAAGTCATCGATGATCTGGCCAGCGCCGCACCCGAGCATCCGCAGGCTGTGGTTCGATGCACGCGCCTCCTGGTCAACGGTGCTGATGGCATGCGGTTGTACACATGGGTTCTCGATGGTCGGCTACGACGCATCATCTCAGCCGCGATCGAACACGGGGACGCGTCAACGATCGCGGAAGCGCGAGCATTCGCGAATCACCTCGTGGGACGCGGCTTTGATAGCCTCCTCGACCTCGCAGCCTAATTTCTCGGAGTGCACGCTGCTCGTCTACTCTTGGCCGGGGAAGAGATACGCGCGGCGATAGCCGGGAATAGCGCGTTCCATCCCTTCGACGACGGTGCCGGCGAAGTCAGTGAGTTCGTGGTGCAGCCAGTCGTCGATCGTGATGTCGTCGGCTGCTGCAGAGAGTTCGATCGCACGTACGAGGTACTCAGGCAGCCGCACGGTGACTGCGCGCAGCCCGAGCAACGGTGGAAGCGCCGGTGTTGCCGCAGGACCAAGCGCTGCGTGAATCTCGGCCAGCGACCACTGCCGTAGTGCTAGGTACACGACCTGCCGCCACGTGAAGCGCCAGCGGCCGTTGACGCGATATGCGCCCTCCTGATCGGCTTTCGCATCGCGTTCGAGTCGACCTCGGGTCATGCCGAGAAGTCGAGCGACCTCGCTGAGCCGGTACGAGGGCTGGCGGTGGAGAAACAGCTCGCGAATGTGCAACGTGTCACCAGTCGCGCTCATACTCGTTCTCCGAGGTCGCA
>CAZYTO010000113.1:0-16811 GCA_964650405.1 uncultured Thermoanaerobaculia bacterium | reverse complement strand
CGCGGTCAGCGACGAGGGACGGCGGACGGCGATGGCGGCCGCGCTGCGGAGCGTCGTGGAAACGCGTTACTCGCGGCGCGACACGCTCGACCGCCTGGCCGCGCTCGTCCAGGCGCGGGAGGCCGCCGCATGATCCGCCCGCGCTCGAAGGAGCGCGCCGCGCGCACGGCCCTGCTCGTCACGGGCGACCTGCTCATCGGCTGGGGCGCGCTCGCGCTCGTGGTCGAGTTGCGGCGCCACGTGGCCATCATCTTCACCACGGCCCTCCTGCCGGTCGAGAGGTTCGTCCTCGATCCGGCCAACATCATTCTCTTTGCCACCTCCCTCATCGCCGCGCTGGCGCTGAGCGGCTTCTACCACCATCGCGTCACGCCGCGGACCCGGCCGTCGCTCGTGGCGGCCCTGGTGATCCAGCTCGCGCTCACAGCCATCGGCAGCGCCGCCCTGGCCCGCCCGCTGCCGCGCACCGTGCTCCTGGCCGTCCCCATCCTGGAGATGGCGGCGCTCCCGGCGTGGCGGCGCCTCCTTCGCCTCGTCGCGCCGATCCGGCCGCGCGAGACGATCCTCCTCGGCGCGCCGGACGACATCCGCGACGCGCTGGCCGGTCTGCACTTCGTGGGCGATCAGCGCATCCAGTTGCTGGAGACCACGGTGCGCCTCGACGAGCTCGGTGACCCGGAGGCCCAGGCCATGCTCCGCGACGTGGAAGAAGTAATCTGCGTTTCCCCGTACGCCGATCCGCGCCTGCGCCTGGAGCTGCTGCGCATCCGCGGACCGCGCGGCTTCCTCATGCTGGCCTCGCACGTCGATGCCCTCCTCGCGTCCCGGATGCTGGGATGGATCGGCGACCAGCCGCTCGTGGAGGTGGCCGTAAGCTGCGCCTACGGCCTCAGTGCGGCCATCAAGCGCTCCATCGACATTGCCGGGAGCGCCGTGCTGTTGATCCTCAGCGCCCCGGTGTGGCTCCTGGCGTCGCTGGCCATCCTGGCCGACGACGGCGGTCCCGTGCTGCTGCGGCAGAAGCGCGTCGGCCTGGGCGGCGAGCCGTACGGGATGTGGAAGTTCCGCTCCATGCGCGGCGAGGCGGCCACGCAGCCGCAGCACACCAGCGAGCAGATCGCCGAGGGGCTGAACCGGGTTACGCGGGCCGGGGCGTTGCTGCGCCGCTACCACATCGACGAGCTGCCGCAGTTGCTCAACGTGCTGTGGGGCGACATGAGCCTGGTCGGACCGCGGCCGGAACGCCCGGAGCTGGTGGAGACGATCCTGCGCGACGTCCCCGACTTCGACCTCCGCTCGCTGGTGCGTCCGGGGATCGCCGGCCTGGCCCAGGTCTCATCGGAATACGACACCCGCCCCGAGGTGAAGCTGCGGTACGACCTGATGTACATGTGCGACTGGTCGGTGTGGCTGGACTTCCGCCTGATGCTGCGCGCCGTGTCGTCGTCGCTGGCGGGAACGGGACGGTGAGGCTTGAGGGAGAGGGTGGGCACTGGAGCGTGCAATCCGGAGGGCGCTGAATCGGCTTCGCTGCATCCAGCGCGGAAGTGCCGGGGTGAGGGGTCTCCTCCATTCCGCACGGAGCGAATGCTTCCGTGACGACCGCCCTCTTCCTGGCCCGCCATCTCCTGGCACTCGTTCTGCTGCTAACGGCGGCGCTGGGCGCGGGAACGCTCGTACTGGGACGCCGCGGAGCGCTGGCGCTCCGCCTCGCGCTGGGACTCGCGCTGTGGGGGCATGCGCTGTTCGCGCTGGCGTACCTGCACCAACTGCGCATCTGGCCGATCGCGGCACTGTTTGTAGTGTCGCTTCCGCTCAGCGCATTGCGTGAAAGGCGCGCGCTTCTTCCAGAGGCATCGAGCACAACCGCAACTCCCCTCCTCACCGGTGCCGCGGTCTTCGCGCTCGCCGTGCTCCTCTTCCTGCTGGCCCTGCAGCCGCCGCTCGCATTCGACGAGACGCTCTACCACCTTCCCTTCGTGCGCGAGCTGGCCCGGTCGGGGATGCTGCAGTTCCTCTGGGACCTGCGCCTTCCCGTGTTCCCGCAGTTCCACGAGCTGCTCTGCGTGCCGCTCTTTCTCCTCGCAGGCGACACGGCGACGCATTTGGTAGCCCTCGTTGAGACGGCCATCACGGCAGCGCTGCTCTTCGACTGGGGGCGCCGCGAAGCGCCGGGAGCCGGGCTGCTCGCCGCCGCGTTCTTTCTCGGCAGTCCGCTGGTTGTCTCCCTGGCCACGGTCACGTATGTGGATGCCGCGCTGACGCTCTTCGTCACGGCCGGCTTCTACTGCCTCGACCGCTCCCGCTTCGAGGGCTCCCGCTGGCTGGCCCTCTCCGGCTTCTTCCTCGGCACGGCGTGCAGCGTGAAGTATCTCGGCGGCTACTTCGCCGTGGCGGCACTGCTGCTCGTCGCGCTGCGCTCGCACACGCGCCGCACCGCACTGCCGGCCTTCGCGCTCGCTTGTCTCGCGGCGGCACTGCCGACGACGATCTGGCTGGTCACGCAGACGCACAATCCCGTCTTCCCGTTCCTGCCGCAGGTGTTCGGCGCGACGAAGTGGACGATCGCGGAGCCGCCCGTTCCGTTCCCGGCGCACGTGATGCGCATCCTGCGCGTCGCGTGGGATGTGACGTTCGCCCGGGAACGGTTGGATCATCAACCGCCGGTCACGCCTCTGCTGATCCCGGCCGTCGTGGTGCTGCTCGCAGCGGCGCTGCGCGACGTCCGGGCGCGTTATGCGGCGCTCGTCTGCGTCGCATACGTCGTCGTGTTTTCGTATCTCCCGCAGGATTCGCGCTACCTCGTGCCGCTGCTGCCGTTGATCGGCATCACCGCGGCGGCGGCCTTCTGCCTCAAACTGGATCCCGTGCCAGGGAGTGAACGATCCGCTGACGGCGCGTCGCAATTGCCGCCAGATCCTTCGCTCCCCGCCTCCCGTCCCCCCTCGCTCAGGATGAATGTATTGGCCCTCGCCCCCGGTCTGCTCTATGCCGTGTACCTGCTGGCGCGGCACGGCCTGCCGCCGGCCACGCCCGCCGCGCGCGAGGCCGTGCTGGAGCGGCGCATTCCGGAGTACGCGGCGCTGCGGCTCGCACACGGCGGTCCCACCTACGTCTGCGGAGCGGAGCAGCTCAACTACTACGGCGGCGGTGCGTTGATCGGCGACGTGATCGGCCCGTATTCGAACGCGCGCATCCTCGGCGACGCCGCCGATACGGCCACCATTGCATTGAAGGTGCAGGATCTCAACACGACCTGGTTCCTCGTCGCCAAGCGCGTCTGCAAACCGCCGCGGCCGGACGGCGGGATGACGCTGGTGTACGAAGACGCCGCGGCCCAGCTCTGGCGCCTCGACCGGCCCGCCGTGGATCGCGATGCGGACGGGCAGCGATGGAAGAGGCCGCCGTCCTGAGAGGTGGGCTGGTGTGCCGGGCCGACCTGCAATGCCTGTAACAGACGACAATAATGAGGTAGGCTCACAGCGAGTCAGGCCTCGGTCAACCCGGTTCCCCTATTCATGCGCACAGCCGTTTTCTCGATCATCTCTCCCAACTACCGCCACTTTGCACGAGCTCTCATGGGCTCGCTGGCGAAGCACCACCCGGAGTGGGAGCGATTCGTCCTCATCGTCGGGGGTAACGGCGATAGCGGTACTAGCGACAAGAACCAGGGCGGCGGCGATGAAACCTTCACCAGCGTGCCGCTCGACGCCCTGCCGCTGCCACACCGGCTCCGCTTCTGCTTTCGCTACACCATCCTGGAATTGAACACGGCCGTGAAGCCGTGGATGTTCGAGCACCTCTTCGCCCGAGGGTACGACCGGGTAGTCTACTTCGACCCGGACATCGTGGTGTACGGGACGCTGGACGAGCTGGAGGACGCGCCGCCCGACACGTTCCTCACCCTGACGCCGCACCTCACCGGCCCCATCGGCGGCGACGACCACCCGTCCGAGCGCACGATCCTCCAGGCCGGGACCTACAACCTCGGATTCCTCGAAGTCCGGCGCCGGCCCGAGCTCTCCAGTTTTCTCACCTGGTGGCAGCGGAACCTCGAGTATCAGTGCGTGGTGGACACGGCTCGCGGGCTGTTCTGCGACCAGAAGTGGCTCGACCTCGCGCCCGGACTCTTCCCCGGCGTGCGGATCCTCCGGCATGAGGGCTACAACGTGGCCTACTGGAACCTGCGGCAGCGAGCCGTCACGATCCCGGCCGGCGGCGGGGCGGCGCTGGTCAATGGACAGCCGCTCCGCTTCTTCCACTTCAGCGGCTTCAACCCCCGCTTCCCGGACCTCGTCTCCACGCACCAGCCGACGGCGCGGCGGGCGGATGCGGGCGGCGCCGCGAAGCTCATCGGCGACTACGGCGCCACGCTGCGCGCGGCCGGGGCCTCGGTCTTCCGCAACGCTCCGTATGGCTACGCCGTCTTCGCCGACGGCACCCGCATCCCCGACTCGGCCCGATTCGCGTACCGCAACTCGCCCGAGCTCCAGGCGGCCTGCGGCGACAATCCGTTCGAGCATCCGGAGCTGTTCGGCGGACACCGCGACCGCGGCCGCAGTGCGCTTGCGGCGAAGGTGGGCGTCCGCTCCTACCAGATCTTCTCGCGCATCCGGCCGCTGGTGCTGCTCTTCCCCCGCTCGATGCGCCGCAGTATGCGCGAGCTGCTGCTGGGGCGGCGCGACTCCGTGGCCGCACCGACTCCCGCGCCAGCCCTCCTGCCGGGCCTCAACGTCGTCGGGTACGTGACCCGGGATACGGGCGTTGGCGAGTCGGCGCGACTGTGCGCCAATGCCTGCGCCTCGGCGGAGCTGGCCAGCCAGGTCATCGACATCGACGGCGGCGGCATCCTCCCCTCCTCCGGGCTCTTTCGGGCCACCGTGCATCACGTGAACGCCGACCAGACGCTGGTGGTGCGCCAGCAGCTCCCGGCGGTCTTCGACGAAAGCTCCTACAACATCGGCTGCTGGCACTGGGAGCTGCCGGAGCTGCCCGACGCCTGGATCGCCTCGGCCGAACCGCTCGACGAGATCTGGGCGCCCAGCGCTTTCATCCAGAGCGCCGTGAGCCGCAAGGTGTCCATTCCCGTCGTGCACATGCCGCACGGCGTGGAGGTCACGGAGATCGAGACCTGCTCGCCGGAAGAGCTGGGCGTGCCGCCCGGACGCTTCACGTTCCTCTGCATGTTCGACTTCTACAGCGTCGCGGAACGGAAGAACCCCCTCGCGGCGGCGGCGGCCTTCCACCGCGCGTTCGGCGGCGACTCCTCCGTTGCTCTGCTCATCAAGACCACCGGCGCCGCCGATCATCCCGGCGACTACACGCGCCTCGCGGAAGGGCTGCGCAACTTTCCCAACGTCTATCTCAGCGATCGCCTCCTCCCGCGTGCGCGGGTGAACGGCCTGCTGGCGGCCTGCCAGGGCGTCATCTCGCTGCACCGCTCGGAAGGATTCGGGCTCGTGCTCGCCGAAGCGATGTACCTCGGCAAGCCGGTCATCGCCACCGGGTGGTCCGGCAACATGGACTTCATGAACGCCACGAACTCCTGCCCGGTCAATTACGAGCTGATCACGCTCGACCGCGATTACCTCCCCTATCGCGCCGGGCAGCAGTGGGCCGATCCCGACATCGACCACGCCGCCCACTGCCTGCAACGCGTGGCGGGCGACTCGGCCTGGCGCGAACAGTTGAGCGAGCACGCCCGCGAGACGATCCGCACGCAGTTCAGCCCCGAAGCCGCCGGCCAACGCTACCGCCGTCGCCTGGCGTCGCTGGGACTGGCAGAAGGGTGAAGGTCGCTGATCGCTGTTCGCTGTTCGGGGCGTACCTCGCACCCCTAACCCCTGACCACTAACCACTTCTGATACAGGCCAATGTGCACGCGCGCGACATCGGCAGCGCTGCTTCCGGCACGCGCTGCGCCGCTCGCCGTCTCTCCACTCAACCAGCGTTCGATGATCTCCACCAGCCCGTCCGCTCCAGAATCCAGCGGTGCCAGCCAGCCGCCGCCGTCGCGACGGATCCGTTCCGCGGTGGCGCCGAGGTCGAAGGCGGCGACCGAGGCGCCGGCGAGCCATGCCTCGGAGAGCGTCAGGCCGTACGCCTCGGGGACGATCGACGGCAGCACGAGGAGGCCGATGTCGTGACGTGCCAGCAGTGACGGGAGCGACCCGGCGCGGTAGTAACCATGAACGACGACGTTCGGCTCCACGTGAAGTGCGTGGAGCAGATCCGTGTCCCCGCCTCCAAAGACGTGCAAGGTCACGCCCCGCTTCGCCAGCGGCCGTCCCAGCTCGGGGAGGAGATGGCCGCCTTTGTGCCGCTTGACGCTCCCGGCGTAGGCGATGCCGCGGCGGGCGGTGTTGCCCGCCGTGCGTGGTGCGTCGGCGGTGACGGCCGGCTCCACGACCTCGCCTTGCAGCTCCGGCAGCGAGAAGAGCTCGCGGTGGCGGTCGAGGAGAAAGTGCGAGGGGAAGATCACGCCAGTAGCCGCTTCGAGAATCCGGCGCGCCGACTCGCGGCGCTCCTGCTGCGCCTGCGCCGAAACGTCCGGCCAGGTCTGTTGCAGGCAACGGTGGCATCGATCGAGGTCGCGGGAGTAGTCGCAGAAACGCTGGGCCGGCTCTTCCAGCAGATGCGGTCGCGCACAGAAGAGCGAGAAGTCGTGCACGGTGATCACGACGGCGATGCCGTCATCGCGCAGACGGAGGACGGCATCGAGGGGAACGCCGCTCGTCCCTTCGAGGTGAATGGCCTTCGCACCGGTCACAGCCAGCGCCTCGCGGACGCCGGCTTCGAAGCCGCGCTGCGCGATGCGGCGCAGGTGCGGGAACGGCGCGGAGAGCTCGAGGCCGCCCGGATGCAGCAGCGCAACGGTTCGCAGGTCACGCTCGGCGCGGAGGCGAGCCCGGAGCTGGACGGCCACGCCGCCCGTCCGCGGCGCCACGCTGCCCGCGGAAACGTTCACGATCGCGGCTTGCGCCGGGCCGGCGAAAACGCTGGCGGCGCGGAGTGCGTCGAAGCGCGCCGCCTCACCGATCCGCTCGCTCGCGCGACGCATGGCCGAGGCCACGCCTTCGCCGCGGACGACGTCGAGGACCGTACGGATCATCGCTCGCGGCCCGCCAGGAGGGAGCGGTACACGCGCTCGATCTCATCCGCATGCACGTCGTCGCGCTTCGGTTGCGGCAGGTGCGCCGACCAGCGATCGACGAGCGCGGGATCGCCGATGAGCCGCTGCAGCACGGCGCGCAGCGCCGCCGCATCGCCGGGAGGAACGAGCTCGCCACAGGCGCCGGCCTCGAACATCTCCGACAGCGCGCCGCCGGCCGAGGCCACGACTGGAACGCCGCAGGCCATGGCTTCGCGCGCGGCGAGGCCGAACGACTCCAGGCCGATGGACGGAACGAGCAGGACGTCCATGGCCGCATAGACCGAAGGCTTCTCCTCTTCCCGGAAGCGCCCCTCGAAGACGACGGACGCGCCGTGCGTCATCCCGCGAACGTACTCCGGATACGCCTCCGTGTCGCCCCATACGTGCAGCACCGCATCCGACGGATCGATCGTCCGCATCGCTTCGACCGCGACGTGCACGCCCTTGTGGGGAGCGATCGAGCCGACGTAGCCGAAGCGCAGCGGGCGGAGGACCGGTGCTCGCGATGCGGACGGAGCGTCGAGGGCAATGCCGTACGGGATGACGTGGAACGGCGTCCGGCGCGGCACGGCGCCGGCATAGTCGGCGCGGATGGCGTTCGAGCCGGCGATGAAGACGTCCGCGCAACGGAGCGCGGCGCGTGCGGAGGACCGGCGCATCCGGTGCACGAGCCGGTTGGTGAACGTCGCGGGCGGCAACCGGGTCAGCGTGGCGCAACGCGCGCACTTCGCGGGCGCCGGCCCCGTGCAGCGATTCCCGTCGCGGTCGAGCAGGTTCACCCGCGCGCAGAGGTACCACCAGTCCTGGATCTGCACGACGATGGGGATGCCCAGCCGACGGGCCACGCGGAGGAGCGAGAAGGTATGGCCGGCGAGGTGGTGGACGTGGAGCAGGTGCGGCGACTGGCTGCGGAGGAAGCGCTCGAAGTCGCGCTCCAGGGCCCGGTCGCGGATGGCATTGCGGCGCAACGGATTGCGTGCGGTGAAGTGATTGGTCACCAGCCGCACGCGGACGCCGCCGTCGAGCAGCTCCAGCGCTTCCCCGTCGCTGCGTGACGGATCGGCGGAGCGCGTGTAGACGCCCACCTCGTGCCGCTCGCGCTGCCGCGCGACGAGCCAGTACGCGTAGAGCTCCGTCCCGGCGTGCTGGAAGGGAGGCCAGCCGTGCACGAGGTGGACGATGCGCAGACTCCCGGGCGCACC
This sequence comes from uncultured Thermoanaerobaculia bacterium, assembly GCA_964650405.1. GTDB lineage: Bacteria > Acidobacteriota > Thermoanaerobaculia > Gp7-AA8 > Gp7-AA8 > CAZYTO01. Next base: position 8,456 of record CAZYTO010000113.1, on the reverse strand, counting down.
ACACGGCTGGGGTGCTGCCCCTTCGAGAATCGAGGACGAGGGACGGTCACGCGGAGACGCGGAGATCGCGGACGTTTGAGATTTCTCCGCACCCTCCGCGCCTCCACGAGATGGGTTTATGATGACGCCTCCTGCGATCCGCGCCCGCACCTCGGCCAGCGGATCGCGCTCCATGAATGCCGCGATGGTCGCCAGGTAGCGGCGGTGCAGGCGTGACAGCGCGGCCCGTCCCCGCCGCTGCTCGGCGGCCCTTGAGGCGCCGAAGCTGCGATGGCCGGCGTGGTAGACGAACGTCGCGTCATCGGCCACGTGCAGCCAGCCGCGGGCCAGAGCGCGCAGGCAGAAATCGTTCTCCTCGCCATAGCCGCGGGGAAAGCGCACGGCGTCGAACGCGCCCACGTCGTCGAGAACGGCGCGGCGGATGTAGAGGCAGAATCCGACGCCGGTCGGCAGCCGAGGATAGCTGCGTGCCGACACGCGCTCCACGAGCCGGCCGAACGAGTCGGCGTCGTACCCGGCCGGCAGGAGATTCGCCGCGAACGGCCGAGGGACGGAACAGAGCGTAGCGTCATTCGAGAGCGGCGTGACCGTGCCGGTGTCGCCGGAGGCATAGGCCGCGTCGATCAGCTTCTCCAGCCAGTCGGCCGTGACGATCGTATCGCTGTTGAGCAGCACCACGTCGCGCGACGACGCGGCCATCCCGCGATTCACGGTGGCGGCGAAGCCGAGACGAGCATCGCTCCGCAGCACACGCACCGCGCCCACATGCGCGGCCGCGAACGAACCCACGACCGTCTCCACCGCCTCATCCTGCGGCCCATCGAGGACGAGCACGATGCAATGCCGGGTCAGGCCCGTTCCGCCGGCCACGGCAGCGAGGCACGCCGCCAGTTCCTCCGCCGCGCCATAGATCGGAATGACGACGTCCGCCGCCGAAGGCCGCGGGACCCGCACCCGCCCCGCGCCGCGGGTCCAATCGAGAGGACGCGGACGAAACAGACGCCGGATCGTTCTGAGCCACCTCACATGCGCGATTGTATCGGCCGCGTATTCAGAGCAAGGGCCGAGTCCTCGTGCTAAGCCCTTTCAGCCTTCCAGCCTTCAGGTTCACGCTCTGGGCTCCGCATCCGGCTTCGCCCTTGATTCCCCTCTCCCGCTCGCGTACAAGGTGCGGCGTGTCGTCCATTCCGGCGCGGGTGAGCACCATTGCGTTCGCGGAGAGGCGGAGCGTGGCCGGCCGGCCCCTGCGCCTGCTCGAAGAGGTGCGTGACATCCGCGGCCACGCCGGGCTCCTCTACGAGCTCGTGCACCGCGACCTCACCGTCCGCTACAAGCGTTCCGTCCTCGGCTTCCTCTGGACCATGCTGCATCCCCTGCTGCTGATGCTCATCTTCCTCGTCGTCTTCTCCCAGCTTTTCCGCGGCCGGTCCCCGCACTACGAGACCTACTTCCTCTCCGCGTACATCGCCTGGAACTTCTTCGCCCAGACCACCGTCAACAGCATGGTCAGCGTGGCCTGGAACGGACCGCTCATGAAGCGCGTCCGTGTGCCGCCGTCCATCTTCACCCTCTCCACCATCATCTCCGGCCTGGTCAACGTCGGCCTGTCGCTGATCGTACTGCTCTCCATCATGCTGGCTGTGCATGCGCCGCTGTACCGGGCCCTGTGGTTCCTGCCCGTGAGCCTGTTCCTGACCGGCCTCTTCACCTTCGGCACTTCGCTGGCCCTCACCGCCATCTCCATCTTCTTCGGCGACGTCCGGGAGATGGTGCAGGCCGGGATGCCGGCGCTCATGTACTTCACGCCGATCATCTACCCCATCTCCATCGTGCCGGACCGGTTCCGGTGGCTGATCAAGCTCAACCCGCTCGTCTACATCATCGAAGTGGTGCGCGATCCGATCTACTACGGGATCATCCCCTCCCCGGCCACGCTGGCGGTGGCGTCGGTGGTCTCCATCGGGTCGCTCTGCATCGGCTGGATGATCTTCCGGCACATGGCGCCGCGCTTTCACGCCCACCTCTGACCATGAACGTCATCGAACTGCACGGCGTGAGCGTCCGCTATCGGGAGCGGAAGATCCGGAGCCTGAAGGAGGCCGTGATCCGCCACCTCACCGGCCATCACCCGCCGGAGTACTTCTACGGCCTGCACGACGTCTCGCTGTCTATCGACCACGGAGAGGCCGTGGCCATCATCGGCGGCAACGGCGCGGGGAAGTCGACGCTCCTCCGCGTGGCGGCGGGTATCATCGTCCCCTCGGCGGGCATGGCCGTCAGCCGCGGCACGGTGGCGCCAGTGATGGAGCTGGGCACAGGCTTCGAGGCCGAGCTCTCGGGGCGGGAGAACATCTTCTTCAACGGCGCCCTGCTGGGCTTCTCCCACCCCTACATGCGGGCCCGCGTCGACGAGATCATCGACTTCTCCGGGATCGAGCCCTTCATCGACCTGCCCCTGCGCACCTACTCGACGGGCATGGTGGCCCGGCTGGCCTTCGCCGTGGCCACGGCCATCGAAGCGGAGACGGTGCTCCTGGACGAGATCCTGGCCGTGGGGGACGCCGACTTCCGGCGGCGCTGCAACGAGCGTATCGAGCGCTTCGTGAGCAGCGGCGCCACGGTGGTGCTGGTCTCGCACGACCTCGAGCCGCTGGAGAGCCTCTGCACGCGGGCCGTATGGGTATCCGAGGGCCGGATCGTGGCTGACGACGGCGTGGCAGACGTCATCGCGCGCTACCGTCACTCGGTCGCCGAACCGCGTGCGCGAAGGACGGAGGCGGTGTAAACGGAATGACCTCGACCCCCCTGCAGCCGGAGCCCCGCCGCGGGGAGCGCGATGCGCCGAAGGGCCCGCAGCCGTCGCCGGCCGAGCTGGCGCACATCCAATCGCTCTACGACCGCGGCCGCCTCTACGAAGCCTACCGGGCCACGGTGCACCTGGCGCCGCTGCGGCAGTGGCGCGATCCGGAGGCGCGGGTGCTGGGCGGACGGCTGGCGCATCACCTCGGGGCGCCGAAGCTGGCGGACGGGCTCATGCTGCTGGCGTGGCGCCGCTCGCCGGAGAACGTCCAGGCGCGCTACTTCGGCATCCATGCCCTCCTCTCCCGGCGGGGACCGGTCGAGGCGCTGGACGCCATCGATCGCTATCCCACGCCGCAGGACAACGCCACGATCCACGCCGAGTGGCTGGCGTTGAAGGGCCAGGTGCTCGGACTGTTCCGCGACTTCGCCCGCGCCGAGGCGCTGCTGCGCGAGGCGCGCGAGGTGGCGCCTGATCACCACTGGATCGCCCTGGAAGCAGCGGGGCTGCTGGGCATGCAGGACCGCCTGCCGGAGGCGCTGGAGGAAGCGCGTCGGGGATTCGCGCTGCAGCCGCTCCACCCCGGCTCGACGACGGCCCAGGCCCAGATCCTCACCCTCCTCGGCCGCAATGAGGAGGCCATCAGCGTCCTGCAGGCGGCCATGCAGACCCTCCAGGCGTCGACGGTGGCGGCGTTTCTGGCCACCCTGCTCACCGAAGAGGAGCGCTACGAAGAGGCTCTGGCGGCGTGGGAAGCGTGCCACGTGCTCATGCCACTCATCGACGCCGACTCCACGAAGTCGATCTACGTCCACCTCTCCCACCTGCAGTACCTCCTCGGCAACCTGGCGGAGTCGAGGCGCCTGGCCGCGGCGTCCGGCGACCGGTTCCTCCAGGAGCTGGCGGCGCGGCCCGACGAAACGACGGCGGCGCGTCCGCGGCGCGTGAAACTGGCCGTGCCGTTCATCAAGCAGCACCACGTCACCTGCGTTCCGACGACGATGGCCATGCTGGGCCGCTACTGGAACAGCGACCTGGAGCACCTGGCCATCGCCGAACAGATCACGTACGGCGGCACGGCCTCGCACCGCGAGCGGCGGTGGGCGGAGGAGCACGGCTGGATCGTCCGGGAGTTCACGGTGACGTGGGAGGCGACGGTTGCGCTGATCGACCGCGGCGTGCCGTTCACCCTCACCACGACCTCGGGTGATTCCGGCCACGAGCAGGCCGTGGCCGGTTACGACACGCACCGACGCACGATTCTCGTGCGCGACCCTTCTGTGCCCTTGCACGTGGAGATCGACGTGAAGGCGCTGCTCGAATCCGAGCGCTCGGGAGGACCGCGGGGCATGGTCATGCTGCCGTCGGCCGAAGCGGCGCGGCTCGACGGCGTGGAGCTGCCGGAGGCGGCGGAGCGTGACACGCTGCACGCCATGGCTCTGGCCTTGGACCGTTACGACCGGGCCGGCGCCGAGCGTCTCTGCGCCGAGCTTCCGCCCGGGCGCATCTCCCATCGCGGGCAGCAGATGGTGGCCTCGTTCGACCACGACATGGCCCGCCTGCTGCGCGTGACGGACGACGAGCTCGTCGCGTATCCGGGCGACACACGCCTGCTGCTGACGAAGCAGAGCTGCCTGGCCGACCTCTATCGCAAGAACGAGCGTGTGGCGCTGCTGCGGGAGCTGATCGCGGCCCGGCCGCCGTCGCATCCCATCTTCCGGCGCATCTACGCGGGCGTGCTGTGCGACACGGCGGAGGGACGCGACGACGCGCGCGAAGAGATCCGCCGGTATCTGCGCTACGCCGGCGCGGACCCGGAAGGCCTGCGCGTCCTTGCCAACATCACCTGGACCGAGCAGGCCTTCGACACGGCGACGGTCTACTACCGCCTGGCGGCGTCGGCGGGCGAGACGAACGAGTCGCTGGCCTCGGCGTACTTCATCGCCGCGTCGCAACGGTCGCGCCCCGAGGAGGGGCTGGAGTATCTCCGCGACCGGGCCCGGCGCGCCAGCGCCCGCTCCTCGCTGCCGGCCCGCACGCTCTTCTGGGCGCTCACGCAGCACTTCCGCGCCGAAGAGGCTATGAACGTCCTGCAGGAAGCGATGGCCCTGCGGCCGGACGACGGCGAGCTGCTCCTCTACGCGGCCGACGCCTTCGCCCGCTATTCGCGCGCCGAGGCCGATGACCTGCTGGGGCGGGCCGAGCCGCTCTCGCGGCGCCGCGACTTCCTGGCGACGCGCGCAAAGATCGCGTCGTACCGCGGGCAGCTCCAGAAGTCGCTTGCCGACTGGACCGAAGCGTACGAACTGCAGCCCATCTCGTCGGACGCGCACGAAGCCATCACCGAGCTACTGGAGCAGACGTCGGGCAGACGGGCGGCCATCGACTTCCTGGAGTCGCTGATCGAGCGCTTCCCCGAGCACCGGATGGCGCGGGCCATCCTGGCCCGGAAGACGCGCGACGTCGATCCGGCACTGCACGAGCAGGTGGTGCGGCGCTTCCTCGACGTCGCACCGGGCGATGCCTGGGCCCTTCGCGAGCTCGCCGACTGCCACGCGCGCGCGGGCCGTTTCGACGAAGCCATCGCCACGGTTGCGCAGGCCGAGGAGATCGAGCCGTCCAACTCGGCCGGCCCGGCCGTCCTGGGCCGCGTGCTCCTCCTGGCCAACCGGCCGGAAGATGCGCGCACGGCGCTGCTGCGCGCGCTGGAGATCTACGCCGATGACGGATACGCGCTGACGTACCTCGGCAACACAGCCGCCAACGCCCGGGAGCGCCAGCAGCTCTACATCTCGGTCTTCGACACGGTCCTGGCCCGGTCGTCGTACGGCGAAGGGGTGCTGACGTGGTACGGCGCCGCGCAGAGCATTCCGCCCGAGCAGTTGCTGGAGCTGACCCGGACCGCCGTGGCGCGCCGGCCGGAGTCGTGGCAATGCCACTCCATCCTCATCCGGCAACTCGTCCGCATGGGCCTCGCGGACGAGGCGGTGGAGCGCGCGGAAGCGGCCGTCCGCCGCTTCCCGCTCCAGGCCGACCTGCTGCTCGACGCGGCGGCGGCACACCGCGCCCGCCGCGACTCCGCAAAGGAAGCGGAAGCGATGGAGGGTGCGCTGCGCATCGACGCGCACAACGCCACGGCCGCCATGCAACTGGCCCGGCTCCTCGACGTCCGCGGGGAGCGCGACCGGGCCTTCTCCGTCCTGGCCGCCGCCTCGGCCGCCAATCCGCTCGAAGCGAACGTGCAGCGGGTATTCGGCAACATGCAGTGGGAGCGCGGCGAAAAGGAGGAAGCGCTGGAGCGCCTGACCCGTGCGGCCGCGCTCGATCCCGATGACGATGACGCCTGGCAGGATCTTGCTCGCTGTGCCAGCGCGGCCGGCCAGGCCGACCTTCCGCTCACCACGGCGCTGAAGCTCGTCGAGGAGAAACCGGGCAGCGCCACGTCCTGGCTGGCCCTGGCGGCGCAGGAATCGGATCCGTCGGCCCGGCTGTCGGCCATCGAGCGGGCCATCGCCGCCGATCCTCATCTGCAGGCGGCGTACGACCAGAAGGCCGTGACGCTGGCGGAGAACGAACGCTTCGTCGACGCACTGGCGGTCTGCACGTCCGTCCAGGTCAACGGGCGCACGCCGCTGTCCCTGCGCGGGCGGGAAGCGTGGATTCATGCACGCAGGGGGGACCTGAAGACGGCCATCGCCCGGATGAACGCCGTCATCGCCGACGAGCCGAACTACGGCTGGGGGTGGTACCAGCTCTGCCTGTGGCACCGGGCCGAGGGCGAGAACGAGCTGTACCTGCGCGCGGCCACGGAACTGACGAGGACCAATCCGGACAGCGCCCTGTCCTGGAACTACCTCGCCGAGGCCGAGCTGTGGTCGAAGCACGGCGACCGCGCCGAAGCCGCCCTCCGCCGGGCGCTGCACATCGAGCGGGACAATACCTACGCCGCGGTGACCCTGGCCGACATTCTTCTCGACAACAACGACGTCAAGGGGGCGGTGAAGGTCCTCGACGCCACCGACCCCGACTCGCGCCGCCCCGCATTCAAGCTGCGCCGGATCCGCATCGCCGTCCGGCGAAAGCTGCGCGAGCCGGCAAGCCGCTTTCTGCGCGAACTGATCGCGGACGAGGCGCTCGACGGCGAGCTCGTACACGATGCCATCGAAGTGATGAAGACGGCCTGGCACGCGGAGGACCTTCGCAAGGCTCTCGAGGAGCAGGCCGGGAAGGGAACGTTCCATCCCGAGGCGGCGGCGGAATTCGTGCTGGTCCTCATCGAGCGGAACAAGGCGGTGAACGCGCTCGACCTGATCGCCGTGCTGCAGCAGCGCAAGCCCGGCCTGGGGCGGCCCGCCGCCATCGCCTTCCTGGAGAAGGCGGCGTCGACGAAGAGCACCCGCCTCGTCGACCAGTTCAAGCAGCGTTTTTCCCTCTGGTGGGCGAACGATATCGAGATCTGGGGCATGCTCAGCTACGCACTGACGTCGACCCGCCAGTACGAGATGTGCCTCTCGGACACGAAAGACTGGGCCAGCCGCAGGGGCGTCCGGCCGTTCATGCTCCTCAACGTATCGCTCGCCTACCGGCACACGGGAAGGGACGCGGAGGCAGCGAAGGTGAACGAGTACGCGCTGGCCTGCGATCCCGACCACGCCACGGACCTGCACCGCATCTGGCAGGCGTACGACCGGGCCATGGCCGGGCGGACGGACCTGGCGGAAACGTCGATCGGCCCGATGAAGCTGGACGGCCTCAACATCTTCTACCAGCACATCGCGCGCATGACGTGGGCCCTGATCATGGCCCAGCGGGAATCGGCCGGGAACTGGAAGCGGGCCGCCACCGCGCAACTCCGCATCATCGTGCAGGCGCGCACGACCAGCCCGCTCGCCCCGCTCACCCGCACCTGCTACAAGCGGACCGTGCGCAAGCTCCGAGAGCGCTTCGGCCGCGGCTGGTGGGACGGGATCTGGGCCTGGCACATGGAGACGCGGGTCTGACGCGGCGCCTTCCAAATTCGCGTATCCTTCCCCGGCTCCCGTTCGTCGCATGAACCGGCCCAGGCTCTCTCTCGCAGCGATCGTCATCGCCCTCCTCGTGCCGGCCGTACAGGCCGACGAGTGGACGCCGGCACGCTCGTTCCGGACGTTCGGCAAGGCCAACTGGCGCGGGTTGCCGCAGTCGTCCGTGGCGGCCCTGGCGCAGGACGGGGACGGCGTGCTGTGGGTCGGCACGCTCGACGGCACGGCCACGTTCGACGGCAAGTCCATCACGGCGGTCGATGCCGTCCCGGCCGCTCCCTTCCGCGGCGTCATCGCGGCCATCGTGCCGCGTGCGCGCGGCGGCGTGTATGTGGCCTCGCCGGCCGGCGTGCACATCTACGACGGCACCTCGTGGCGGGTGGTGCCGACGCAGCTTGCCGTCATCGCCCTGGTGGAGGCGCGGGACGGCGTGCTGTGGATGGCCGATACGGGCGGCGGACTGTGGACGCTGCGCGATGAACGCGTGTGGCAGAAGCGGAGCGAGGCAAAGGCGTCCGTGGTCGCCCTTGCGGCGGCGCGGGACGGCGCGGTGTGGGGCGCCGCCGCGGCCGGCGCCACACGCATCCACGGGGGGAAGGTCGAAGCACGCGGCCGCCCCCCCCGCGCCGCCCCGC
>CAZYTO010000112.1:0-16881 GCA_964650405.1 uncultured Thermoanaerobaculia bacterium | reverse complement strand
GGACCGCCCGTCCACGCGTGTGGACCGCCCGTCCACGCGTGTGGACCGCCCGTCCACGCGTGTGGACCGCCCGTCCGCGCGTGTAGACCACCCGTCCGCGCGTGTGGACCACCCGTCCACGTGTGTGGACCGCCCGTCCGCGCGTGAGGACTGCAGGTCCCCACGTCTGGATCGTGGGGCAACACGCGCGGCTGGCCAGGGGATGACGGCTACCCCCGCTTCCGCAGCTCCTCGATGATGATGTGCGGCTTCGTACCGCTGGACTGCTGGCTGGTGTCGAGGGTGTACGAGTCGATGGTGGCGGCCACGCCGAAGTGCTCGCGCTGGGGGTCGATGCGGACGATCGTGCCGCGGCAGCGGACGTTCACGGCGTCGGGGACGAGCAGGACGAAGTCGATCTCGCTGCCGGCGTCGAAGGGATAGTCGGTTTCGAAGTACACGCCCACCCCGCTGATGTCGCGCGTCGTCCCCTTTCCTCCGCCGAACTGAATCGGCAGCTTCATCGGAAAGCGCTGCGCCTTGCGTCGTTCGTCCATGACCTCTTTCTTTAGCAAGCCAGTCGCTCCTAACCACTAACCCTAACCATAACCTTCTACCCTTTCCGAACGGCAGCTCACAAGAGAACCGGATACCTCCGCGGATCGCTCTCGTGCAGCATGGCGTGCACGGCGGCGAAGATGGTCTCGCGATTCGGCTTCGAGAAGTAGTCGCCGTCGCTGCCATAGGCGGGACGGTGCTCCTTCCCCGGCAGCGTGAGGGGCGGTGAATCGAGCCAGTCGTAGCCGCCGTCGCGCTCCAGGACGTTCTGCATCATGAAGGCCGTGGCGCCGCCCGGCACGTCTTCGTCGATGAAGGCCACGCGGCTCGTCTTCTTCAGCGATTCGACGATCACGCCGCGCAGGTCGAACGGCAGGAGCGTCTGCGCGTCGATCACCTCGGCGTCCACTCCGACGGTGGCCAGCAGCTCCGCCGCTTCGAGCACGATGCGCAGCGTCGCGCCGTAGCTGACCAGCGTGACGTCCTTCCCTTCCCGGATCACCTCGGCGACGCCGAGGGGCAGGGTGAATTCGGAGATGTTCGCAGGGAGCGCTTCCTTGATGCGATAGCCGTTCAGCACTTCGATGACGATGGCCGGCTCGTCGGCGCGCAGCAGGGTGTTGTAGAAGCCGGCCGCCTGGGTCATGTTGCGGGGCACGCAGACGTGCATCCCCCGCACCAGGCTGATGATGCCGCTCATCGGCGAGCCGGCGTGCCAGATGCCCTCCAGCCGGTGGCCGCGGGTGCGGATGATCAGCGGGCAGGCCTGGCCGCCGCGCGTGCGCCAGCGGGTCGTAGCCACGTCGTCGGAGAGGATCTGCAGCGCGTACAGCACGTAGTCGAGGTACTGGATCTCCGCGATCGGCCGCAGGCCGCGGACGGCCGCGCCGATGGCCTGGCCGACGATGGTGCACTCGCGGATGCCGGTATCGGAGACGCGGTGCAGGCCGTACTTCTCCTGCAGGCCGGCACAGCCCTGGTTGACGTCGCCCAGCTTGCCCACGTCCTCGCCGAAGACGATCACCCGCGGATCGCGGCGCAGGGCGTGATCGAAACAGTGATTGATGATCTCGAAGCCGTTGAGCTGCTGCGCGTCCGCGGCGTACTCGGGCCGGACCTCGGCCACACGTAGCGCGGACCCGGCATCGGCGGCGTACAGCTCATCGTCGTACAGCGCGGCGCCGGAGCGCTCGGCATTGCGGCGCCACTCGAGGATGTCGGCCGGGACGCTGGTCCCGCGCTTCACGATGGCGCCGGTCAGCACGCGCAACGCGTCGCGCCGGAACGGCGCCTGGCTGCGGGCCAGCTCGTCCTTCGCTTCCGACTCGCCGAGCCGCTCCAGGAATCCGAGCACGGTGCGGACGTCGGCATCGATCGGTGCACGGTAGGCTGCCCATGCGCGGCGCTGCGACTCGCGGACCAGCTGCAGGTCTTCCTTCTCGAATGCGTCGAGCTCCTCGGCTGACGAGATGCCCTGGGCGATCATCCAGTCGCGCATCCTCCGGAGGCCGTCGTACTCGACCTCCCACTCCAGGCGCTCCTTCGACTTGTACCGCTCGTGGCTGCCGGAGGTGGAATGCCCCTGCGGCTGCGTGACTTCGATGACGTGGATGATGGCCGGCACGTGCTCCATGCGGACGATGCTGGCCGCGGCGATGTAGGTCTCGCAGAGGGCGGGATAGTCCCAACCCTTGACGGTGTAGATGTCGAAACCGCGTTTCGACTTGGGCTCGCGCTGGAAGCCCTTCAGCAGCTCGGAGAGGCTGCCCTTCGTGATCTGGAAATCGTTCGGGACGGAGATGCCGTAGCCGTCGTCCCAGATGGAGACGATCATGGGAACGCCGGTGACGCCCGCCGCGTTGAGCGACTCCCAGAACATCCCCTCGGCGCAGCTCGCATTGCCGATGGTGCCGAAGGCGATCTCGTCGCCGTCGCGCGAGAACTGTGTGAGCTCCTTCAGCGCGTCGATCTCGCGGTAGAGCTTCGACGCCCAGGCCAGGCCGACCAGGCGCGGCATCTGTGAGCCGGTCGGCGAGACGTCCGCGGAGGTGTTGAAGGAGTCGGTCTGGGCCTTCCAGGTGCCGTCGGGATTGAGCAGGCGCGTGGCGAAGTGGGCGTTCATCGAGCGGCCGGCCGACCACGGATCATGCTCGATGTCGGGATGCGCGTAGAGCTGGGCGAAGTACTCGTCGAGCGTGGCCATGCCGGTGGCGAACATGAACGTCTGGTCGCGGTAATAGCCCGACCGCCAGTCGCCGCGGCGGAAGGCGCGGGCCATGGCCAACTGGGCCACTTCCTTGCCGTCGCCGAAGATGCCGAACTTGGCCTTGCCGGTGAGTACCTCCTTGCGGCCGATGAGGCTCACCTGGCGGCTGCGAAAGCCGACGCGGTAGTCGTCGAGGATGCTCTCCCGCGTGAAGTGCGTTCGAATCTGCTCCGTCTGCTCTGGTGTGGACACGCTCTTGTCGTTCTCCGCTGTCGCTGTTCGCTGTTCGTGGTCGCTGTTCGTGGTCGTTGTTCGTTGGTCTGCGTTTGCTATTCGCCTCTTGCCGCTCGCTGTGGCGTTCGGGGGAAAAAGCATCCAACCTCGCGTCGCTGATCACGGCCGCGGAGAACGAAAGGGAGACGAATGCTCCGGCAGGTCGACGCCTGAGAACACAAGGTCGCCGCTGCCCCGCATCGTAGCATTTCGGGGCTCCAGAGCGCCCGAGCGCCCAACAGCCTTAAGAGCCTCGAGAGCCGTAGTGAGACCAGCCACCAGCGATCCGCGACCAGCGAACCGATATAATTTCGAGATGGGACGCACCCGCACCGTCATCTCCGCCACGGGGAGCTACATCCCTCCCCTGCGCGTCGCCAACGACGCCTTTCTCCAGCACGACTTCCGGACCGCCAAGGGAGAGCCGCTCGGCAAGACGAACGAGGAGATCGTGGCCCAGTTCGAGGCCATCACCGGGATCCGGGAGCGGCGGTACGCTCCGGAGGAACTGGTGACCTCGGACCTCGCCTTCGAAGCGGCGAAGGAGGCCCTGGCCTCTTCCGGAATCGACGGCGAGACGCTGGACGGAATCATCGTCGCCCACAACTTCGGCGACGTGAAAAGCGGCGGCGGGCACTCCGACATGGTCCCGGCGCTCGCGGCCCGGGTGAAGGCGAAGCTGCGGATCGCCTCGCCCCGCGCCGTGGCCTTCGACCTGGTCTTCGGCTGCCCCGGCTGGCTGCAGAGCGTGATCCAGGCCGACGCCATGATCCAGTGCGGCTACGCGAAACGGATGATGATCATTGGCGCCGACACGCTCTCCCGCATCTCCGACCCGCACGACCGCGACAGCATGATCTACGCGGACGGCGCCGGGGCCACCATTCTCGAGGCGCGGGAGAGCGACGGTGACGCCGGCATCCTGGCCCACGCAGCCCGCTCCGACACACTCAATCACTCCGGCATGCTCTTCATGGGGCCGTCGTACAAGGACGAGGTCTTCCTCGAAGCGCTCTTCCTCAAGATGGAAGGCCGCAAGCTCTATCGCTATGCGCTGGAGACCGTGGCCACGGCCATGAAGCAGTGCCTCGAGCGGGCCGGCCTGGACATCCGCGACGTCACGAAGATCCTCCTCCACCAGGCCAACGGCAAGATGGACGAAGCCATCGTCACGGCCTTCTATGCGCTCTACGGCATCGCCACGCCGCCCGACGACATCCTGCCGATGACCATCTCCTGGCTGGGCAACAGCTCGGTGGCCACGATCCCCACGATGCTCGACCTGATCACCAAGGGACAACTCGACGGCCACGCGCTGAAGCCCGGCGACATCGTCCTCTTCGCCTCAGTCGGCGCGGGGATGCACATCAATGCGGTGGCGTACCGGGTCTGATCCGAACTCCCGGTCGACCAATTGACGGGACGCTTCGAGGCAGTCACACCCCGTCCAGCTCCGCGACCGCGATGTCGAGCATCTCCCGCACGCGTCCGGCCGACGGGCTCTCGCAGTAGATGCGGATGATCGGTCGGCGCGGGGATGCACATCAACGCAGTGGCGTACCGGATGGGGTGAAGAAGCTTACCCTCGCCGCCCTCGCGAGTGCACGCCGCGGACATTGGCCGAACTGCACGACCTGGCGCTCCGCCCCGGCGTGGTCGCCATCGGAGAATGCGGGCTTGACTTGGGCTTGACTACGACCGCAACTTCTCGCCGCCGGACGTGCAGCGGCGTTGGTTCGCCGCACAGGTGGCGCTCGCCCTCGAGCTCGGCCGCCCGCTCTTTCTCCACGAGCGGGCGGCGCACGACGACTTCCGGGCCATCCTCGAGGAGCACCAGAGCGGGCTTCTGCGTGGCGTGGTCCACTGCTTCACGGGCGGAGCCGCCGCGCTGGAGGCGTACCTCGCCTTGGGGCTTCACATCGGCATCACCGGCTGGATCTGCGACGAGCGGCGTGGGCGGCATCTGGTCGATCTGGTCCAGCGCATCCCGGCCGATCGCCTGTTGGTCGAGACCGACGCGCCATTCCTTACACCGCGCGATCTCACTCCGCCGCCCCCACGCGACCGCAACGAGCCGAGCCTGCTCCCACACGTGGTGCGACGGATCGCCGCGGCGCGCGGCGTCAGCCTGGAGGAGCTTGCCCGCCAGACGACGGCCGCCGCGACGGCGCTCTTCGGGCTGACGCGTGCGCCGTATTGAACGTCACACCCGGTCCAGCTCCGCCACCGCAATGTCCAGCATCTCCCGCACCCGTCCGGCCGACGGGCTCTCGCAGTAGATGCGGATGATGGGCTCCGTGCCGGACTTGCGGAAGAGGATCCAGGTGCCGTCGTGGAAGTTCATCTTCACGCCGTCCGTCTCTTCCAGCGACGCGTAACCCGGACCGAAGGCGCGATCGAGCTCCCCGCGCTTGACCCGGTCGATGAGGCGGCCGCAGACGTCCATGGGGCGGTGGAGGTCGCGCCGGTCGTAGTGCAGGGCGCCGAACTCCGCCTCCATGTCGCCGATGATCTCGGACAGCGGCTTGCCGTAGTGCGCCACGCACTCGGCGACTTTGAGGCCCGATAGAATGCCGTCGCGCTCCGGCAGAAACGAGCCGAAGGCCACGCCCCCGCTTTCCTCGCCGCCCACGAGGACGTTCCGGGTGAGCATGAGGTCGGCCACGTACTTGAAGCCGATGGCCGTCTCGTGAAACGGCGCGCCGAGGGCACGGGCCACCTTCTCCACCAGCCGCGAGGTCGAGAAGGTCTTGACGATCTCCCCCTCCAGCTTCTTCTCGCGCACGAGGTAGAGGGCCAGCAGGGCGATGATCTTGTGCGGCGAGACGAACTCGCCCCGCTCGTCGAGCATGCCCAGGCGGTCGGCGTCGCCGTCGTTGCAGATGGCCAGGTCGTACTCGCCGGTGAGCATGACGTTCTGCGAGGCGCCGAGGTTCTCCGGGATCGGCTCGGGATTCACGCCGCCGAAGGACGGATTGACCTCGCCGCGGATGCCGTCGACGATGGTCAGGTCGCTGGGCGTCATCTCCCGGCGCAGGATGCGGGCCGCTCCCATGTAGTCGACGCCCAGGACCCGCGAAGGGATCTGCGCGGCCACGCCGTGGATCGGGTCGTGCAGGATGGCCAGCCTGGCCTTGCGGATGCTCTCCACGTCGAGTTGCCCGCGCAGCGCCGCCACGTAGTCGCCGAGGATGTCGGCCTCCGTGACGCTCCCGCCGCCGCGCAGGTCGCGCTGATCGAGCGCCGCGGCGATGGCCGCATACGTCTCGGGCAGCGCAGAGCCTCCGTACCAGGCCTTGAACTTGATACCGTTGTACCGGGCCGGGTTGTGGCTGGCCGTCACCACGACGCCGCCGAGGACGCTTCGGTGCAGTGCCGTGTAGGAGACCGTCTGCGAGGGAACGGGCCCACTCGAGAGAATCACGTCCCACCCGCCGCCGCGCAGCGTCTCGGCCACGACCAGCGCGAATTCGCGCGAGAGGAAGCGGCGGTCGAAGCCGACGATGAGCGCATTGCGGCCGACGCCGGCGGGCGGCTCGAGGCGCCGCGCCGCCACGGCGATGGCACTGCTCACCCGCCGCACGTTGTCGAACGTGAACCCGTCGGCGATGACCGCGCGCCACCCGTCAGTGCCGAAGGTGATGTCCATGCTTCTCGAGTTTATCCCGAGCGTGGGTGGAGGCTCGGGCGGGAGCGAGGGATCTGGTGGGCAGCAGGGCGTCTCGACGCCACGCGCCGTCTGACATAGGAGCGCCGGCATCCTGCCGGCTGAAGGGGCGGCATCCTTGCCGCCCCTTCCGGAGGCGCTGAGGTGCTAGTAATCGCCGTCGTCGTCTCCTTCGCCCTTCATCCCTTCGCCCTTCGCCTTCGCGCCCTGCCGTCCCTCTCCGTCGGAGAACTTCACCGGCGGTACGCTCGCGGCGAGCTTGTTGAACGCCGGGAGATCGGTGTCCCAGACGGCCTTGAGCTTCGCCAGCTGTTCGTCGATCGCTTTCGTCAATTCGTCGCGGACGGCGACCTGCTGTGCGGTGGGCGCCCAGTCGCCGTCGCCGGCGGAGCTGCCGACGCCGGCCAGCTTGTCATTGAGGCGGATGGGGAAGTTGAGCGGATCTTCCTCGGCGTGGTTCTTCGTCTGATAGAGCGCTTCCTCGACGGCCGTCATCTTCTTGTCGAGGTCGTTCGCGGCATCGACGATGGGCTTCGCGTCCTTGCCTCCGCCGACGCGCTTCTTGATCGACGCGAGCTGTGTCCGGACGTCGCGGATCCGTTCGATCTGCGTATGCACCTCGGTCAGTTTCTGCCACACCCCGTGGGTGAACTCGAACTGCGCCTTCAGGTCGCCGTCGCTGGCCTTGCTGATAGGGCTCCTGACGACCGTGGCCTGCGCCGTGGCCGACTGATCGCCCACGGTCAGCTTCACCGTGTACGTTCCCGGCAGGACGCGCGGTCCCTGCAGGCCGCCGGCCCAGAGGATCATCCCCTCCAGCCGCTTGGCGTCGGAATAGCGCAGGTCCCAGTTGAACCGATTGTGGCCGTTGACCACGTCGTTCAGCTTGTCCTCCGAGCCGCCGCGGCGGCCTCCGGCCGGGCGGCGGGCCTCCCCTTCCGCCTCGCCCGTCCCCTCTTCCTGTGCCTCAGCGGCGGCGCCTTCGCTCTTGATCGCTTCTTTCCGCTCGCCCGGTGCAGGCTCCGGCGGTACCTTCTCGACGTCCGCCGCCTTCACTTCCTTCCCCTTGGCCGGCTCGCGCTGCACCTCGCCCTTGTACTCGCGAATGACCTTGCCGTCGGCACCGAGGAAGGCCAGCGAGACCTTCGTGCCCGGCTTCTGGTCATGGATCACGTAATCGACGATGACGCCGCTGGGAGGATTCTGCCCGGCCCCTCCGCCGCCGCGGCGGAAGCCGCCGCCCTCGATGCGCCAGGCGGGCGGTGGCGTGAAGAGATGGATGCCCTTGGTGGCGATCTCCGGCGTGAGCTGGCGGAGCGGCTCGATGTCGTCGAGCATCCAGAAGCCGCGGCCCTGCGTGGCCACGATGAGCGCATCGTCGCGGATGCGCAGGTCGGTCACCGGCGTGATGGGAAGCTTCAGTTGCAGCGGCTGCCAGTGGCCGCCGTCGTCGAACGAGACGTAGATCCCGCGCTCGGTGCCGGCGAAGAGCAGGCCGCGGTGCTTCGGGTCGGAGCGGACGACGCGCGTGAACTGATCGGCGGGGATGCCGTCCACGATCTTCGTCCAGGTCTTGCCGTAGTCGCTGGTCTTGTAGAGATACGGGTGATTGTCGTCGGACTTGTACATCGTCGCAGCGAGATAGGCCGTGCCCTTGTCGAGCGGACTGGCCTCGATCTCGTTGACCATGATCCACTCGGGCATGCCCTTCGGCGTGACGTCGTCCCAGTGGGCGCCGCCGTCGCGCGAGACGTGCACGAGGCCGTCGTCCGAGCCGGCCCACAGCACGCCCGGCTCCACGGGCGATTCGTCGGCCGCGAAGATCGTGCAGTAGTACTCGACGCTGGTGTTGTCCTTGGTGATCGGCCCGCCCGAGGGGCCGAGCTTGGACTTGTCGTTACGGGTGAGGTCGGGACTGATGACCTTCCAGCTCCCGCCGCCGTCCGTCGACTCCAGCAGGAACTGCGAGGCGGCATAGAGCTTGTTCGGATCGTTCGGCGAGAAGAACATCGGCATGTTCCACTGGAAGCGATGCTTGATGTCGCCGGCCGCCCATCCCATCGGATTGTCCGGCCACGGATTGACGTCGCGGGACTCCTGGGTGCGGTGGTTGAAGCGCTGGATGAGGCCGTCGTACGAGCCGCCGTAGACCACGTCGGGGTCCTTCGGGTCGGCGATGATGTAGCCGCTCTCTCCGCCGGCCGTCGGCTCCCAATCGCGGGGACCGATGCCGCCGCCGTACGTGCGGTGGCGGATGCGCACGGCCGAGTTGTCCTGCTGCGGGCCGAGGAGGTGGTAGGGGAAGTCGGTGTCGGTGGAGACGCGGTAGAACTGCGCGGTGGGCTGGTTCTCCTCGGAGGAAAACGTCCGCCCGCCGTCGGTGGTCACCTGGGCGCCGCCGTCGCTGCACTCGATGAAGCGCTGCGTGTCGAGCGGATCGATCCAGAGGTCGTGGTTGTCGCCGTGCGGCGGCCGGATGGCCGTCCACGTCCGCCCGCCGTCCTTCGTCTTGTGAAAGCCGACGTTGACGACGTAGGCCGTGTCCTCGTCCTTCGGGTCGGCGTAAATGCGGGTGTAGTACCAGGCGCGCTGCTTGAGGTCCGACTCGCCGGAGACCTTCGTCCATGTGTCGCCGCCGTCGCGGGAACGGTACACGCCGCCGTCCTTGGCCTCGACGATGGCGTAGACGTTCTGGGGATTGCCGGCCGAGACGGAGACGCCGATGATGCCGAGCGTTCCCTTCGGCATGCCCTTGTTGCGGGACAGCTCCTTCCACGTATCGCCGCCGTCGGTGGACTTCCAGAGGGCGCAGCCTTCACCGCCGCTCTCGAACGAGTACGGCGTGCGGCGGAAGCGCCAGGTCGTGGCGTAGACGATCCGGGGATTGCCCGGGTCGAGGGTCAGGTCGACGGCGCCGGCGTCGCGGTTGACGAAGAGGATGCGCTGCCAGGTCTTGCCGCCGTCCTTGGAGCGGAAGACGCCCCGTGTCTCATTCGGTCCGAAGGCGTGGCCCATGGCCGCCACGTAGACAAGGTTCGGGTCGTGCGGGTCGACCCGGATGCGGCCGATGTGGCGCGAGTCCTCCAGGCCGATCTTCGTCCACGTCTTCCCGGCGTCCGTCGATTTCCAGAGACCGTCGCCCGAGGAGACGTTGCCGCGGACCGTCTCCTCCCCCGTGCCGGCGTAGACGACGCTCGGGTCAGAGGGAGCCACGGTCACGGCGCCGATGGAGCCGCCGAAGTAGCCGTCGCTGACCGGCTTCCACGACTGCCCGCCGTCGGATGTCTTCCACACGCCGCCGCCGGAGGAACCGAAGTAGTAGGTGTTGCGGTCACCCACGATGCCTTCCACGGCATCGGCACGGCCGCCGCGGTACGGGCCGACCTCGCGCCACTGCATGCCTTTCAGCATGGAGGCGTCGAGGGCGGGCTTCGTTTCGGCGGGCGCGGCCTTGGGTGCGGGCTTCGTGGCGGCGGTGAGGGTGAGAGCGGACGTGAAGAGGAGCAGAAGGAGCGCGCCCTTTTTCATGGGAGCGAATCTTAGCGGAACACCGGTAACGGTCAGCAGATATCATCTAACTGCCGGCTAAACGTTGGCTGACCGAAGAGAGAGAGATGCAGCCCAACCGCGGATGGGACCCGCCGGAAGCCGAGCGCGAGCTGGCGCGCGAGGGAGAGGTGCGGGCCGCGCAGATGCGCCTTCTCGTGTCGGGCGCCGGGGCGGTCACCGTTTCGCTGGCGCCGTCGTTTCCCACTCCGGTCTACGTGACCGGATACGGCGCCCTACTCGTGGCCGGAGTGGTCGAGCTCCTGTTCCTTCGGCGGAGCCGGACGCCGCTTCGATGGTTGAGCGCCGCGTCGTGTCTGTTCGACATCACCGTGTTGAACCTCGTGAACATCGGCCTGGCGCTGACCGCGCGCCCGCTGGCGGTGACGAACAGTCGCGCGTTC
This sequence comes from uncultured Thermoanaerobaculia bacterium, assembly GCA_964650405.1. Classification (GTDB taxonomy): domain Bacteria; phylum Acidobacteriota; class Thermoanaerobaculia; order Gp7-AA8; family Gp7-AA8; genus CAZYTO01. The sequence goes on along the minus strand of CAZYTO010000112.1, from coordinate 6,248 downwards.
TTCACCGTCACCGTGCTCTTTCTCTCCCTCACCTGCCTGCGGCAGAACGCGCGTCTGGCGCTGCTCACCGGCGCGGTGGCCATCCTGCAATATGCGCTGGTGGTCTTGTGGATCGTGGCGCGATTCGACCTCAACCAACCGTCGCCGGACCACACGCTCTTCGGCGACTTCTCCTGGGCCATTCAGTTCACCCGCTTCGCCCTGCTGGCCGTGGCCACGGCCGTGAACGTGGCGATCATCAACACGTCACGCCGTTACTGGAGCGACTCCGTCCACGACTCCCTGACCGGGCTGGTCAACCGCCGCTACGCCGAAAAACGCCTGGAAGAGGCCCTGGCCACGGCGCGCCGCACCGGCCACCCGCTCGTCCTGGCCCTGGCTGACGTCGATCACTTCAAGTTCATCAACGACGGCTACGGCCATGCCTCGGGTGACGCCGTGCTCTGCTCCATCGCCGATGCACTCCGTCACACCTTCCGCAGCAGCGACGTCCTGGCGCGCTTCGGCGGCGACGAGTTCCTCATGCTGTTTCCGGACGCCGACCCCGCCGCGACGATCGAGCGCCTCGGCCGGTTCCACGCCGCGCTGTCCGTCGACGCACCCATCCACACGACCATCAGCATGGGCGTCGCCGCCTGGCCCGCCGACGGCGAGGGCGAAGACGCGCTCCTGGCCCGCGCCGACCAGCGCCTGTACGAAGCGAAACAGGCAGGACGGGGAAGGATCGTGCTGCCGGCGAGTGAGGCGAGCGGAGAAGGCCGAGCGGCGAGCGGGACGGGGGAGTAAGGGGCGAAGGCTGAAGAGCTCCGCTCGATCGGGCGCGGCGCGAAACTGGGGTGAGCGGTTTGGAGAGGTGAACCTGAGGAGATGAGGTAGGAAAAGAGCGGAAGTAATTGAAGGAACGCCGCGCCCGATCAAACGCACTCGCCTCTCATCGCAAGCAGACTGCCAGCCTCATCGCACGAGCAGGTCATTTCCTTTCAGCGAGATAGCTTCGGCGCGCCTCTGCCCGTTCTAATTCTTGTTGTATCGATTTCTAACATTAGAAAGCAGAAGATCTGGCCCCGAGCGCGGCGAGCCGAGCTCCGATTGGCGCTGCGGACTGGACAGTTGGCGGATAATGACGGTCACGTGCTCGCTCATCAGTCCGGCCGGCAGAGGATCTGACGGCGTTCGTACGGCGAGCCGGCGGAAGACGAATCCGACCGAGGGCAGATGAAAGTACCTCGCATCCTTTCGGTAATCCTCTCAGGCCTCTTCGCGGTCACACCGATCTTCGCGGCTCGCGCTCCCGATGCCGTCGAGAAGACGATCGTGCTCCGGGGAGAGGCGGCGAGCTCGCTGGCAGAGCTACTCGGCCTGACACCCGGTAAGCCTTCCGTCTCCCTCCGGCTCGGGCCAAGCGACGCGTGGCTGGTCTATCTTCTGAAGCAGGACACGAAGGTACCGCTCTCGAACGACAACGACGGCTCGCCACCTCGGGACAACGTCGTGGAGCTCCATTCGTCCCCTGTCGCCTCGCTGACGCTATCTCCCTTTTGGCTGGACCTCGGCACACGCCTTCCGGACGAGAAACCCGGCTACTACTCCTTCGACTCCCCCTTCATTTCCCAAAAGCTCGACTCCGACGATCCCTGGACGCACGTCGTGCAGCGTCTCCAGCGCGCACGCGATTGGAAGGCCTCCGCCAGGGTCAAGATCGAGCGCTGCTTCTCGTCCACGGATGGAGTCGGGATCTGCGTCGAAGTCATTGACCAGGAGACATACGCCGGGTCGAACGTGGTACACGGCTACGCCGTGATCGTCACGGCCCATGTGAAGGGGGAATGACGGCCGCGCACCCGTGCGCTCGCCGCCGTCCGCCCGGCTACACGGCCGCTGCCGCTTCCTCCCTCCCCCGCCAGTTCGTCCGCGCCGTGGCTTGCATGGCCACGAACAGGCTGGCGATCGCACCGATGGTGATGGCCAGGCCGGTGAAGCCCTTGAAGAAGAACGCGTAGGAGAAGAGGACGAGGTAGACGACCTGGGCCAGGGCCGCCTCGCGCCAGGCGAAGCGCGGATTGACGACGATGCGCAGGTAGCTCACCACGAGAAAGATCGACACGGCGGAGCTGACGGCGAAGGCGAGGTGGATGGAGATGAGGTCGGCCAAGTACGCCAGCAGCAGGTGGAAGGCGAAGAACGACGTGGCCAGGAAGAAGTAGTGCATGGGATGAAGCTGGATCCCGCGCAACGCCGCGATGACGAACATGAAGAAGAAAAAGAAGAGGAGCGAGACCGGCGCGAAGAAGCTGATCCGCCCTGCCAGCGGCCCGGGCTGCAGCTTCTCCGGCATGGCCATGCCGATGCCGTAGCCGGAGACGATGTTCGTGTATTTTCAGGTCAGGAGCCAGCCGCCCGGCACGACCTTCTTCTCCGTCGGCGAGATGGTGCCCTGCGGGAAGTCGACGGCGGAGAAGTCCGTGGTCATCTCCAGGGTGAAATCCTTCACCTGCGACACTCCTTCCCCGAACGAGTAGTTCCACGTCCGCATCCCCTGCGAGCGATAGCCCGTTTCCAGCCGGAACGGCGTGCCGGGCGGGCGCTTGATCGTCGCCGAGACCGCATCCTTGGCCGTCGTCAGCGGCACCGGCTGGCCGTCGACGCGCAGGACGAGGTCGTCGTAGATCGCCTCCGGCGCCGGGAACGGAAGCCGGACCGTGATCTCGTCGCGGTCCGTGGTGTTGCGGAAGACGTAGTCGCCGTGGAAGCCGGCGCGGTAGGTCGGGAACCAGAGCAGGCCCTTCTGCCGCTGCTCCAGCGCCAGCGCGACGCGAAGGCTGCTGCTCTCGAGCGACAGCGGCACGTCGACGGTCTCCGTGACCACCCTCTTCCCATCGGAAGTCGCGTTCGTCTCGACCACCCTCTCGTACTCGTGCGTCGTGAAGGCGGCCGGCGGCTTCTGAACCTGCGGCGCGCCCCAGGTCGACTCGACGCGCGGGCCGAGGTCCGTGCCGGCGTCGGCGGTGCGCGCGGCGATGGACATGCCGAGGACCAACCAGCCGAGAGAGGTGCAGAGAAAGATGGCGATTGCGGCGAGCACGTTACGGACCATGCGGTTCTTCCCTCCGCTGCAACGATAGGAACGGCGTGCGGCAGGCGAAGGGCGGAAATGAGGCAAAGTCGTGGCAAAGGCGTTAGCATGACGGCCCCAGGATGGGCAGCGGATAAGCAGCGTGAGCAGCCTCGAGATCATCGCCTTCGCCGTGCTCTTCGCCGGGTCCTGGTTCGCCACCGCGTTTCTCGTGAGCGCCATCGGGGGCTGGTGGGAACTGGCGGAGCGCTACCGCACCCGGGAGCCGGGCCCGCCCTCCCTCCACCGCTGGCAAAGCGGACGGCTCGGCGCCATCACCCGCTACAACAACATCCTCACCATCGGCGCCGGCGACCGCGGCCTCTACCTGGCCATGCCCCGCCTCTTCCGCACAGCGCACCAGCCGCTCTTCATTCCCTGGAGCGACATCCGGATCGAGACGCGCAGCACGTTCTTCGGTCCGCGCCTGCGGCTGCACTTCACCCACACCGCCGGAATCTATCTCGAAGTCCGGGAGACCCTCGGCAATGACCTGCTGCACGACGGCGGCCGCACGCCATTCACCGGCACCATGCCTCACGCGACGGCGTTCTGAGCCGCCGGTTCCTTTCGAGAGGAGTGTTTATGAAAAGTCTCTTCGACGATGCTGATCGTAGCGAGATGCTCGAGCGGATTGCCGCTCTCACTCCGGAAGCTCCCCGTCAGTGGGGAAAGATGAACCCTGCCCAGATGCTCTGCCATTGCGCGACCGCATTGGAGTCCGGCACCGGCGACCGCCCAATGAAGCAGAGATTCATCGGCAAGCTGCTCATGCCGTTCCTCCGTTCCACGCTGCTCGGCCCCAAACCGTTCAGCAGGAACGGCCCCACCGATCCCTCCTTCGTCATCGCGGATGAGCGCGACTTCGCGAAGGAGAAGGCCCGGCTGGTGGGCCTCATCCAGCGTTTCGTCCAGCAGGGAAAAGCCGCGGCGGCAACGCAGACGCACGGCTTCTTCGGCAAGCTCTCCGGCGACGAGTGGGGCACGACGATGTACAAGCACATCGACCACCACCTGCGGCAGTTCGCGGGGTAGGGCTCCCACTCGCTCAGGCGCGTCGTGAGCCCGCCGAGCCTGCGAGGATCTCGCGCAGCGCCAATTCGACCGGCTTTCGACCAACGCGTCCGAACGACAATTGCTCCCCCGTCTGACTGCGGTAATTGTTTGACTCGACGCACGTGTCATCCAGGTTCAGCGATCTTGGAGAGCGGCGGTATAGGGTAGGGAGTGGACCGCCCGGCAACTCTCCTAGTCATGACCGAGTTCTCGCCATCTGCCAAAGCAACGACGCTCGTAGTCTTGTTTCATGGTCTGGGTGCGAGCGCACGCCGGCTCGTTGACGTGCAGCACACGATCAAGGAACACCTGCGGGACGCTGATGTCTACATGCCGGTTCTGTGGAGCGGATGGACGTCGAACGAACCCCCGGTCGAGACGACGCTGCGCGCAATCAAGCTGATCGGAGACATTCTCGAGCAACATTCCTATCAGAGCATCGTCTTCGTAGGGTATAGCGGCGGCGGCATCATCGCGCGAAAAGTCGCCATCTATGCTCACGGTGAAAACGCCGACGCACCTTTCGAGCCCGCCGCGAAAAACCTTCGAAACGGCTGCCCGTGGGCTGACCGTCTCGATCGGATCATCCTCATTGCCGGAATGAACCGCGGCTGGAGCTTCGCGCCAACGTCGAACATTTTCGTCGTCTGGCTCCTGAAACTGTGCTACTTCATCGTGCGCATCTCTGGATACGGCAGATTCTTTGCGGCCCTTCATCGCGGCGAGCCGTTCGTCACCGACTTGCGGATCCAGTGGCTTAGTCTCACCAGAAAGAGCCGGAATCCGATTACAGTCGTCCAGCTTCTCGGCACGATCGACGACATCGTGTCACCTGACGACAACGTCGACCTGCAGACCGGTTCCGATTTTTTCTACCTTGACGTGGCAGGATCCGGCCACGCATCTGTCATTGAATACAAGGGGCCATTCCGCGAGGCGAGGCGTGACGCACTGATCACTGCTCTCACCGAGCCCCGGGACCGGCTCGAGAAGTTGTGTCTCCCCCTGCTACGGAACCCGAATGACAGTGTCGATCCGACAGTGAAGCACGTGTTGTTCGTCATTCACGGAATTCGCGACTATGGGTTCTGGACGGCGCATGTGGCGCGCCACGTCGTTGCGGCAGCGCTACGTCGACGAATCAATATCGTGCCCCTCACGCCGACGTACGGCTACTTCGCCATGCTGCCCTTCGTGCTCCCAATGACGCGCCGCGCGAAGGTACGCTGGTTCGCGGAGCAGTACACAGAGGCGCTCGCGCGATTCCCGAATGCGGAACACTTCTCCTATATCGGTCACAGCAACGGGACCTACCTGCTCGCCGGGGCGCTCACCCGTTACTCCGGTTGCCATTTCAGGAACGTCGTGTTCGCTGGCAGCGTAGTCCGCACGGATTTTCCATGGTCCGACTTCACGCCGGCGCGTGTAGGGCACGTTCTCAACTACGTCGCCGACGCGGACTGGGTTGTTGCGCTGTTTCCGCGCTTTCTCGCGTCGCTCGGCGCTGACGTCGGCGGCGCGGGATGGGATGGCTTCTCGCCGCAGCGCCCGGCAAATGTCGTAAGTGATACGGAGTACATCATCGGCAGCCATGGCACTGCGATCCGCGAGCGAAACTGGGATGATCTTGCGGACTTCATCCTGGAAGACAAGCTACCAACGCGAGCGTGCCTGACAAACCGTCATGACCGAACGATCGGAGCGCTCGCGGCAGTCTCGTTTTTCGTTTGGCTGCTTCTGATCGCCATCATTGTCTGGCCTGCGGCCCTCTTCGTGCCGTCGCTTGCTGCGCACATCCCCCTGATCGGGCACCTGTCGCTTGGTTGGCATGCGTTCGCTGCGCTGCTCTGGTTCCTCGTCATCCGGACGGTCCTGACACGCGTATGAGAGCGCGACACCTTACCTGCTCGTCGCGTTCGGGATCTCGGATCTGTAACGTCGTTTACCAGTGACAACAAAAAAGCGCCGCCCGGAGGCGGCGCTTTCACCGAATTCGCAAAGTCGAACGGCTTAGGAACCCTGCCCCTCGCCGCCGCCCTGGTTGCCGCCGCCTTCGCGGTTGCCGCCACCCTCACCGCCG
>CAZYTO010000111.1:12507-16915 GCA_964650405.1 uncultured Thermoanaerobaculia bacterium | reverse complement strand
CCAGTGCGACGGTCGGCGTCTCCGGCGGCGCTACACTCTACTTCTACTACGGCGGCAACAGTTCCTTCGACGCCGCCTCGACCATCTCCGGCGCCGGCAACGTGCAGTGGGGCAGCGGGACGAATACGGTCAACGGCGTCTACAACATCACCGGCACCACGTATTCGAGCGGCGCCACCACGACCCTGAACAACCTTACCAGCACCGGCGCCCTCAATCTCACCGGCGGAACGCTCACCCTCAACAGCGCCACTCCCCTGACCGTCTCCACCCTCACCATCAGCGCAGGCACGCTGAACGGCACCGCACCCATCAATCTCACCGGCGCGGCCATGAACTGGACCGGAGGCATCATCGGCGGTACGGGAACGCTGACCATCCCCGGCGGCACCACCATCACGGACACCTACGTCTTTCTCGACACCCGTCCGGTGACCAACGGCGGCGTCATCAACCTGATCTCCGGCGGCTACATCTATGTTCAGAACAACGCCGTGCTGACGAACAACGGCACGATCGACCTGCAGGGCGACAGCAACGTGTACCTGGGCAGCGTGGCCGGCACTACCGCCGTCGTGAACAACGGCACCATCAAGAAGAGCGCCGGCCTGTCCGGCTCGACCTTCAACGTCCCCCTGACGGCGCAGGCCGGCAGCCAGTTCCTCGTGCAGAGCGGCATCGTCTACATCGATGCCATCACCAGTACCGGCGCGGCCTTCAGCCTCTCCAGCGGTACGACGCTGAATTTCTACTACGCGGACAACCGCACCTTCGACGCCGCCTCGTCGATCAGCGGCGCCGGCACGACCCAGATGCAGGGCGGGACGGCCACCTTCAGCGGCACGCTCTCCACGGCCCTCAACCTCACCGGCGGAACGTTCACGCTCAACAGCGCCGCCACGCAGACCATCCCCACCCTCAACCTGGGCGGCGGAACGCTGAACGGCAGCGGCAACATCAATCTCACCGGCGCCGCCATGACCTGGAGCGGCGGCACGCTCGGCGGCAGCGGTACGCTGACCATTCCCGCGGGCACCGTCATTACCCTCAGCGGGTATCCGAGCTTCGACGGCCGGCCGATCACCAACAACGGCACGATCAACGTCACCACCACGAACTACTTCTACATGCTCAACAACGCCGTGCTGACGAACAACGGCACGATCGACTTCCAGGCCGACGGCTCGCTCTACCTCAACAGCGCTGCCGGCACCACGGCCGTCGTCAACAGCGGCACCATCAAGAAGAGCGGCGGCACGGGCACGTCCTACCTGCTCGTGGCGCTGACCGCGCAGAGCGGCTCGCAGTTCCTCGTTCAGACCGGCACCCTGGCCATCGGCGCCGTCGCCGCCACCAGCGCCACGTTCACCGTCTCCTCCGGCGCGACCCTCAATTTCTACAGCAACGACACGCGCACCTTCGACGCCGCGTCGCCCCTCTCCGGTGCCGGCTCCCTGTATGTGGCCTCGGGCACGAACAGCACCGCCGGCACGCTCAGCATCGCCACCACCGTCGCCGGAGGCACGCTGTCGGTCAACAGCGCCTCGACACAAACCCTCCCCTCCCTGGCCATGACCGGCGGTACGCTCAACGGCACCGGCGCGGTCACCCTCAGCGGCGCGCCTATGTCGTGGACCGCCGGCACCGTCGGCGGCAGCGGCGCGTTCACCATCGCTTCCGGCACCACGGTCAATGTCGCCGGCTCTCTCATCCTCGACACGCGCCCGCTCACCAACAACGGCACGTTCAACATCACCAGCATCTTCAGTCTCTACATGATGAACAACGCCGTCCTGACGAACAACGGGACGCTCGACCTGCAGTCGGACGGCAACATCTACCTCAACAGCGCTCTCGGCACGATAGCCATCGTCAACAACGGCACCTTCCGCAAGAGCGGCGGAATCAACACCTCGTATATCGGCATTCCCGTCACCAACAACGCCGCCGGCACTTTGCAGGCGTCCTCCGGCACGCTGCAGTTCGGGGGCGGACTGACCACGTCCGGTGTGCTTTCGTTCCTGGCCGCCTCGGCCACCGTGTTCGGAAAGATGGCCGTGAGCGGAGCCTTCCCCTTCGCCGGCACCCTCGCCGCTACCACCACCGGCGGCTACACCCCGCCGAACGGCACCACCTTCCAGGTGCTCACCTACGGCAGCACCAGCGGCGCCTTCTCGCAGAAGAACCTCACCTATCCCAGCGGCCAGTTCACTGACAGCGCCACGGCCACCGCCCTCACCCTCACCGCCGGCCCTGCCACGTGCCAGACCGCGCCGTCCGGCGTCGTGTCTTGGTGGCGCGGCGAAGGAAACGCCGTCGACAGCATCGGCATCAACAACGGCACGCTCACCGGCGGCGCCACGACCTCCATCGGCTACGTCAGCTCCGCCCTCAGCTTCAACGGCACGAGCGCCTACGTCACCATCCCCGATTCGGCCTCGCTGCACCTGGCCAGCCTCTCCATCGAAGGCTGGGTGAAGTTCGCCACCGTCGGCGGTTTGGCCATGATTCTCTCCAAGCCCGTCGGCGGCGCCACGGCCAACTCGTTCCAGATCTACTACGACGGCGGCGGACACCTCGCAGCCGAGATCGGCGACGGCGCCGGTGCCAATGCCAAGGCCCTGGGCGTGTGGACGCCCGCCACCGGCGTCTGGCAGCACGTGGCCATGACCTTCGACGGTCCGACGCAGGCGCTGACGGTCTATCTCAACGGCACCCAGATCGGAAACGCCACCACCGGCAAGACCTCGGTCTACGACACCAGCGCCCTCCTCATCGGCGCCGAGTCCGATCCGGCACTCTCGGCGTTCTTCCCCGGCTCCATCGACGAGCTGACGCTCTACAACCGTGCTCTCACCGCCGCGGAAGTGACGAACGTCTTCAACGCAGGCAACGCCGGCAAGTGCTTCAGCGTCTCCGCGCCGGCCATCACCGGCTTCGCGCCGCCCAACGGTCCGGCCGGCACCAGCGTCACCATCACCGGAACGAACCTCATCGGCACGAGCGCCGTGTCGTTCAACGGCACGCCCGCGGCGAGCTACACCGTCAACAGCGCCACGCAGGTCACGGCCGTCGTGGCCGCCGGAAGCACCACCGGACCGATCAGCCTCACCACCGCCGGCGGCACGGCCATGAGCGCATCGAGCTTCACGGTCGGCCTCCCGCCCGCCGACATGTCGCCCTCTTTCGCATCCGTGCCGGCCTCCGCCACGGCCGGCACGCCCTTCAACGCCACCCTCGGCGCGACGAACGCCGGGCCGAATCCGGCCACGTCCGTCACATACACCGTCACCATCACTGGCGGCACGATCAACAGCATCACCCCGTCGGGTCTCTGGACCTCGTGCACCAACTCGGCCACGTCCATCAACTGCTCGGCCACGTCGCTGGCCACTTCGACGACCGCACCGGTCAGCGTCAACGTGACCGCGCCGTCCGCCGGCACGCTGACCTTCAACGCCACCGCCACCGCCGCGAACGACACGAACCCCGGCAACGACTCCGGCAGCGCCATGGTCACCATCATCCCGGCCTGCACTACGCCGCCCGCCGCCATCACCGCCCCCTCCAGCGCCTGCCCGAACGCCACCGGTCTCAACGCCTCCGTGGCCGCAACCGCCGGCGCGACCTATGCCTGGACCATCAGCAACGGCTCCATCACCGCCGGCCAGGGGACGAACGGCATCACCTTCTCCGCCGGAGCCTCCGGCAGCGTGCTCCTCGGCATCACCGTCACCAACGGCACCTGCATGAACAGCGGCAACGCCTCGGTGCCGGTCTCCACGCCGGCCACGCCCACCATCACTCCCTCCGGTCCGGTCACGATCTGCAGCGGCAACAACACCACCCTCACCGCCAACGCCACCGGCGCCACGTCGTATGCATGGTTCAAGAACGGCAACCCGCTCGGCATCACCACACCGACGCTCTCCGTGAACGCCGCCGGCAATTACACCGTCACCGTGTCGTACGGCAGTTGCTCCTCGTCGTCCGCACCGGTGACCGTCAATGTCGCCGCGCCGCCCACCCCCGCCGTCACTGCGCCACCGAACGTGTGTGCCGGCTCGTCCGCCAATGCCAGCACTGCGGTCATCGCCGGCGCCACGTACTCCTGGACGATCGTCAACGGCACGATCACGAGCGGTCAGGCCACGAGCACCGTCACGTTCACGGCCGGCAGCTCCGGCACTGTCACCCTCTCCGTCACCGTCACGAATGCCAGCAATTGCACCGGCAGTGCGAATGCCGGCGTGACCATCAATCCGGCGCCCTCGGCGACGATCACCGCACCGCCCGTCGCTTGCGCGAATACGACCGTCACGGCCAGCGTGCCGTCCCAGGCCGGCGCCACGTACACGTGGGCGCTGGCCGGCGTGCCGATCGCCAGCGGCCCGGGCCCGCCGAGCAC
>CAZYTO010000111.1:0-12497 GCA_964650405.1 uncultured Thermoanaerobaculia bacterium | reverse complement strand
GGCCGGCAACGTGGGCATCGACGTCACGGTCATCAACGGCGGCTGCGCCTCGCACGGGAGCGCACTCGGCAGCGCCGCGCCGCCGGCGCTGTCCATCAGCGTCCCGCCCAGCGTCGCGGCAGGCTCCACGAACAACGCCGCCACCGCCACCGCCATCGCCGGCGCCACCTACGCCTGGTCGATCACCAACGGCACCATCACCGGCGGCCAGGGCACGAGCTCCATCCTCTTCACCGCTGGAGGCAGCGGCAGCGTGAGCCTGCACGCCACGGCCACGGTCAGCTCCTGTAGCGCCACCGGCACGGCCTCCGTCCCCATCAGCGCCCTCCCCGCCGACCTCGGCGTGACCATGTCCGCCGCGCCGTCGACAGTCCTACCCGGCGGCAACGTTTCCTTCACCGTCATCGTGACGAACCAAGGCCCCGGCGACGCCTCGGCCGTGACCATCACGACCACGCTCTCCGCCGCCGCGTCGTTCGTCTCGGCCTCCTCCTCCACCGCGTCGTTCACCTGCGCCGGAACCACCACCGTCACCTGCAGCGCGCCGTCGCTGACGAACGGCGGCACAGCCACCATCTCCATCTCCGTCACCGCGCCGCAGAGCGGCAACTCGGTCAGCGGCAGCGCCACCGTCACCTCGTCGACCGGCGATCCGAACACGGCCAACAACAGCGCCGCCGCGGCCGTGACGGTGGGAACGCCGGTCTGCGAAACCATGCCTGCCGCTCTGCTCTCGCCGGCCGACGGCGCGACCGTTGCGTCACCCGTCACGTTCTCCTGGAGCGCCGTCAACGGCGCCACGGCCTATGAAGTGTGGACGAGCGCCGACGGCGCACCGCCGTCACTGGCGGGCACGTCATCACTGACGTCGCTGGCCGCAACCGTCTCCGGCAACGCGATCGACTGGTACGTGGCCACGCGCTTTGACAACGGCTGCCCCACGCTCCTCTCCGCCCATCGCTCCTTCCACGTGGCCGCGGTGACGTCGTGCCAGACCCATGTCGTGCCGATCCTCACGGCACCGTTGAGCGGCAGCGTCGCTTCGCCCGTGACCTTCTCCTGGCAGGGCTCGCCCGAAGCGATCGGGTATGAGGTGTGGATCACCGTCGACGGCGCCGCGGCGCAGGACCTCGGCACGACCTCCGGTGCCACCACCCTCACCGCCGCCGTCCCGCCAGGGAACATCGGCTGGTTCGTCGACGCGCTCTTCGCCGGCTGTCCGCTGCTGCGCTCCGGCACAGCGATATTCACCGTGCCGCGGCCCGACCCGTGCGCCAACCGTGCCGCGACGCAGCTCATCGCGCCCGCCGGCAACGCCACACACGCCGCCTCCAGCGTCGACTTCCAGTGGACCGCCGTCGCGAACGCGGGCGGCTACCGCCTCTGGGCCGCCATCGACGGCGCGCCGTTCGTCGCGTTCGGTACCACCGGCGATACCACGCTCCATGCCGTCCTCACCGCCGGCAGCATCGAGTGGTACGTCGAGGCCCTGTTCAACGGCTGCGCGTCCACGGAATCCCAGCACCGCACCTTCGTCATTCCGCACGCTCAGAATTGCAGCAACAACGGCCAGCCGGCGAACCTCTCGCCGCAGTCCGATACGGCCAATCCGTCCGTCACGTTCAGTTGGACCGCCGTGCAGAACGCCACGAGCTACGAAGTCTGGCTCGCGCTCGGCGACGGCTCGCCCGCCCTCCTCGGCGTCACCACTGCGACGAGTCTCACCCACAACGTACCGCCCGGCGCGCTGGAGTGGTTCGTCCGCGCTCACTTCGACGGCTGCCCCACCACCGAATCGCAGCACGCCCACTTCTCCTACATCCCCGTCGCACAGTGCAGCGACGCGCGGCCGCTCCTCATCGCCCCGCTCAACGGGACGACCGGCGTCTACACGCCCGTCACGTTCAGTTGGAAAGCCGTGGCCGGCGCGGCGTCGTACAAACTGTGGATCTCCAACAACGAGGGACCGTTCACGCTGCTCGCCTCCCCGGCTGCGGCGCACCTCGACGACGCTGCCGTCCCGAACGGCACCATCGACTGGTACGTCGAAGCGCTGACCAACGGCTGCCCATCGACGGTTTCGACGCCCTCCCGCTTCACCATCGTGGCCAAACCGTCCGGCTGTCCCGCGCTCACGCCGCCGGTCATGATCGTGCCGGGCGCGGCATCGTCCGGCGTGCAGTACACCATCCGCTGGCAGCGGGTCGCCGGCGCGACCTCCTACGTCGTCGAGTCGGCGGGCGACCTGGCCTTCAGCACGCCGTCGTTCGTCTCCACGGATGACGACCACTACGACTTCACCAGCGTCAACGACGGCAGCACGCCGCGCTCCGTCTACTTCCGCGTGCGCGCTCTCGCCTCGTGCCAGGCCCAGCCCGGCCCGTACTCCTCCGCCGTGGCCGTCGTCATCCTGCCGTCCCACCCCCAGGGCAGCAACCTGGAGAGCGCGATCCCGGCGGACAACGCCCAGACCATCACCTACACCATTCCCCTGGATGCCTCGCTGGCCGGCCTGGCGTTCACCGCCACGCCGAACCAGCCGTTCCTCACCGTCACCCCGGCCGGTGGCATCGTCCCCGTGGGCGGCACGAATCTCACCGTCACCGCCGACACGAGCCACCTCCCCATCGGCACGACCCTGGGCGGGATCACCATCACCACCAGTACACCGTCCGCCTCCGGACACATGACGGCCAGCGGCAGCAGCTCGGGCACGACCACGATCTCGGTCAGTCTCGTCTCGCCGGCCCAGCCGACACCGAAGAACACGCCGCCGCCCGATGCCCTCATCATCCCCGCCGTGGCCCATGCCGGCGGCATCAACTCCACGTTCCAGTCGGACGTGCGTGTGACCAACTCCTCGCCGCAGGTCATGAAGTACCAGGTCACCTTCACGCCCAGCGGCGACTCCGGCATCAGCGACGGCAAACAGACCACCATCGACATCAACCCCGGCAACACCATCGCCCTCGACGACATCCTCGGCACCTGGTTCAACAACACCGCCGGCAGCGCCATCGGCACCCTGGAGATCCGGCCCCTGAGCACGTCCTCCGCCTCGACCGCCGCGTCCGTCACGACCGCCGCGGGGCTCAACGCACTCTCCACCTTCGCCTCGAGCCGCACGTTCAACATCACCACCAACGGCACGTTCGGGCAGTACATCCCCGCCATCCCCTTCGGCAGCTTCATCGGACTGTCGAAGGATCCGAAACTCCCCTCCGTCCTGTCCCTGCAGCAGATCGCCCAGTCGTCCGCCTTCCGCACCAACCTCGGCATGGTGGAAGGCTCCGGACAGTCCGCGTCGGTGCTCATCTCCGTCTTCGGCGGCAACGGAAGCAAAGTCGCGGAGTTCCCCCTCGACCTCGCCGGCGGACAGCACACCCAGTTCTCGCTCGCCAGCAAGAACGTCAACAACTTGACCGATGGCCGCGTCGAAGTGAAGGTGCTCACGCCGGGCGGCAAGGTCACCGCCTACGCCTCCGTGCTCGACAACTTCACCAACGATCCCCTGCTCGTCTCGCCGGTGAGTCTCTCCGCCGCCGGAAACACCACCTACGTCGTCCCCGGCGTCGCGAACCTGAACAACGGCTTCGCCAACTGGCGCACCGACCTGCGTCTGTTCAACGCCTCGTCCAGCGCCGTCGACGCCACCTTGACCTACTACTCGCAGACCGGCGGCGACCCAAAGAGCGTCTCCCTCACCCTCGCCCCGAACGAGGTCAAGGCGCTGGACGACACCCTCGCCTCCACCTTCGGCGTAACCAACGACGGCGGCGCCGTCCACATCACCACCGCCACCGCCACCAACCTCATCGCCACGGCCCGCACCTACAACCAGACCGCCAACGGCACCTTCGGCCAGTTCATCCCCGCCGTCACCCCCCTCGACGCCATCGGTGTCGGCTCGAGGCCGCTCCAGGTCCTGCAACTCGAAGAGTCCGACCGCTACCGCAGCAACGTCGGCATCGCCGAAGTCACCGGCAAGGCCGCCACCGTCCTCCTTTCCGTCGTCCTCCCTGACAGCAAAGTCAGCGGCAACGTCCAGATCGACCTCGCCCCGAACGAATTCCGCCAGTTCAATTCATTGCTCAAGAGCTTCGGCAGCAACAGCGTCTACAACGCCCGCATCGCCGTCAAAGTCATCAGCGGCGACGGCCGCGTCACCGCCTACGCCTCGGTCATCGACGCCCTAACGCAGGACCCGACATATGTGCCGGCACAGTGAGGGAGGGAGGCGCAGCGGTGGGCGGTGTAGGGCACGGCCGCGCCGTGCCGAATCGCGTGGAGGTCGAACGAAAACCTGAAATTGCGGTGTCGTCATCCGCAACACGCTGACGGCAAGCGCGGGAACGCCGCCTTCCAGGCGGCTGGCCCGGCGGCTTCCAGGCGCCGCGCCTCCGGAGCGGCAGGATGCCGGCGCTTCCGCACTTGCCCGGCTTGCCGCCGCCAAAATCACCAACATGCAGCCGAGCACACCCTCCCGCTGGCAGACGCCATGCACGCGTTAATTAGACGCCCGCTCCAACCGTCTGAGCTTCACGTCCCGATCGCGACCGGATGCATGGACACGGCGCTCGGGTGAAGTCCAGAAGGAAACAGCCAGCCGTCCATTCTTAGAAGAAAATTGCGGTGTCTGGGGTAGCGCAATACCGTCCGCAGTCACTCCTGTAGTGAGGTACATCTCCATGCATCCGAATCACCTTGGGGACGCTGCATGGCACGCAGCTGCAGCCGCACTGTTCGCGCCGATCATCGGAATCGCGTTCGCTGCGTTTCTTGATTGGCTTCCAGCCTTTCCTGAAAACGCGGTCGTTCGTCGTATGGCACATCGGTGCGTCGAAGGATTTATCGGCGGAGCTATCGAAGGATTCGCCGTGGCGCTCATCATCACCGGAGTTTCAGTCTTGGTATGAGCAAGAACACCCTGGTCCGTTGGGTCGAAAGCCTGCTCCGCGCGATCATCGCGGGACTAGCGGGGATCGGTGTTGCGTGTGTGACGAATCACTTCGCGCGACGTCCGAACGTAGCCTACTTCGCGTCGATCGTCGCGACCGGAGTCATCGTCGCTATCCTGAATCACGAATCTCGTTCCGAGGCGTCGGCGACGCCACCAGAGGAATCGGGCACGATGGTGCCACCGAAGATGCCGATCGCTCCGGTTGTCGCAACTGAACGAGCCGCGGATCCCGCGCCGAGCTCTCCGTATCCGGAACGTCAGACTTTGCCGCTGCGAAGAGACACCGCGGCACGACAGGATGGACTGTCGCTTGAGAGCGAGACCTCTGCGCAGTCGTCATCAACGACGACGCATGAAGGCATGCAATGAACAAAGAGTATTCGACCTTCTTTCGCCTTCTTAAAAGCGTGGTTTTTTATTCCTGCGATATCTCTCCCCAGGAGCCCGAGCGGGACGATGAGATCGATCCCGACGATGACGAGGAGGCCAATCGGCCGGGTCGACCATTGGCGACGCAGTTCTTCGATTTCTTCGGAGAGTTTTACGAGCCACGCAAGGAGGCGGAGACGCATCTGATCAAAGCTCTGCGGCAGCGAGACAGCCTGTTGTGTCTTATCGGCGGGCAGGGAGCCGGCAAAACGACCCTCGGCTATCAAGTTCGCAATGAGATCCAAAAAAAATCGCCGAGCACGTTCATCGTCTTTCTGGATCTGAAATACGAGACCTTCAATCGAGCCATCGACACCTCCACACCTCGCCGCTTGGAAGACAGTCTTCGCTCGCGCCTTTGCGGCATGTATCTCGACCGCCTCTTCAGGTTCAGTCGAGAGGACATCGAACATCGCGCAACCCTGTGGGCCTACCTCCTCGACAAGTCGGTCGGTAAGCCGGACAATCTTTTGTCGACCTTTGAGCCGCTGCAGGACCAAGCGACGCGCCTTCTGCGGATGTACGACGCGCGTCATCGCGGAAAGCCGAAGATTAGTGTTCGCGAATGGCTGAAGGCCGCAGACGCGTCCGGTGATCAGGAAGTCAGCAACCTCACCAAAGCCGTCGATGAAAAGCTGGAGTTTTCGCACCTGGCGCACGCAGCGTGGCGATTGCGTGAGGTGACCTCGCAGCTGATCTGGCTGGACAACATCGACAGCCTGCCGGATGACGTGCAGAGCGAGGCGGTAGACGCCGTAAAGCGCATCTACCATCCCGTGTCCGAGCTGGTAGCGATGCTCGTCGCGGTCCGCGAGGAGAACATCTTCCGCGACCACGACATCGTTGACACCCCAGCACCGCCGTTCGAGACTCGAGTGCGCTTGGATATGCCGCGGACGCCCGACGGCGGTGCGTTCTTTCCCGGACAGGACATGCCGATCGCCGAGGAGAGATTCCTTCACGCCATGATGGCCAAACGTCTCCGTGCGACCCGGCGTTATCAGGAGCTGCGTGTCGCCAAGCTGAGGGAGGACAAGGAGAAACTCAAGTCCGCCGCGAAACCATCGAATGCCGACATTAACCGTCTTGCGGACATCGATGCGGATCTCGGAGATCTCGAGCCGGTCATTTCGCCGATGCGTTTCCAGCATGTTCTCGACGCCGCGCAGCGGTTGCAGGAAGCGATGAGTCACGAGCGGGCGATCTACATCGCCAACAACTCCCTGCGAAACTACATGTTCATCGTTCGTGACACGCTGGCGGACATGTTCCGTGAGGAAGAGGTCAATGGTTTTCCACCCGGGTTGAACTATCCGTCGTGGCACCTTGCGACGCTGTTTCTACGCCGCGTTCGCCATTCGCTGCGGCGCTACCAGGTGGGGATGTACGACGTGATCCGGCAGAGCGAGGACTACACTCAGGTGAGTTCGGGCGGCGTGTCGTGCGTCCTGCCGTACTTGATCCTGACCACGGTCTGGAATCTCACGCTTCGCAGTCAGGCTGTGCAGAACCGGTACGGATACACGCCTCTTGTCGCGGACGTCATTAGAACCCTCCAGCCGCTGGGTTATCAGCCGGATCAGATCCGCCGCGCCATGCACGAACAATATCTACGGAATAACACGCGCCAGAACCTCATCGACTTTCGCACCCGGACGATGATTTGCCAACCAGACGAAATCGACCACGAGTTTTTTAAGTATATGACCCCCCACGGAAAGTGTTTGCTTGTGCGCACGGGGAGCTCGTTCGGCTATCTCTATGACTGCCTACGGGGTGTCGAACAGGGAGACCAGCCGGACATGCTGGCACGGGCGCTGACTAATCTCAACGTCGACGAGATCATCGAACGCCTGCTGCCGTATCTCTGTGACATGGCTGAAGTACATTGCCAGTCTCTTCGTCACATTCGCGACGAGGGGATTCTCGGTTCGCGTGGCTGGCTGGAGCGCTACTACGTGGAATTCGGCACGCCGCATCTCGATCCTTATGCGCGGTCTTCCACGGGCGGGCGCGTCATCAATAACATCCGGCGGACGTTGCTCGTTGAGGGCATTCTCGGCGGCTTGATCAGCTTCCTCAAGAAAGAGTCTTCGGCACGCGACCGCGTGTATCTTCTGGCGAACGCGCTCGCAAGCGCGGCAAGCGACCTTGAAAGGGGAAGAGATCCCGACTTGAGATTCCGATCCGTGCTGAGCCTGCCTGCGCGCGGGTCTGGTGTTTCGCCGGGAGCGTTTTCGCTACGTCCGAAGGACACCCGTGGATAGAGGTTGTTGGTGGGGCCTTACTGGAGGGTGAATCTCCCAGCAGCGACGTCCGCTGGGGTGGCTGCCAGGTGGTAGAGAACCATGCGCAACACAACCAACGCCATGCTGCCATCTTAGCTCGTCGAACGAGGCGTTGAAGCGCCTGATCGCGCCGTGCGGCGACCAGCGCTCAGCGCTCGGCGCTCATGTTTATCACTCCTCTCGAGTGCCGGACTGCTGTACAGCCTTGCCGCTCATTATAAACGACTTACCAAGCTCTCGAAAAGTGACACAGTAGAATTAATTAACCAGTGCCTCTCCGAGCGCCGGACGCTCTGGATCGCCAAACAACGATCCTACAGCCGGTAGACTGTGCCTGCTCTCTCTTCCCGGCATATGCGCCGCCGTGCCTCCGTTTGAGGTACTGACATCTCAAGCGGTAAACTCGTAGTTGTTCCACCAACCGCAACCGCACTGCATGACCAACATCCGCTTCCGCTTTGATCCCGAGAAGGTGGTTCAGGCACTGGTATACTTCGCGGATCACGGCATCGACGACCTCGACAAGATGAAGGCCGCGAAGCTGTTGTTTCACGCGGACAAATGCCATCTCCTGACCTACGGCCGCCCCGTGATCGGCGATGCCTACGCGTGCATGGAGTACGGCCCGGTACCCTCCACCTCGCTCAACGTCATGAGCGACGTCATCGCGGGTGACCCCGACTATCCGCCCGTGGCCAAGCCGCTATTCGACGCCTACCTCACAGTTGAAAGGACCGGCCGGACCTGTCCCGTCTTCCGCGCGAGGCAGCACGCCGATCTCGACGTGTTCTCAGACTCGGACATCGAGGCTCTCGATCATGTGCTGCGCGAGCACGGCAGCAAGTCCGCATGGCAGCTCAGCCAGGAATCGCATCACGAGCCGGCCTGGAAGTACGCCAACCAATCCCGCCCGGCCGGCAGCAGTGTCATGATCGACTACGGCCTCTTCTTCGAAGGTCGCCCCGAAGCAGAGAACGTCCTCAGGCTCATGGAACTGCAGCAGGAAGATCGAAACTTCGCCACCGCCATGTCGTGGGAAGCCGAGCAATAAACGTAGGCCGGCGTAGGGCACGGCTGCGCCGACGGCCGCGCCGTGCCGAACCGAGTGGAGGTCGTACGAACACCTGCAAATGCGTTGTCGACGCTGAGGCGCGCTGACGGCAAGCGCAGGAGCGCCGCCTTCCAGGCGGCTGGCCCGGCGGCTTCCAGCCGCCGCGGCGCCGGAGCGGCAGGATGCCGCTTCGCCAGCCGGCACGATGCCGGCGCTCCCGCACTTGCCTCTCTCCATGTGGAATCACGAAGATGCAGTAGCATGTCGCTCAATCGCCAATCGGGAGGGCACTATGAGCTGTCGAAACGCTGGACGACGTTTCTCGCGACCTTCTTCGAAGCAGCCTCGCTCGAGAGTTGCGCAAGCTCGACGGAGTAGGTTGTAGATGACAAGACTCCTGACAACACGTTGAGCGTGGTTGCCGTACCTACTACCTCCGGAGGACTTGCATCTGCGGTTGTTATGTCATCAAAGGCTGATGTGACTTCAGGCGGCTGGGTTGGCGGTTGCAGCCGCCGCTCCGGAGCGGCAGCACGCCGCTTTGCCAATCGGCAGGATGCCGGCGCTTTCGGCCGGGCGCTATGATCACCGGCATGCAATCGAAGCAAGCGAACCCGGTGCCGGAAACCATCGCCCGCCGACTGCGCCGCGAATCGGCGCGCCTGGAAAGTGGCGGTGAGGCGTGAGCTCCGAAAGCCTTCTAACGACATTGGTATTCCATCGACTACTTATAAGTCATTCGCCTGTCTCGACTAAGACAGCACGCTCCTCTTGGTTCAAGACGTCAAACCGTCAACTCAGAGTCTTCCCATCGCCGACGGGGGATGCCGAAGTCCAAGCCGTGTCACTCTATCGATGGTGGCCACGGCCAGGAGCTCAAGTCGAAGTCAGTTCGCCACTTCTTTGCGTGCGGGGTGTCGCTAACGGTAACCGCTCTCGTCCTTAGCTTAGAAACGATTTCCAAGGAGATCGGCATGAGACGCTGTCGTTCATTCGTTTTGTTGGCCGTCGGCATCAATCTGCTTTCGACCCAGCTCGTTTTCGCCGAGAACAATGCGCACGTCAGAATCCGAGCAATCCTCATTGACACGGCACTCAACCAAAAGCCTGTACCCCGATTGGCAGTGTCGATCAAACGTCTGGATTCGGTTACTGAGACCTTCTCGGTTAGAACCAACTTCGACGGCCTCGCAGAGGCTGACCTTCCGGTGGGGACTTACGAGGTGTCGACGGAGTCTGTCACCTTCGATAGTAAGCAGTACCGTTGGCAGCAACGCATCGAGCTGTCGGCCCAAGGTGCAAGCCTCGATTTCAGCAACGACAACGCCACATCATCCGCGGCACCACCGCCAAGCAGGGCCGGGCACGTCGTCGATGAACTCACGTCACAATTCAGCACCCTGCGCAACTCCGTAGTGACCGTATGGTCTGAAATTGGTCATGGTACCGGATTCATCATCGACGCCGCCTCAGGACTGGTGATCACTAACGAACACGTCGTCAGCCGTTCCCAGATGAACTCCGTACAGTTTGACGAGGACCGGAAGGTGCGCGCGGTAGTGCTGGCTGCGAATCCGGACAGGGACATCGCCATCCTTCGAATCGCGACGAACGCGTTCGATGGGGCAATATCCGCGCCCATCGCCGCCGTGACTCAAGGAGAACCGACCGTCGTCGAAGGTGAGCGTGTATTCACGATCGGCAGTCCCCTGAACCAGCGAAAGATCATCACGAGCGGCATTGTGAGCAAGGTGGAAGCTCGGGCAATCATCTCCGACATCAACATCAACCACGGCAATTCCGGAGGACCGCTGTTCAATTCTCTCGGACAGGTTGTCGGCATGACTACCTTCGGCGACCTGCCATCGAACGGCGGCCCCGGAATCGCTGGCATCGTGCGTATCGAGGAGGCTATGCCTCTTCTGGACGAAGCGCGAAAACGGCTCAACGATGCGCCTCCCGAGGCAACTCTTCTCCCTGTCGAACCCACCGGGAAATTTCCACTCGATGCGATCAAGGCAGCGGTTAACGCCGAGAAGTTCAACATGAGACCATACACCTACGGTATCGGCGGGTTCGACGTCGCGTTCGAAACGCCTGTAATGTTGTACCGCGTCCGACGGCAGTCCGAGGTTGAATCCGCAAAGGGAAAAGCCCGACGTAACCGGCGAAACGTCGAGGCGATTCAAAACACGTATGACCCCGGTCATGACTTCAGAAATTGGGAGGAGTACGTTGGGGAATTCCGGCCGGTCCTGCTAGTGAATGCCCGTCCACAACTACGCGAGGGGTTCTGGTCGGCGTTCGGACGAGGCATGGCGATGTCGCAAGGTATGTACGGAGGCCCAGCGAATATGGCCTTCCAAGCAGACTTCTACCGCATGAAGCTGATGTGCGGAGTGAAAACGATCGAACCGATTCAGCGTTCGAAGGCTGTCATCGTCATCAACGAAAACAATGCCTTCATTCGTGTCAAGGACGCGACATTTGAAGGGCTTTACGCATATCCACCTGATGCTATCGGTCCGCAGTGTGGAACAGTTACCCTTCAGCTTTTCACCGAGAAAACGCCATCGCAGGCTATCGTGCTGAGCGTGCGCCCAGAGACGGTTGAGAAAATATGGTTGGACTTTGAACCATATCGAAAACAGATCGAAGGCACGAAACATTGACGACTCTATAGGCCCTGAATTGTCAGCTAACAAAGCTGCGAATCTCCATTGCTCGCAGCATCAAGTCGGGAATCTCTTTGCGTAGAGGACAGAAACAACATGCCACTGACCATTTGTCAAGACTGTGGGTCTCAGATTTCATCGGAGGCGTCTGCATGCCCGCGCTGCGGAAGGCCCGTTCCGGTGCCATGGTACCAACAAGACATTGGCTGTGGCGGGGCCGGCTGCTTGGCGATCCTTGGCTTGGCTTTGCTTTTCGTATACCCGCCGCTTGGGTTACTACTCATGTTCATCGCGATGGTGTTCGCGGTCGTCTTTCGAAAGAGATGACTCATAGCCAAACGTGACTCAACCCAGACTGCCCAACCCGTTCGTCACCGCCTCTTCCGCCACACGTCCTCCAGCAACTCGGCCGGCGACACGCCGAGGGCGTCGCAGAGCTGGAGGATGAGCGTCAGAGTCGGACTGTTCTCGCCCCGCTCCAGGGCACTGAGGTAACGTTGGCTGACACCGGCGGCTTCGCACAGGCGGTCCTGCGAGAGACCCTGCTCTTCGCGGAATCGACGAACGGTCGCGCCGAAGATTTCAGCTTCCGGACGGCGGTCTTCACGTCGCGTCACCCTTGCATCGTAGCCGTGACGGACCTACATTGATTACGACCCATGGGTCGTGCCGCGACATGCGACGACGGAGGACCCCTCATCCGCCTTCGGCACCTTCTCCCCGCTGCGGCGGGGAGAAGGCGAAGGGTTCGTGCCTTCCGCGAAGCGCGACACTGTTCGCAGCACCAATTTGACCAAACGAGTGACGAAAGGACAACTCATGACCACCGTCTCCCCCGACACCATCCGCACCCTCTTCCTCCACCCCTCCCCCACCTACACGATCGGCGAGGCGGCGGAGATGCTGGGGATGACGGAGAGGGGGGGTGCGGGAGTGGATGGCGGCGGGGGAACTGGAGGGCGTGAAGGGGGACGGGACCGTATTGCCGTGGGGAGAGCTGGTGTCGTTCGGGCTGGAATTCTGGTCGCAGGAGGTGGTCGAGGAGGCCCTCGGCGCGGAGACGGCGGCGGTGCTGCCGGAGCTGCTGCGGCTGG